>WFNH01000089.1 GCA_015488685.1 Marinosulfonomonas sp.
CCAGTACATAGCCCCCTGCCTTGGCATGATCGACCACCGCGCGGCAAATCGGGGATTGCGCCGCAATCGCACCACAGCGCAGATAATCGCCAAAGGAAAATCCACCCGGAACACCGATCATATCCAGCCCCTTGGGCAGGGATGTTTCCTTGTGCCAGATCATCGTGACATCGGCACCGGCGGCGCGAAAGGCAACTTCCAGATCGCGGTCACAATTGGACCCCGGAAAAACGACAATCCCGACCCGCATCACAGTATCTCGATGCTGTAAGATTCAATCACCGTATTGGCCAGCAGCTTCTCGCACATCTCGCCCACGGTTTTCTCGGCGACGGCAGCGTCGGTTTCGGCCAGATCCAGCATGATCACCTTGCCTTGCCGCACCCCGTTCACCCCGTCAAAGCCCAAAGCGTCCAGCGCGTGGTGCACCGCCTCGCCCTGCGGGTCCAGAACCCCGTTTTTCAGCATCACAGTCACACGCGCTTTCATCCCCTGATCCCCCTAGTTGACAAGCGTTGGTTTGCCGGGCTGTGGCCCGTTCACAGGCAACACACCCAGACGACGTGCCACTTCGGTATAAGCATCGGCCAGATTGCCCAGATCGCGGCGGAACACGTCCTTGTCCAGCTTTTCGCCGGTTTCGACATCCCACAAACGGCAACTGTCGGGGCTGATTTCGTCGGCCACGATCAGCCGCTGGAAATCACCGTCCCAGACACGGCCGATTTCGATCTTGAAATCGATCAGCCTGATGCCGACTGCCATCATCACACCGGACATAAAATCATTCACCCGCAGCGCCAGCGACACGATGTCATCCAGATCCTGCTGACTGGCCCAACCAAAGGCGATGATATATTCTTCGGGCACCAGCGGGTCGCCCAAGGCGTCATCCTTATAGGAAAACTCGACAATCGGGCGCGGCAGTTGTGTGCCTTCCTCGATCCCCAGACGTTTGGAGATGGAGCCGGCAGCCACGTTGCGCACGATCACTTCCAGCGGAATGATTTCCACCTGCCGGATCAATTGTTCGCGCATGTTCAGACGTTTTATGAAATGGGTCGGCACACCGATCTGCATCAGACCCTTCATAAAGAATTCGCTTAGGCGGTTGTTCAACGCGCCCTTACCGTCAATCACATCCATCTTCTCGGCGTTAAAGGCGGTGGCGTCATCCTTGAAATATTGCACCAACGTCCCCGGCTCGGGGCCTTCGTACAGGATTTTGGCTTTGCCTTCGTAAATCATCTTGCGTCGCGACATGAGGTCTCCGATCCGGTCGGGGGCAGAAATTAAGTGCCTGTTGCCCGCGCCTATACGACATGCCCTGCCATCCCGCAATCCCGCAATAGCAGGTTCGTGGCGATAAACTGTCGCTGCCCCCTTGCGATATGTGGCTTGCAAGGGCATATCAGACGGGAACACGAAACTTTTTCGAACGAGGACATGATGAGCACTTTTGAAGAACGCGAAGCCGCCTTTGAGAACAAATACGCCTATGACGCTGACGTTCAGTTCAAGGTCAACGCCCGCAGCAACAAGATGTTGGGGCTATGGGCTGCTGAAAAACTGGGCAAAACCGGGGCCGAGGCCGAGGCCTATGCCAAGGAAGTGGTTATTTCCGATCTTGAAGAAGCCGGCCACGAGGATGTTGTGCGCAAGGTTGCTGCCGATCTGGGCGACAAATCGGATACAGATGAAATCTGGGCCAAGATGGACGAATTTCTTACCGAAGCAAAAAAACAGATCATGACCGAAGATTGATTGGCGATTGTAGAACCAAGACAAGGGGCATCTGTTTTTACAGGTGCCTTTTTTGATGGAATTTCAGATTTTCATCGCAACCGGCCGCTAATCTTAACGCCATTTTCAAGATCATTATGATCAATATGCGTTTGCACTGATGCCCTTGCCGTGGCATTGGACCTGCAACAGCCGCCATTGCGCGGCCTTATTTCGTGCATGAAAGGTTTTTTCAATGACCAACGCCCTATCGCGTATGCTGGCTGAACGGGACTGGATTCTGGCGGACGGTGCCACCGGCACAACGCTGTTCAACATGGGCCTAAGCTCGGGTGATGCGCCCGAACTGTGGAATGTCGACCATCCCGATAAAATCCGCGCGCTTTATCGTGGTGCGGTGGATGCGGGTAGTGATCTGTTTTTGACCAACAGCTTTGGTGGCAATGCCTCGCGCCTGAAACTGCATGGCGCGCAATCCCGCGCCCGCGAATTGTCGCGCATTTCGGCCGAACTGGGCCGCGAGGTGGCCGATGCATCGGGCCGGACCATCGTGGTTGCAGGCTCGGTCGGGCCGACCGGTGAAATCATGGCCCCGATGGGGGAATTAACCCACGAGTTGGCCGTCGAAATTTTCCACGAACAGGCCGAGGGCCTGAAAGAAGGTGGCGCGGACGTTTTGTGGTGCGAAACCATTTCCGCCCCCGAAGAATACAAAGCCGCCGCCGAAGCCTTTGCACTGGCCGATATGCCGTGGTGTGGCACGATGAGCTTTGATACCGCCGGACGCACCATGATGGGCCTGACGTCGGCCGGCATGGTCGATATGGTCGAAAAGCTTAAGACCCCGCCGATTGCATACGGTGCCAACTGTGGTGTCGGGGCAGCCGACCTGCTGCGCACCATCCTTGGCTTTGCCGCGCAAGGGTCGGAACGCCCGATCATCGCCAAAGGCAACGCCGGCATCCCGAAATTCCACGATGGCCACATCCATTACGACGGCACACCGGAGCTGATGGGAAAATACGCCTGCCTGGCCGCCGATTGCGGTGCCACGATCATTGGCGGTTGCTGCGGCACCACACCCGAACATCTGGTCGCCATGCGCGCCGCGCTCGAGGCCCGCACACCCGGCCCCCGCCCGACGCTGGAAACCATTGCCGACGTGCTTGGCGGGTTTTCCTCGGCATCGGATGGCACAGATGACGCCACCCCCGCCGCCCGCAAGAACCGCCGCCGCAACAGAGGTTAGCCTATATTTAGTCGTTGCCGGAACGGTCCATGTCGCAAGTGGCCAATACCGGCCAGCGACAAACCGCCAATCTGGGCAAAAAGGAAACCGCGCAACGCGCGCCTGTCAGGGAATAAAACCATGAGCGAAGAAGACGATCTGATCCTGTCCGAACTGTCTGATGACGAACTTGTGCTGCAAATGCACGATGACCTGTATGACGGCATGAAAGAGGAAATCGAGGAAGGCGTGACCATCCTGCTGGACCGCAAGTGGGAACCCTACCGCGTTCTGACCGAAGCGCTGGTTGCCGGCATGACCATCGTCGGGCACGATTTCCGCGATGGCATCCTGTTTGTCCCCGAGGTTCTGTTGGCCGCCAACGCAATGAAGGGCGGCATGGCCATCCTGAAACCGCTGCTGGCCGAATCCGGCGCACCCCGCATGGGCAAAATGGTAATCGGCACCGTTAAAGGCGACATCCACGACATCGGCAAAAATCTGGTTTCGATGATGATGGAAGGGGCCGGTTTCGAGGTGGTCGATCTGGGGATCAACAATCCGGTCGAGGATTATCTGGACGCCCTGACCCGCGAAGACGCCGACATTCTGGGCATGTCTGCCCTGCTGACCACCACCATGCCCTATATGAAGGTCGTAATCGACACGATGGTCGAAAAAGGCATCCGCGATGATTACATCGTGCTGGTCGGCGGCGCCCCCTTGAACGAGGAATTCGGCAAAGCCATCGGCGCCAACGCCTATTGCCGCGATGCGGCGGTTGCGGTGGAAACGGCCAAAGACCTGATGTTGCGCAAACATAACCAGATGGCGGCGGGCTGATCCGCCAAGGCGGGATCATGACACCTGACGACAAAACGCTAACCGAAAGCGGGTTTGCCCCCATAGGGGACAAGGCCCGCATTCTGCTGCTGGCCTGCGGGGCGCTGGCGCATGAAATCCTGTCGCTGATCAAACGGAATGGCTGGGATCACATCAGCCTGACCTGCCTGCCCGCAAACCTGCACCTTTATCCCGACCGTATCCCCGCTGCAGTCGAAGAAATGGTGCACAAGCACCGTGCGGATTATGACGAAATATTCGTGGTTTACGCCGATTGCGGCACCGGCGGGTTGCTCCAGAAAAAATGTGCGGAATTGGGCGTGGAAATGATGCAGGGGCCGCATTGCTATTCGTTCTACGAGGGCAATGATGCCTTCGCCAAAATAGCCGAAGGCGAATGCACGGCCTTTTACCTGACCGATTTTCTGGTTCGCCAGTTTGATGCCTTTGTCTGGAAACCGATGGGGCTGGACCGGCACCCCGAATTGCTGGAAATGTATTTCGGCAATTACGAAAAACTGGTGTATCAGGCGCAAACTAATGCGCCCGAACTGGATGAAAAAGCCCGCGAATGCGCCAGACGCATGGGGCTGACCTATGAGCGGCGTTTTACCGGATATGGTGATCTGGCAACAACACTGGATCAGGTCGCAACCTAACCCGCCGCTGCCTCGCCTGCGATTTTGCGGATGCGTTCCACCATCGCCCGCAACCCGTTGCTGCGCTGTGCCGACAGATGGTCGTTCAACTGAAGGCGCGCCAACTCGCCGCCTGCATCCACCTTCAGCACCTCGGCCACGCTCAACCCGTTGAACAGCGCCGTCAGCACCGCCACCAGACCGCGCACGATCATTGCATCGCTGTCGCCGCGAAACCGGAACACAGCCCCCGGCCCCGTGCCGTCAACCTGCGCTGCGATCCACACCTGAGACGTGCAGCCGTCAACCTTGGTCGCGGGCACCTTCAGGGCGTCCTCCAGCGGGGCCATCGCCTTGCCCAGATCGATCACGAACCGATAGCGGTCCTCCCAATCGTCCAGAAACTCAAAGTTCTCTACGATGTCTTCAAAGGCTTCGGTTGCCATCTGCCTGCTCCTTCATTTTGTGTCCCATCAGATAGTGGGCCAAAGCAAAAAGGTCCAGACCGCGTAAGGCGGGTTTTCAAACCCTGCATAATCGGCTAATTCGGTTACATGGAACGAAGGGGCCTGACACCATGAGAACACCGATCGCTGCAATTTTGCTGGGCACGCTTGTGCTGACAGGCTGTGCCACCAAACTGAACCCGTTCAACTGGTTCAAACGCGGCAGCACCGAAGAAACCCTGACTGTGTTGCCCGACCCCACCGTGATCAATGATAATCGCGCCTTGGTGCAACAGGTGGTTTCCCTGTCGGTCGAAAAAACACCAGGCGGGGCCATCATCCGCGCAACAGGGCTGCCTCCGACCCAAGGGTATTGGGATGCCGAACTGATCGCCGAAAACGGCGAAAAGCCGGTAAAAGGCGTACTGACATATCAATTCCGGATAGAACAACCAATTGATTTTCAACGTGTTTCTACCCCGCAAAGCCGCGAAGTGGTGGTGGCGCATTTTGCGTCAAACATCAAATTGCAAGGTGTGAACCAGATCCGGGTGGTCGGGGCGAAAAATGCCCGTTCAACACGTCGTTAAAGGTCTACCACCTTAACCGCTGTGCCCTGCGCCGTCAGGGCGATTTTACCGTCACACAGGCGCAAGGCGTCTTTGCCAAACACCTCGTTACGCCAACCGGACAGGGATTTCCCGTCGCGCTGGCCTGCTGCGATCTTGTCCAGTTCGGCAGATGTAGCGATCAGTTTCAGCGCCACGCCAGCCTCTTCGGCCTTTGATTTCAAAAGCACCCGCAACAGATCGGCCAGCGCAGGATTAACCTGTAATTTTTCGCGCGATTTGTCGGGTTTGGGGAAATCCGCCGGATCAGCCTCCAGCCCCTTGGCCACAGCCGCCAAAATCCCTTCGGCAATCTCGCCCTTGCGGGCCTCGCGTTGCAACAGACGCGAGCGGCCCAGATCCTGCATGGTCTTTGGCTTGGTCGAGGCCAGCTCCAACATCGCCTCGTCTTTGTAAACACGGTTTCGCGGCACATTGCGCCCTTGGGCGTAGGTTTCGCGAAACGCTGCCAGCTCTTTGACAATCGCCATGAAGCGGCCGGAATTACTGCGGGTTTTCACCCGCTTCCATGCATTTTCCGGCTGGATTATATAGGTTTCAGGGCTAAGAAGAACTTTAAGTTCCTCCTCTACCCATTTGGTTCTGTTTGTTTTTTCAATTTTTTCTTTCAGGAATTCGTAAATCACCCGCAGGTGTGTCACATCACCAATCGCATAGGTCTTCTGCGCATCCGTCAGCGGGCGGCGCGACCAGTCGGTAAAGCGGGACGACTTGTCCAGAGGTTCCTTGGCGATCTTGCGCACCAGCGTTTCATATCCCACCTGCTCGCCGAAATCGCACACCATCGCGGCAACCTGCGTGTCAAACAGCGGCTTGGGAAACACCCCGCCCTCGATAAAGAAAATTTCCAGATCTTGGCGTGCAGCATGGAACACCTTGACCACATCCTCGTTGCGAAACAGATCATACAGCGGTTCCAGCGACAGCCCATCGGCCAGCGGATCGACCAGAACCGCGCAATCCTTGTCATCGCCTTTGACCGCCATCTGGATCAGACACAGTTTGGAATAATATGTGCGTTCGCGCAAAAATTCGGTGTCGATCGTCACATAGGGGTGTTTGGCGGCCATTTCGCAGAAATCGGCCAGCTGTTGCGTGGTGGTCAGGGTTTTCATGAAGGTCTGCTGCTCACTTGGTAAAGGTTGGCGGCTTCTTACGCAATTTCGCCAGAAATGAAAAGCCTCAGGGCAAATTGACCACGGTTTGGTCCCCCGCCGCAAACCGGCGCAACACCGCGGGATACAGGCGGTGTTCCATCGGCAGCACGCGGGCCGCCAGGGTTTCGGGGGTGTCATCCGGCAAAACCGGCACCCGTGCCTGTCCCAAAACGGGGCCGCCATCCAGTTCGGCGGTGACCAGATGCACGGAACAACCGGCCTGATCATCCCCAGCCTCGATCGCACGGGCGTGAGTGTGCAAGCCTTTGTATTTGGGTAATAATGACGGGTGGATGTTCAATATCCGGCCCTGCCAGCGGGTGACGAAACCGGCCCCCAGCACCCGCATGAAACCGGCAAGGCAAATGATGTCGGGCTGTGCCTGCTCCAGCCTGCGGGTCAACGCGGCCTCGAACCCCGCGCGGTCCTTGCCAAAGGGGCGGTGATCGACCACCGCTGTGGCAATCCCCATATCCGCGGCCTTTTGCAAGCCGCCGGCATCCGCATTATTGGCCAATACCAGAACCGGCCGCGCGGGGTGGTCACCCGTCATCGATTGCGCCAAAGCCACCATGTTCGAGCCACCGCCCGAAATCAGTATCGCAACCCGTTTGTTCACAAAAGCGCACCTGTATAGGAAACGCCCGACCCGTCAGCCACCTGACCGATGCGGAACACCGTTTTACCCTCGCCTTGCAAAAGGTCGGTGATGGCGTCGGCGCGATCTGCCGACACCGCCAGCACCATGCCGATACCCGCGTTGAAGGTTTTCAGCAGTTCGGCCTGTTCCATGCCGGCCGTTTTGGTCAGCCATTTGAACACCGGCGGCAATTCCCATGCTGACAGGTCCACCTGCGCCCCCACCCCTTCGGGCAACACCCGTGGCAGGTTTTCCGTCAACCCGCCGCCGGTGATATGGGCCAGCGCATGCACGCCCCCTGCCCGTATCGCCGCCAACGTCGATTTCACATAAAGCCGTGTGGGTGCCAGCAAAGCCGCGCCAAGGTTGCCATCGCCAAACGGGCAATCGGCGTCCCAGCCAAGGCCGGAAACCTCGACCACCTTGCGCACCAGCGAATATCCGTTGGAATGCACGCCATCACTGGCCAGTCCCAGCAACACATCGCCCGCCGCCACGCCTTCGGGCAGGGCCGTGCCGCGTTCCATCGCGCCCACGGCAAAACCGGCCAGATCGAAATCGCCATCGTGGTACATCCCCGGCATTTCCGCCGTTTCGCCGCCAATCAGCGCGCAACCGGACAGCTCGCAACCCTTGGCGATGCCCTCAATGATCTGCGTGGCCTGATCCAGCTCCAGCTTGCCGGTGGCAAAATAGTCCAGAAAGAACAGCGGCTCGGCCCCCTGACAAATCAGGTCATTGACGCACATCGCCACCAGATCAATGCCGATGGTCGATACATTGCCGGTATCAATCGCGATGCGCAGCTTGGTGCCAACCCCGTCGGTCGCCGCCACCAGAACGGGGTCGGTATAGCCAGCCCCCTTCAGATCAAACAATGCGCCAAAGCCGCCCAGCCCCGACATCACCCCGGGGCGTTTGGTGCGTTTGGCGGCGGGTTTGATCCGCTCGACCAGCGCGTTGCCCGCATCAATATCCACACCGGCATCGGCATAGGTCAGACCGTTTTTACCCGAAGTCATTTGGCAGCACCCCTTGGAATAGAATCCGTTTAGCAGCGCAGTAACAACTCTGCCCCCTTCTGTCCATCATAACGGGCAAAACACCCCTTGACCAAAGCGCCCCGCCCAAATACCCATGCGCCCATGACTACAGTGGGCCTGTAGCTCAGTTGGTTAGAGCAGAGCGCTCATAACGCTTTGGTCGCAGGTTCGAGTCCTGCCGGGCCTACCATGATTATTCGACAACCCAGCCTAGGAAACCGCCTGCAGACAGGCATCGGCATCAACCCGTTTGACCGTGGCGCCATCCGGCCCAACGGCCAAATCGGGGCAGTTGGTTTGCAAATGCAGCTTCATTTCCGCACCTGTCATCGGATCCTGCCCTTCCTTGCGCCGCTTGGCCTGAATCAGGGATACGACACCGGCCACAATACCGCTGGCCGCCGAGGTGCCCCCGAACGAAGCAAACTGCGAACGCTGCATGATCGAGGAGTCGTAACCCGTTTCCTCGATCGTGGAAACGCCGCCATCTTCGGCCCCGAATGCACCGGGCACATCCGTCGACAGGACACCCCATGTGGAATAATCCCCCGCATCCTCTGGTTCGGACTCGGCCTGCGTGACAACATGGTTGTGCATCGTGCGCCCCTTTGGATCAAGGCGCAGTTCCCGACGGGTCCAGACCGGCGCATCGTCACTGGGGGCGTAAACCGTCACATTCCTTGTGTTGGTATAGGAACTCGGCTTGCGCTTGCCGTTGATTGCCCCAACCGAGATCAGCGCATTATCGGGGCCGGCCAGTGACGCCGGATAAACCATTTCATGTCTGAACCCGTTGTTACCTGCGGCAATAATCACGGGCACGCGTGATGCTATTTCCAGCAACAGGGCTTGGAAAACCGCAGCCTGTTGTTTCACAACCGGATCGGTATCAATCCGCGAGGCGCGTTTGTCTTTGGGGCGATGCGGGTCTACCTTGTTGCCTTTGGCCGTCGGCATATAAATCGCGCGCGGGATACAGATGGCATCGGCCCCCATGCCAACTGCGTATAGCAGCGCATGGATCAACCCGATGAATTCGGGTCGAAAGCTGGTGTTCAGCGGCAACAGGCGGCAACGGGGATCAGCGCCGAAATATGTGATGGCCTCGGCACATTCTTCGGGCATTACGGCAGGCGCACGCGCGCCCACAACACCGGCCAGCAATGTGCCATGTGTTGGCAGATCATCCGCATATGTGGTGACCGAGCGGACAACCCCCTTGTTGTTTTCAAGGGCATCGATGATGTCGTTTACCCCCGGGATGTCGGTGTCCTGATCAAAATCGTTGATACGCTGCCAGAACTGCGGGTCTGCCGCATTGGCTGCATCAAAATGGTTCAGGCGGCCTTCGCGGTCCGTGGTGCATTGCGTCAGGTCGCCATCAGCACCCAAAGGCCGAATGATCGCCCCGAAATCATGGGTGGCAAAATCGATCCCCTCGATCATGCCGCCAGCATCCCCCGCCGCAGGCAAATACGGGTGTTGCGATGAGCAGCCGTTGTCAATCATCGCCACTAGTGACGGCTCCACTGCATCGTCATACAGATCATCCCAAACACTGCCGGTAACCTCGTAATGTGGCAGGTCCTCGTCTTCGGCCAGTTCAAGGGTGATGACGCCCGCATCATGCAGATGCCACAGGTAATGGGCGTATTCGCTATCGCGGTTCAGATCATTATCCGGCATTATATCCACTCCTGCATCGCGGCGAACACCTGTTCACGGCATAATTCAATCATGTAGGGGCAGAACCATTTGGCCAGCAAACGGCCCGCATCAGTGTCCGACGGATAATGGATGCCCGCATATTCGCGGTTTTCCCCCACCCGTTGCGCGACAAAGAACAATTCCGGCATCGCCCCGACTTCGGGCACCATGCGCGACAGAACCTCGGCAACAGAATACATCTGGAATGTATGGTTTGACGGATAGGCGTTATGCGGCGGGTTGCCGACAAAGGGGCGCAATGTGGGATCAATCTGGTTTGGCCGGGTGCGGCTGAATTTGTCCTTGTAGTGAAACCCGACAACGCCTGCGACGTCGATCACTGTCCGGATCAAGGTTTCCGTGGCACCATACCCGCCCAGTTCTTCAATCCCCATTGGCCGTAAAATATCGCTGATATCTTCGGTTGTTGCCTGATCCATTATTTCGGACTGGCGCAAAGGGTCTTTCATCAGACGTTTTTGGTATTTATGTAAATGCTTGATCTCTTTGGTAAATGTTTCATCCTGATCCGGCGGTGCGGGCAATGGCAGGTTTTCCCAAGCAAACCGTTTTGCTTTCAGCTCTTCTGGCAATTGTGCCCAGAACAGCTCGCGAAATTCGTACCAGTTCTGTAACGGTGCGCCGCCCCCTGCTGCCGCCACATTGCTGCGTGATCGCGACCGGCTGCGTGATCTTGAGCGGCTACGGCTGCGTGATCTGGACCGGCTAAGTGCACCGGAACCGGTTGCCGCCGCCCCTGCCCCTTCGCCCGATCCGGTTCCAAACGCGCTGATCAGCTGTGACTCGCCCCCCGGGTTCGCATGGACCAGTTTGCTGTTTCTGTAGACCAGCAAATTGCCACTGATCGACTCGGAAAATTTTGGATACACAATAGTATCTGGCATAATCATATTCCTTAAATAATAGCGTTTACAAATCGCACAGCAGCAGGCTGTTGCCGATCACATTGGCCGCCTGCGCCGACGGGACAGGATATTCCTGCGTGCCGATGATTGCCGAGGACAGGTGCGGTTCGACCCGCGCAAGTTGCCCAAAGGTTTCGCGCGCGCGCGCAATCTGCCCCATTTGCGCGTAACAGGCCCCAAGATAACGCAGGGTGGGCGGATAGTATTTGCCGGTATTTTTCGGCTGCAATGACAGGGCCAGATTGCCATTGCGGATACCCGAGCGGTAATCCCCGTTCAGGGTGTCGATCATGCACAGGGTGGTGACAAACGCATAGCGATGCGGCAAGAAACGCCCCAGCATGGCGGCCTTCATCGCCGATTTTCGCGCCGCCGCCAGATCGCCCTTGTATAATAACAAAAGCGCCTGTGCATCGTGGGTCATGACATGATCGGACTGGACCATATGCGCCCGGTCAATCAGCTCGGTTGCTTGTTCGAAATCACGAAAAACAAAGGCTGACACAAAGGACAATAGCGAAAGCGTCAGACCGTTATACGGGTCCAGCGCCAATGCCCGTTCGGCATATTCATGTGTGCGCGCCAGAATATCTGCGCGCTCGCAACTGTCCTGTTCTTCCATCCAGTGGGCGCCCAGATAGGCCCGCCACGCCAGAATGCTGGAGCTTTCATTCAAATCACACGCCAGAGCAAAGCTTTTGTCAGACAAATCCAGATTCCGCGCAGTCAGGGAAAACATGCTGTTTATTCCCTGAACCGCCAAAGCCGCAGCCAGATATGGCTCGGTCGAGAATTGCCCGGGCTGGGCGGCCAGTTTGGTGAATATCTGGTCGGATAATTCGTTCGCCAGACTCCAGTCGGTAATATTGCCCTGCTCGGTGACAGGAATGTGCCGGACCTGTGACCAGATGATTGATTTGTCCGAGGACCGCAGCAGGTTGAGAGATATTTCCACCCGCAAATCATTACTTTGGGCAAACAGCTGCAAATACACATCCGGTATAACGCAGGGCGCGATATTCTGATCGGGGCCACGTAAATCGACCACTTCGAAACCGCCAAATTCCATAAAAAAATGCGTGATTTTTCCAAGCAGGATATTTCCAGTCGTCGAGGCGCGCATGTCTTCGGGGGCCGTCATGACATTTTGCAAACCGATCTTGATCGTGTGACACGGGGCAATGGCGCCGGATAATCTGTGCAGCAGCGGATTACGGTGCCCCGGCTGCATGGTCGCGGAACGGGCCGTGCGCAACCAGTCCTCGAAACCGTCCTCGCCAACAATATCGATCCCTTCCAGCAATTCGCCGTCTGCGTCCCCTTCCAAGGCATCGATATGGATCCGGTCCTTTAACAACCGCACACAATCACGCCTGATCTCGATCGGACTGGATTCCTGCGGCCCGAATATTTTACGCAAAGTTGAAAGTTCATGCCGCAGGCTTGCCTGGGCCTGACATTTTTCACGGCTGCCCCACAACCGGTCCATCAACCAGCCACGTTGCCGCTCCAAATTGGGGGAAAGCGCCAATATCGCCAAAATTGCCCGCGCTTTTTTGCTGACGACCTCCAGTCGTTCATCATCTGGCGAGACCACCCGAAAGCTGCCGCATATATTCAGTTTATAAGTGGAGTCGACAGTTGTTTCATCCATGTCTGATATGGGTTTTTCATTTTTGTTCGGCGTTTTGGTATTGGGGTAATTTGTTAACTTATTGTTAACACATTGGCCCAAACCTGTAAACTTTCCCGGGTTTTGCGCCCCATTGGGAACGTCCCCTGCTGCATCGGAAACATGCGAAAGGGCCTTTGATGTACATGTATCAACTGTCTTGCCCAGACCGATGCGTTTCATTTTTTTTGCGCCTCCAAAAACAAGCGATAATGATAATCTAAAAATAATTGCCGTAGCGTAATCCTGAAATGAAATGACAGCTTTTGGAAAAAGTTAACGGCGTTTTTTGAGATCACGTCATTATTCACGGTTTATTCACGATAAATAGGCGGGCAGTTGGCGCTGACCGGTGAAACTGTCGGTATCTTGGAACCGAAAACAACCACTCTCATCATTTAATCCATAGATAGCAAAGTGATAATAAATGATCATGCTCTCCCTATTATGTAGTGCAAATAAATTGAAAACAGCGTCTTTATTTCGAAATATCAAACATTTAAGCGTCTCGGAAGCCGACACAAGGCAACTGGAAAAGCAAACTGTCCGCAATCTGCTTGCCGCCGTTCCCGCACAAAAGGTCAGAGCCGATTACGAGTTGGTTCTGGGGCAATTGTTCTTTCTGAATTTCACAACAACGATCCACACAAGCCCCCCGAAGGATGGTGATCATATCTTTGCACCCGACTGGATTGCCCGGATTGATGACGATATCCAAAAGGCGAACGGGCATGAAACAAGCAAGGTCGAACAAGCCTTTCAGAAATTATTTGATACACTGGTTGTGATGTTTCAATCCGCAGGTCAAACCCGCCAATCCGCCATCGACCGCGCCACAACCGAAGCCCATTACCATTACCAATGGATGCTGATGAATTTGGTCTTGCCTGCTATGATCGACGAAAATCTGCAAACCGAAATTCTGAACTCCAAAGCACCGCTATATTCCGAATTCAGACGGCAAAACGCGTTTGAAAACAGCCGCGAGCATACCTATCCCAAGGAATTCATTTTCCTGACGGTCCCGCTTGCGTTGTATTTGTGCCGTGGCGCACAGAAAAATCAACCGTCGCCGATGTCCCTGATTTACGACTTGAACATGCACAGTTTTCCATCTGCACAGGACGCAATACAAGATATATTCAAACGCACAGGCATCGTGTTGAACCAGCCACAGTTACACATGAATACTGCAAAGATGCCGATCTGGGTGTTTCTTGTTAACGAAATGGAACAACAGGACGGGCGTTGTTTGATTGGGTCGCTGGGCAGTTATATTCTGTGTGACACCATCATCGGCATGTTGATTTCCGACCCTGACACCTATTGGCATCAAGCCGGAAGCGATGCAGGGCGCTGGTCACCAGATGACGGAAGCCTGAAACGGCCGGTAGATACGCTCGAAAAACTGCTGGCATTATAACCTGTGCAACACGGGCAGTGCCCCTGTTATCCGGCAATTTGCGTAACACGAATTCAACATTACCAATGAAGGAGACACCAGTACCGATTCCCGCTGTGAAACAAAAAATCGGTACCTGGCGCCGCCGACAGGGAGGTAATAACTTTGACCTTTAACGTATCTCTAATTATAAAATAATACTTAAATAACTTGCGCTTATCTTAACCGTTCAATAAATTTTGGATCAAATACCGATCCGACTATTCAGTGCAATATAGATAGCACAAGCCACGAAACCGACCGAGCGTGAATTCGGGAATCCTTGCGGATACACGAAAAATTCACGCTATATTTCCGGTTTTTCTTGATTTGGTTTACGTTAGGGAATGTTCTCGCCTATTCCGACGGGAATCCGCGTTTTATTCCTTTGGTTTTTGATGCCCAACAACTGTGAATCAGTGTAGCAACAACAAAAACGGGGCCACAAAGGTCCCGTTCAGTGTTTTCAGCCGACGTTACACACCTTCAACAAAGGTATACTCCCGATCCGCTGCGGGCAGGCCATATGAAAGCGCCTCTTGATATTCCGGCGAATGATAGAATGATTTCGCCGTTTCCATATCCTTGAAACGGATAATCACATTGCGCGACCGCCCCTTGCCTTCCATGTGGAAACACTCGCCGCCACGGGCTAAAAACTCGCCGCCGTATTTCGCCACGGCCGGCCCTGCCAATTCCGCGTATTTCGCATATTTCTCGGCGTCATTCACATCGATGTGCACCATCGCATAAGCAACCATTCTCTACCCTTTCAATATTTCTTCTGCCGCTTTGATCGCAGCCTTTGCATTCTCGACATCCTTGCCGCCACCCTGTGCCATATCGGGGCGGCCACCGCCGCCGATCCCGCCCAGTTCCGCCACAGCGGCCTTGACGATATCCACCGCCGAAATGCGATCGGTCAGATCATCGCTAACCCCCGCCGCCACAGCGGCCTTGCCGCCGGTATCGGCGATCAACAGCACCGCACCCGAGCCGATCTTGGCCTTATGCTCGTCAATCAGCGCGCGCAAATCCTTGCCGCTGACACCGCTCAACACCTGCGCCACAAACTTGATGCCGTTGATTTCCTTAACGTCCTGCGCGCCGCCCTGCCCCGCACCACCGGCCATCGCCAACTCGCGCCGCAACTGCGCCACTTCGTTTTGCAACGCCTTGCGCTCGTCCAGCAACGCCTTGACTCGCGTGCCAACTTCGGACGCTTGCGCCTTGAGCAAACCTGCAACCTCGGCCAAGGCCTTCTCTTTTCCGGCCAGATAGTCCAGCGCCGCAGCCCCCGTTAGCGCCTCGATCCGGCGCACACCGGCCGAGGACGCGCTATCGCCCAACAGCGCAAACAGCCCGATATCGCCGGTTTGTTTCACATGGGTGCCGCCGCACAATTCCAGCGAATAGGTGTCGCCATCGGCACCCTTGCCGCTGCCCTCTTGTGCGCCCATCGACACCACCCGCACCTCGTCGCCGTATTTTTCACCAAACAGCGCCTGCGCACCCAGTTCGCGTGCATCATCCGGCGTCATGATCCGGGTTTCCACCGCTGTATTCTGGCGGATATAATCGTTCACCTCGGCCTCGACCGATTGCAACTGTTCATCCGTCAGCGCCTTGCCATGCGAGAAATCGAACCGCAACCGGTCGGCCGCATTCAATGACCCGCGCTGCGCCACATGATCGCCAAGCGCCTGCCGCAAAGCTTCGTGCAACAGATGCGTGGCCGAGTGGTTGGCCCGAATGGCCCCGCGCCGCGCATGATCGACCTCCAGTTCAGCCCCCTGCCCGACGCGCAATTCGCCCTTGGTCACCTCGGCAATATGGATGAACACATCTGCGGTTTTCTTGGTGTCGCTGATCTGTGCAACGCCACCGTCAACCTTCAGCACACCGCTGTCACCAACCTGCCCGCCGCTTTCCGCATAGAACGGGGTCTGGTTCAGCACGATCTGCACCTTTTCCCCCGCCTTGGCCGATTGCACCGGCTTGCCGTCCTGCACCAGCGCCAAAATCTGCCCCTCGGCAACTTCGGTGTCATAGCCCAGAAACTCGGTCGCACCATGTTCTTGCGCCAGATCGAACCAGATTGCGGCATCCGCCGCCTCGCCGGTGCCGGCCCAGGCCGCCCGCGCCTTTTCCTTTTGCGCCTGCATTGCTGCGTCAAACCCGTCGGTATCCACTGCACGACCCTTTTCGCGCAAGGCATCCTGCGTCAGATCCAGCGGGAACCCGTAGGTGTCATACAGCTTGAACGCCGCCTCGCCGGGCAAATCCGCCCCTTCGGGCAGGGCCGCCAATTCGTCATCCAACAGCTTTAGACCACGGTCAAGCGTCTGTTTGAAACGGGTTTCTTCCTGATGCAGGGTTTCTTCAATCAACGCCTGCGCCTGCCCCAGTTCCGGATAGGCCGCGCCCATCTGTTTCACCAGTTCGGGCACCAACCGATACATAAGCGGATCCTTGGCCCCCAGCAAATGCGCATGGCGCATCGCGCGGCGCATGATCCGGCGCAGCACATAACCGCGCCCGTCATTGCTGGGCATCACACCGTCCGCCAGCAGGAAGGATGTTGAACGTAGATGGTCGGCAATTACCCGATGGTGAGTTTTGCCCGGTCCGTCCGGATCGGTCGAGGTTGCATGCGCGCTGGCCTCGATCAGGCTGCGCATCAGGTCGGTTGCATAGTTGTCATTCGTGCCCTGCAACAGTGCCGCCACCCGTTCGATCCCCATGCCGGTATCAATCGACTGGTTCGGCAGATCGGTGCGGCTGCCATCCTCGTGCTGTTCATACTGCATGAACACCAGATTCCAGATTTCCACGAACCGGTCGCCATCTTCCTCGGGCGTGCCCGGTGGGCCACCCCAGATGTGATCACCATGATCATAGAAGATCTCGGAACACGGACCGCATGGCCCCGTTGCCCCCATCGACCAGAAATTGTCGCTGGTCGGAATCCGGATAATCTTGTCATCCGAAATACCTGCAACCTTCTTCCAGATCGCCGCCGCCTCGTCATCGGTGTGATAGACCGTCACCAGCAGTTTTTCAGCCGGAATTTCCAGCTCTTTGGTGATCAGCTCCCAGGCAAATGCGATTGCCTCGTCCTTGAAATAATCGCCAAAGGAAAAATTTCCCAGCATTTCGAAAAACGTGTGATGGCGCGCGGTATAGCCAACATTGTCCAGATCATTGTGCTTGCCGCCCGCCCGCACGCATTTCTGCGCCGAGGCCGCGCGTTTATAGTCGCGGGTTTCAACGCCGGTGAACAGGTTTTTGAACTGCACCATGCCCGAATTGGCAAACATCAACGTCGGGTCATTGCGCGGAACCAGGGGCGAGCTTGGCACGATCTCGTGCCCCTGCTTTCCATAGTAGTTCAGAAATGTGCTTCGGATATCATTCAGGCTTCGCATATCAGGCTCTTTTTGGGCTGAAGGTCGGGTCAAACCCGTTTATCGCCCCCCGCCACGCCTGTCCACAGTAAGAAAGGGCCGCAAAGGCAATTTGCCTGCGGCCCCGTCCTTAAATCTTGCGTAAAATCACGCTTCCAGAACGTCCCCGTCTTCGGAAATTTCCGGCATCTCGAAATCAAGCCCGTGGGCCGCGCGGATTTTATCCTCGATCTCATAGGCGATACGGTTGTGTTCCTTCAGATAGGTTTTGGCATTTTCACGCCCCTGCCCGATGCGTTCATCCCCGTAGGAAAACCACGATCCGGACTTATCGACGATGCCCGCCTTCACGCCAAGGTCCAGCAATTCGCCCATCTTGGAAATGCCTTCACCATACATGATGTCGAATTCCACCTGTTTGAACGGTGGTGCCACCTTGTTCTTGACCACTTTTACGCGGGTAGCGTTGCCAACAATTTCGTCACGGTCTTTCAGCGCGCCGATCCGGCGGATATCCAGACGCACCGACGAGTAGAATTTCAGCGCATTGCCGCCCGTTGTGGTTTCGGGGCTGCCGAACATCACGCCGATTTTCATGCGGATCTGGTTGATGAAAATCACCGTGCAACCGGATCGCGAGATCGAGCTGGTCAGTTTGCGCATTGCCTGGCTCATCAGGCGGGCATGGACGCCAACACTGGCGTCGCCCATGTCACCTTCCAGTTCCGATTTCGGCGTCAGCGCGGCAACCGAATCGACCACCACCATATTCACAGCCCCTGAACGCACCAGAGTGTCGGTGATTTCCAGAGCCTGTTCGCCGGTATCCGGCTGCGAGATCAACAGATTGTCTGTATCCACACCCAGATTTTTCGCATAAAGCGGATCCAGCGCATGTTCCGCATCAACAAAGGCACACACACCGCCCTTTTTCTGGGCTTCGGCAATGCAATGCAGGGTTAGCGTGGTTTTACCCGAAGATTCCGGCCCGTAGATTTCAACAACCCGCCCTTTCGGGATACCGCCAATCCCCAGCGCAATGTCCAGACCAAGTGAACCGGTCGAGGTGGCCTCGATTTCCTGAACCGCACCCTCCTGACCCAGTTTCATGATCGAGCCTTTGCCGAACTGGCGTTCAATCTGGGCCAGCGCTGAATCCAGCGCCTTTTGTTTGTCTGCTTCGCGCTTGTCTGTCATTTTCAATAAATCTGCCGTTGCCATTATTCCCGTCCCTTATTTCATAACCACGCAAGCGCGGCAATCCGTAAATGTTCCTGTCATGTTCTCGTTTCTTATGGGGGTAAAAGAAGAACATTGCAATCCCATTTTTACATATCCAGCTTTATACAAATTGGTTAACAATCAATTACCAGCAGACGGCAAGTGGATTTTCAACAGCAAATACTCTCCACAACATACTGTTATTAATGATTTTTAGGTAACGCATGGAATTTATATGAAGCCATCACCGGATACAGCACAAGCCCTAACAGAACTGTTTTTGAACCGTCGCGGTCAGGTCTGCCAAAGAAAACGGTTTGGGCAGAAAGATCGAATTCGGAATTTTTGACTGGTGATCGACCACATCCTCTTCCGCATAACCCGAAACAAATACCACCTTTACATCCGGGCGCCGCTCAAGCGCTTTACGAACCCAGCTGGGTCCGTCCATTCCGGGCATGATCACATCGGTTACAAAGACATCAATCTGTAAGTTTTCATCCTCAAGTGTTCCAAGGGCGTCCTCGGCATTTTCAGCCTCCAGAACAGTATATCCCCGCAAACGCAACGCTCGCGATGCGAATGCCCGCACAGGAGCCTCGTCCTCGACAAGAAGTATTATTCCCTCACCCATCTTATTTTTTGCATTCTCGCTTTGATCAGCAGGCATTGGCTTGGCCAATTCATCTTTATGGTGAGCGGGAAAATATAGCGAAAAACAGGTGCCCTGCCCCGGAACGCTGTCAACAAACACAAACCCGCCGGATTGTTTCACAATCCCGTAAACCGTCGACAGACCAAGGCCCGTTCCCTCGCCAACCCGTTTGGTGGTGTAGAACGGCTCAAAAATTTTGTGGATTTTATCCGGCGGGATCCCGACCCCGACATCGCTGACTTTTACGACAACATAATCACCGGCAATAACGCGGGCACGATCCCTTTCCATATCCTGTGCCAATACTTTGCCTTCGGTTACAATTCGGATCTCTCCCCCCTCCGGCATCGCATCGCGTGCATTCACCACCAGGTTCATCAGCACCTGTTCCAATTGGCGTTTATCGGCGCGAATCGGGCGCAACCCCGGATCATGAGACAATGACAGCGTTACCTTTTCACCGACAAGCCGGTTCAACAAATGGGTCAGGTCCGACAAAGTATCCCGCAGATCCAGAACTTCGGGTTGCAGGTTTTGCTTGCGTGAAAAGGCCAACAGCTGGCCAACCAGACTGGCCGCACGGTTGGCATTCTGATTGATCTGCACCAGATCGCCATAGTCTGGGTCACCCTGATCATGACGCAATAACAGTAAATCGCAGTGCCCCGAAATTGCTGTTAGCAGATTATTGAAATCATGCGCCACACCACCGGCCAACTGGCCAATGGCCTGCATTTTCTGGCTTTGAACGAATTGCGCTTCCAGCGTTTTTAGCTCGGTCGCGTCATTCAACACCGCAATCAGCACTGGCTTGCCGTTTTCCTCAATCCGGCTCAGACTGACTTGCAAATAAACTTCGTTGTCCGGCTTGCGCGCCTGAAGCACCTCGGAGCGCTTCAATCCACGGCCTGCAATGGCATCCGCAATCCAGTCAGAAATTGAACGCCCCAACCCTTCGACCAAATCCCCCAGATCAGTGGCTTCTGACATCGGGTCATTCAACAACCTGCGCGCCAATCGATTTGCCTGTATCACCTTGGCATCATCCGAAATCTTCAACATAGGTACCGGAATCTCGTCAAAAAACTGCCAGCCGTTGCAGTTTTTCCCTTCGGATACGCTTGGCAGCAGGTAAATCTCTCGCCTGTCCGAGGCCACTTCCATTTCCGCCACCAACGCCCGGATGATCCCATCCTTACCGGCAACTTCATGCTCCTGACCGCTGACCAAAGGCAGGTCGTTAAACACAGCTTCCAACGTCTCGACCCGCCCCCCCAACAAGCGGCACAGGATATCGTTCATAAACAGAACCGTTCCCGATTTGGATACCGTCAGCATCGGCAGACCGATATTGCCGCGCCCCTGCCCCGTTTGTTCAGTATCCAGCCGCCAAAGGTAACGATCACCGGATATCTGGTGCACCATCAGCCCAAGCATTCCATCCCGCGTTACAATATCTTCCTGTGCGGCACCAAGCGCCTGAGCCTTGTTTTGAAGGCGAAAAAGCATCGCGGACGGATTGGCCACCATATAGCGCAACACATAGGACAAGGGCCTGCCGGTCACAGTCGAAAACCGGTCTGTTGCCGCACAGTTGAAATATATGATTTCATCATCAAGATCGGTGATAAAACAGGGCGAGGCATCATTGCCGACAATGCCAGCCAGCGTGTCAATGTCAGCTTTTTGCACGCGGGCCTTCCAATATGCCCGCACCATCACGGCCAGACCGACAAACCCGAGTGTCAGACCACCGGCCATCAATATCAGGCCTGCCACCGGATCGGGCACAAAGACAGCTGCAATGATCAACGCCGCCGCCATCAGGCCAAGGTAAAACATCCTGCCTGTAGTAAAGCCCGCCTTGCGGATTTGAATATCAGGCGTTTGCGCCGTGTGAGCCACCGAAAGCCCTCGCTGATTGATTCGTGGACTCTCAATCTCCAACACAAGGTCTTAAGCATGTGTTAAGCTTGAATCAGAAAAGCGAAGATGCGCCACTTCCGGTTGATTATGGCCGGTTTTCCTATCGCGTCAAGAGAGCACAGAAAAATCCGTCGCCACCATCCAGCGGGGTAAAGCGGTTCTGACTGGTGCATGTCCAGTCGCTATCGGCTGTAAACGCTTCAATCTGTTTGCTATTTTCCGCATCCAGAAGTGAACAAGTGGTATAGGCCAGCACCCCGTTTGGGGCGACCAAACCGGCGGCTTTGGTCAGGATTTCAGCCTGAATTTCGCGCAATTGCTCCAGTTTTTCCGGCGTGAACTCCCATTTTCCCGCAGGCGAGCGCCGCCATGCACCGCTACCGGAACAAGGCACGTCACACAGCACCAGATCATAGGGGCCGCTACCGGCCACGTCTTCCGGCTCCAATAGGGTCACCGATGCTCCGGCACGTTGCGCCCGATCAGGCAGGTCTTTCATACGTTGCGGATTGGCATCATGGGCGAAATAGCTGGCAGGGGCACGCGCGGCCATCGCCAACACCTTGCCACCGCCACCGGCGCAATAATCCAGAACTCGCATGTCGGGGCGCAGCGGCAACAGATCTACCACCGCCTGCGAGGCAGCATCCTGAAGCTCCACCCGGCCGTCATTATAGGGCGCACTCAGATGCACGCGGCGGGGGTTCTCGGTGACCTCAAGGGCGGTCGGGGACAAGGGGTGCGGGTTGGTCTGGATGTTTTCCTCGGCCAGATCAACGGCAGCCTGTTTCAGGTTTGTTTTCAGGGTGTTGATCCGCAGAAATACGGGCGCACGTTTTTGCAGCGCATGGCAGACGGGGGTAAAATCATCACCCAGATAGGCAGCCAGTTGCGGGGCGTTCCAGTCGGGGATATCCAGCGCGGCGTTGCCCTCGGGTGTATCCCCTTGCGTCCGTTCAATGTCTGTCAAAGGCGTGGGCGCGTGGCCAACACCGGTGAACATTTCATCCGGCTCTATCCCTTGGGCGCGCAGCAGGCCCAGCACAATGCCACGTCCCGTCTTCGCCCCACCAAGGGCCGCGAACGAGCGCTTGCAACGCAATGCCGAAAACACATGATCCCGCACCGCCGCACGGTCCTTGGATCCGGCATAGCGTGAACCGCGCGCCCAGTTGGTCAGCGCCCTTTCGGCGGCGTCCCCGTCCAGAATATGGTCCAGAATTTCGATGGCAGCTGAAAGGCGGGCGGCTGGGGTCATGGGGTGGTTCCACATGTAGGGTGGGGTTCTACCCCACCGCTGGTTTCAACAAATTGCTGCGTTCAAAATCGAACAGCGGGGTGAACCCCGCCCTACGACATCCGGTAATTCGGGCTTTCCCGCGTGATCTGAACGTCATGCACATGGCTTTCCTTCAGCCCCGCGCCGGTGATCTTGACGAACTCGGCCTTGGTGCGCATATCGTCCACCGTGGCGCAACCGGTATAGCCCATGGCCGCCCGTAAACCGCCGACCAACTGGTGGATCACCGCACTGGCAGACCCTTTGTAGGGCACCTGCCCCTCGATCCCTTCGGGCACCAGTTTGTCGGTCGCCGCGTCCTTCTGGAAATACCGATCTGCCGAGCCACGCGCCATCGCGCCAAGGCTGCCCATACCACGGTAGCTTTTGAAGCTACGGCCTTGATATAGAATAACTTCTCCGGGGGACTCATCCGTGCCGGCCACCATGCTGCCCACCATCGCACAATTGGCACCGGCGGCAATCGCCTTGGCAAAATCGCCGGAAAACTTGATGCCGCCATCGGCAATGATCGGCGTGCCGGATTCAGCGGCCCCGCGGGCGCTGTCGATGATCGCTGTCAGTTGCGGAACACCCACACCGGCCACGATCCGCGTGGTGCAGATCGAGCCTGGGCCGATGCCCACCTTGACCGCATCCGCGCCCGCCGCAACCAGCGATTTGGTCGCCTCTGCCGTGGCTACATTGCCCGCCACGATCTGCACGTCATTGGACAGGGTTTTGGCCCGTTCCACCGCCACAGCCACCCCTTCGGAGTGACCGTGCGCCGTGTCGATCACCACCATATCGACGCCAGCCGCAACCAGTGCCTTGGTGCGCTCGAAACCGGCCTCGCCCACGGTGCTGGCGGCAGCCACACGCAGGCGTCCCAGATCATCCTTGCAGGCCTGTGGGTTCAACACCGCCTGTTCCAGATCCTTCAGCGTCATCAGTCCGGTCAGCTTGCCCTGCCCGTCGGTGATCAACAGCTTTTCGATCCGGCGCGCCTGCATCAGGCTGCGGGCCTCGTGCAGGTCGGCGGGTTCGTGCAGCAGCGCCAGATTGTCCGAACTCATCATCGCGGAAATCGGAGTTTTATCGTCGGTGGCAAAACGCATGTCGCGGTTGGTGACGATGCCGACCACGCGGCCGGTTTCGTCAACCACCGGAAAACCGGTGACGCGGTAACGGTCCTGCAAGACCTTGGCATCGGCCAGCGTCTGATCGGGGGTCAGGGTGATCGGGTTGTAAACCACGCCGCTTTCAAACCGTTTCACACGGCGCACCTGCGCGGCCTGTTCCTCGATATCCAGATTGCGGTGGATCACGCCCATACCGCCCACCTGCGCCATGGCGATGGCCATCTTGGCCTCGGTCACGGTGTCCATTGCCGAACTTAGCAACGGAATATTCAGACGGATGGTTTTGGTCACTTGTGTGGAAGTGTCGGCGGTAGACGGCAGCACGTTTGACGCGGCCGGAACCAGCAAAACATCGTCAAACGAAAGGGCTTCGCGAATCTCCATGGGGAGCCTCCTTGCTAAAGCATCATTTGACGCGTCCCTATCGCATGGATTTCGCGCGGTGGGAAGCCCTGATTGTGGAATAGGCGAAAAATCACACCGTATCTGGTGCCGAGAACAGCGCCGAATTCCGTGCAAACAGGTCATATAATGCCCCTGCCACACGTCTGACCAGGCGTTCTTTGCGGCTGATATCATGGCTGACCAGCCATTGGGTATGGCCCAACCCTTCGATGGCCTCCGAGCACCGTTGCAATCGCGCATCCCCTTCCCCAACGAAGCAGGGCAACACACACAGGCCAGCGCCCGCGCAAGCCGTCTCGAGCAAAGCGTGTGGCGTATCACAGGTTACTGACGCGGGTCGTTCCAGATGCTGCGATAGCCAGCGCGCGGAGGCACCGGTCACTGTCGCCGGAGTTGGCACCACCCAGTCGCAGGTTTTGACGCGGCGGGATGTTTGAGCGTCCGGATGCGATTGCAGATATGCGGGGGCTGCATAGAGCGCGAAATCAACGCGTCCAATTCGACGCCGTGCCAACCCTTGTTGCGTTGGCAGAACATTGCGCACGGCCAAATCTGCCTCGCGGCGCGACAGGTTCAAAAAACCGGCACCCGATAGAATATCAATGCGCACATCGCCATCCATACTATCCTGCAATGTAGCCAGATTGCTGGCGATATAGACACCGGTCCAATAACCGCAAGCAATGCGCACTCGCGGGCGCGGATCAAGCCCCTCGCGCCACAACCCGATTTTACGTGCGTGATCGGCCATTGGCTCGACCTGTTCCAAAAGATCCTGACCCACGCCGGTCAATGTGTATCCCTTGGCTTTGCGCACAAACAGTTGCACGCCCAGTGTTTTTTCAAATTCGGATATTCGCCGGTTCAGGGTTGGTGCGCTAAGCCCTGTTTCCGGCACCGCCGCAGACAGGCCGCCGGCTTTGGCAACTGCCAGAAACAGGCGGATATCATCCCAATTCATCTTTCCGTATTCAAAAGGCATATTTTATCTTTCCCGCTTTTCGCACCAATAAATGAAAGCAATAAGAGATATATGCGGTCAAATATGAAAGCAGTACAACAAAAAGGATATACCAATGCCCGATAAATGTTACTTCCTAATTACCTTTGAGGTAAAACCAAACAGCATTCCAAATTTTGAAGATACTCTTGGTTCGGTTCAAACCGAGTTGCCAAAGATAAAGGGCTGTCAGAGCGTCATAGTTTTCAGACACGATAATGCTGCTAACAAATTCACCCTGCTCGAAGCGTGGGACTCAAAGCCTCTGCATCAGGCACATCTTGCCCAAATGCAGGAAAATGGCCAATGGGCCGATCTCGAAGAAATGTTGCTCAGACAACCCACGGGAAACTATCTGCTGACATTCTAATCCGGCACCAACCGGGCAGCAAACCGTTCAATATGAATGGCACTGCCCGGTCAGATTGTTATTCAGGGACTTCGACTGAAAACCCCATGCCATACCAGTTTTGCATTCCCCCACGGTAATAATGCAGTTTTTCCGCCGGATAGTTGATGGCAAGTAGATTGCGTATGGCAGTCGGTGATTGACCACACCAAGGGCCATTACAGAACAACATCAAATCTTTGGGGTCTTTGAAGGTCCACTCATCAAATTCCGATTTGGTTCCGCCAAGCATAGCCATTACTGAATCGAAAAAAACATTGTCCGGCCCGGGCACAAACACATTATAAGGCACATTTACCGCACCGGGAATTGTGCCCTTGGCATACCAATCGCTTGTGCGCCCATCGATCAAAAAACCTTTGCCAGTACTGACGTAATCCTGAAGGAAAGACAGAAGTTCCAGCTCACCGACAGTATTCACACCTTCATGTACTTTCATGGGCTGCACACAAAACTTGGGGCAACTACGGGATGTTTTGGCATAGTCATCAGGGATACGTGCATTCGGATCCTGATTGCGGCTGATCACATATGTTTTGCCGTTAAATGTATATTCAATCTGCATTAAGTCTTTTGTGATGCGCACATCCTGAGCCGTAGCTTGCATAGCTCCGCAAAACAAAGTCGCAATGACAAGTGCCGAAAATTTCGTTGCCATACTGCGGCCCGCCATAAAAGGTTTCATTCTTGTGCTTCCTTTACCCATTCACATATCGCGATATTTCGCACGTCCCCATACCGCAACAATACGGCCGTGATTGCGGAAAAAATGTGGACTTTTGAGGGCATTGCAATTTTTACTTTAATTGCCCAACCTTTGCCGATTTAGGTGTCCTTATGTGTAAAACCCAAGCAGACTAAAGTTCTGCATGGAATTTACACATCAGTTACAATTTCTATTTGGGGATCTCAATCGTTAGCCCCAACCCGGCCCAAGCTTGCAATCCGTCGCGGTACCAGTGTAATTTTTCCGGCGGATAATTGATTGCCATAAGGTTTTTTATGGCTCTTGGGGAACGGGAACAATATTTCCCATTGCAGAATAACAGAAGATCTTTGGGATCCTTAAATTCCCATTCACCTTTATCCGATTTCGAGCCACCCAACATATTCATGACTGAATCAAAAAACACATTGTTTGGTCCCGGTATAAAAACATCCGATGCCAGATTAACAGCGCCTGGGATTGTGCCTTTTTCATAATCGGCAGAACCGCGGGAATCGATCAAAAAACCTTTGCCAGTGGTTACATAATCCTGCAAAAATGCCAGCAATTCCAGTTCACCGACGGTTTCAACATCTTTATGCAGTGACATTGGTTGTATACAATGTTTTGGGCAAGGGCGCGACGTTAATGCAAACCGATCCAAAGTGCGATTGTTATGGTCCTGGTTCCGGCTGATCGAATATGTTTGACCGTTAAATGTATATTCGACTTCCATCGTATCTGCTGTAATACCGACATCTTGCGCCGAAGCCTGCAATGTCCCGAAGAACAAGGCAGCAACCACAACAGTTGATAGTTTTGATACCAGTCTGTCGCCTATAAAGAACCGTTTCATAATTGCATTTCCTTACCGATTTACTACACATTTCCATCTTATATTTTTCCTACAACAGCTCAAAACTGTCACGATTGCGGAAGAAATATGAATATTTAATGATCGGTAAAATTTTAACGCTCAAACCTGTCCAAAAGGGCAGGCTCCAGCTATATAATTCACGCCATGTGTTGCAAATCTGTCAGGCCGTGGCGGCACCGGATTTCCGGGACAGATCACCTGTGACCCACTCCATTACGGTGCGATAGACCAGATACAAGACCACAGGGGTACCAATAGCCAGGCCAGCATACACCCCGATTTCAGCCAGAATACCGTGCCCTTTGGCCACGGCCATAACCTGAACATTCAGAAATGCCGCAATCGGAAACGTAAAGGCCGCCCAGACAGGTGTATACCCGCCGCGCATCATCCAAGGGGCCAGAAACAACAGAACCAGGGCAACGATGCTACCGGCCCAGTAAAACACGCTAAATGCCAGATTATAACCCAACGTGCCATAGCCCAGTGCAAACAGGCACAAAGGCGCAAGAAAGATCATCACAGAAGGGCGTAGCGTTACCGGAATGGGGTCGCGACGCATTGTGAAAATGATTCCTGCGGTAACAATCACATAGGCCACAAGAGCCGCATCAATCAGCAGCTTGCTTTCCCAGACATACCCCAGCGGCACACCTGCAATCGGCCCGACAACAGGCCCGACAAAGGTCAGATACTGAAAGGTCGAGAAATGGCGCTTTTCCGGCGGTTCAACCCAGATCGCATGCAGAACAACCACACTTGCAATGATCTGCAATATTACGCCGGTCCACCAGACCAGAGGAACCGAGATCCCAAATGGCAACAGGGCAGCAGCCAGAAGCATCATTGCCATCGCCATCGCTGCAATCCCTGCGCGCGCAGGTGCGGATCGCATATCTTCCAGCACAACTGTTGGGCGCGACAGCACCTTTCGTAAATAGAACGCCAGAAACCAGATGAAATACCCGGTCGAAGCCGCCAATAGCAAATGGCCTATATCTTCGGAAATGTCAGGTATCACATGGGACGCATTGGTCCATCCCAGCGCAAGGGACATAAATCCAAGGCAAACAGGAAAAGCGGCAGGCGGTGTTTGCCGCCATAGGGGTGTTTCTAATAGCATTTGATCTCCAGTCAGCTGCTTGTTTCACGCGTTGTGTGTTCACCCTAAGTGGAAATTGCAGTGTCGATCAAGGCTTACGATATTTTACCCTTGCAACTGGAATCCTGATTTCCGGTGCAAGGTATGGAATACCAGCATCGCTAACGGCGTCTCGATCTGCTTAACATTGGGCTACATTTACTTAAAAAAGGATTTGAACATGCGTATTATAACAACCCTTATGGCAACGGCCCTTCTGGCCCTACCTGCCTGCAAAGATGATGCCGAAGAAATCGGGAAATTTACCGTTGATCTGAATGGCAATAACATGGAGTTCATCAGCACTATTGATAGCGATGGTCGTAGCAGCATTCGTACAATGTCACCCGGAGGGGTGAAGCTGATCCTTATTGACGGTTATGCGGGCACTAAAGATGGCGAACCGGATTTGCCGGTTATCAGCATGTCGCTGCAAAGCGGGATTACAAATAATTCGATGAGTCTTTCATTTGTTCAGGTGTTTGATGAATCATACGAGACCGTCTTGTCTGCCGAAGGTCAATTTGGGCAAAAACGGATGGATAACCTCACGATCGGTGACGATGGCAGCATCAGTTTCGATTTTTCCGCCGATCTGGTGCGGATCACGACGCAGAGTGAAGAACCGATTGCCGGCGCGGACGGTGCGCATATCGAGGGCCATTTCAGCGGTAATATCCCAGCCAGCGAACAACAGGAAAAATGAAATTAGGTGGCGCAATTCAGCAATCCGCGAAAGGGTTTTTCCAAATGCAAAACTATATCCGCACTATCCTGGTAACACTTGCCCTGATCCTGCCGACCCAAAGCCGCGCCGATTACATCCCGCCCGGCTATGAATGGATCGGGAGGTTCGATGGCCGCATTGCCGGTGCCCGTTACCGTCTGTTTTCGGCGGCCAATGCCCGCGACGAAATCAGCGATCTTTATTACACCAACGACTATGACCAGAACAGCGGTGTCACCAACAAGATCTACACTGTTCAGGCCTCGGTTATGTTGGATCAGCAGGCCGAATACGTTAACCCGACCATCTCGATCGAGTTCAAGCGGAT
Source organism: Marinosulfonomonas sp. (assembly GCA_015488685.1). Taxonomy (GTDB): domain Bacteria; phylum Pseudomonadota; class Alphaproteobacteria; order Rhodobacterales; family Rhodobacteraceae; genus Profundibacter. The sequence continues at coordinate 29,337 of WFNH01000089.1, forward strand.
ACGTGGCAGTTCCAGCATGAAGCCCCTGCGGGTGTTTCTGATTGACGAGACATGGGATCTACCGATGGCCGCCGACCCCGCCTTCGGCTTTGGGGAATTCGCCATCAGAAACCTGCGTTTTTCCCCGACCGAAGGGAAGATACAGTTCGAGATCTCGGCCACGCTGGTGCGCATCGACATGAACAGCTATGCCGAAGTGCCCCACACAGGCACGATCCGGGTGACGGGCAGTTACGAGGGCACCTTCCCCGCCTTTGCCCTGCAAAACCCGCGCATCTTTGGCGATTACTGATCCCCCCGCCCCTGTCAGCAAACTCCCGCTGACAAGGGCCGCGATCATGCCGCCTTTTGCTGGTAGCACAGCGCAATATGCTTTAGGGATCATCCCGCACCCCAGCGAAAGGTTTCCCTGACATGAGCGCCGCCCTGCATCTGGCCAAACCCGCCGATCTGCCCCGCCTGCAATCCCTTGTCGCGGCTTTTCATGCACAAGAGGGGATCACCCAATCCGACGAGGACCGCGCGGCCGCCCTGACCCCGCTACTGCAGGGCACACCGCACGGGGCTGCCTATCTGATCGGACCAAAGAACGGGCCGGTGGGCTATATCGTGGTGGCCTTTGGCTATTCTGTGGAAATGGGCGGGATCATTGGGTTTATCGACGAATTCTACATCCGCGAAAACGTACGCGGGCGTGGTATGGGCAGCGAGGTGCTGCGCACCCTGATGCCCGCCCTTGCCGAATACGGGGTCAAGGCGCTGCATCTGGAAGTGAAACGCGACTTTGACGGGGCCAAACGGCTGTATTCACGGCTGGGGTTTGTAGCCCGTGACGATTATCACCTGATGATGCGGCGGTTTTAGGATCTTTCCTCGCCTCCCGCATCGGATGCACCGGCCCCGAAATCTTTAGAAGATTTCGACCGTTTTCTTTCAAAGAAAACGGGACGCGCCAACCGCATGGCTGCCGCGCCCCTGTTCAGCACACCGGCCTAGGCCAGATCAAAACGATCCGCATCCATCACCTTGGCCCAGGCGGCAACAAAATCCCGCACAAATGCGGCTTCACTATCGGCCTGCGCATAGACCTCGGAAACGGCCCGAAGCTGTGAGTTCGCACCAAACACCAGATCAACCCGGGTGGCTGTCCACTTTGCCTTGCCGGTTGCGCGGTCACGGCCCTCGAACAATTCGGTCGAACCTTCGGACGGCACCCATTCGGTGCCCATATCCAGCAGGTTGACAAAGAAATCATTGCCCAGACGGCCCGGTTTGTCGGTGAATACTCCATGATCCGAGCCATCGTAATTGGCCCCGAGCATCCGCATCCCGCCGACAAGTGCTGTCATTTCCGGCGCCGTCAGTGTCAGCAACTGTGCCTTGTCCAGCAACAGTTCCTCGGCCGAAATCGCACAGGGCTTTTTCAGGTAGTTGCGAAACCCGTCGGCAAAGGGTTCCAGCACGGCGATCGAGTCAACATCGGTCTGCGCCTGCGTGGCATCCGTACGCCCCGGTGCAAAGGGCACCTCAATATCGTGCCCGCCCGCCTTTGCCGCCTGTTCGATCGCGGCATTCCCGCCCAGCACGATCAGATCGGCCAGCGAAACCTTTTTGCCGCCCTTTTGCGCCGCATTGAAATCGGCCTGAATGCCCTCCAGCACCTTCAGCACCTTTGCCAGTTGCTCGGGGTTGTTCACCTCCCAGCCCTTTTGCGGCTCAAGCCGGATGCGCGCACCATTGGCACCGCCCCGCATGTCCGAGCCACGAAAGGTCGAGGCCGAAGCCCAGGCCGTGGAAACCAGTTCTGCCGTGGTCAGGCCCGAGGCCAGAATTTTGCCTTTCAGATCGGCAATATCGGCATCATCCACCAGATCATGATCAACCGCAGGCACCGGATCCTGCCAGATCAGTTCCTCCTCCGGCACCTCGTCCCCCAGATAGCGGGCCCGCGGGCCCATATCGCGGTGGGTCAGCTTGAACCACGCACGGGCAAAGGCATCGGCGAATTCCTCGGGGTTCTTGTGGAACCGGCGGGAAATCGGCCCATAGATCGGATCCATCCGCATCGCCATATCGGCGGTGGTCATCATGGTGGTCACCTTGGGCCCCTTGCCATCCACGGTCGGGGCCTTGTCATCCTCGGTCACGCCGACCGGCACCCATTGCCAGGCCCCGGCGGGGCTTTTGACCAGATCCCAGTCATAGCCGAACAGCAGATCGAAATAGCCGTTGTCCCATGTGGTCGGTCTGGCGGTCCAGGCACCTTCGATACCGCTGGAAATCGTATCGGGACCATGCCCCGTGCCATAGCTGCTTTTCCAGCCCAGCCCCTGTTGCTGGATCGGGGCGGCTTCGGGTTCGGGGCCGACCAATGCCGCGTCCCCTGCCCCGTGGCATTTACCAAAGGTGTGCCCGCCAACCACCAGCGCCACGGTTTCTTCGTCATCCATCGCCATGCGGGCAAAAGTTTCGCGAATGTCCAGCCCCGAGGCCAGCACGCTGGGCTGCCCGTTCGGCCCTTCGGGGTTTACATAGATCAGCCCCATCTGCACCGCGGCCAGCGGGTTGTCCAGCTCGCGCTCGCCAGTATAGCGGTTGTCGGCCAGCCATTCGTTTTCATCGCCCCAATAGATATCCTCTTCGGGTTCCCAGATGTCCTCGCGCCCACCGGCAAAGCCGAAGGTCTTGAACCCCATCGATTCCAGCGCGCAATTTCCCGCAAGGATCATCAGATCGGCCCAGGAAATGCTGTTGCCGTATTTCTGCTTGATCGGCCACAGCAGGCGGCGCGCCTTGTCCAGATTTACATTGTCGGGCCAGCTGTTGACCGGCGCAAAGCGCTGGTTGCCGGTGCCTGCCCCGCCGCGCCCGTCACCGGTGCGATAGGTGCCCGCACTGTGCCATGCCATGCGGATAAAGAACGGACCGTAATGGCCGTAATCGGCGGGCCACCAGTCCTGACTGTCCTCCATCAGCGCATAAAGGTCTTTCTTGACAGCCTTCAGGTCCAGTTTCCTGAACGCTTCGGCGTAATCGAAATCCTTGCCCATCGGATTGCCTGCATCGGGGTTCTGGTGCAGGATTTTCAGGTTCAGCTGGTTCGGCCACCAGTCCTTGTTCGATCTGTCCCCCAGTTTCGTCGCCCCGTGTGCGACCGGGCAGCGGCCCATTTGATCCATATTATTTCCGTCCATTTGATCCTCCTCAGGGATGGTAATTCCAAACGATCCGCCGGTCCATGGACAGGCAGCATCATGATGGAGACAAGGTAACAGAGCATGATCATCAATAGAATTTATATATTTATATGATTGCGATAGTATTATCTTATTGCTTCACTTGCAGAACCGGCTGTTGCCCCCATGTGCCCGTACAAACTATAATGGCGGACCCGAAAGGAATGCCGATGCCGCTGACCATCCCCTTTGACAATTCCTATGTCCGTCTGCCGGATCAATTCTACGCCCGCATCGGCACTGCCCCTGTGGCCCGTCCGCAACTGGTGGCCCTGAATGAAGCGCTGGCGCAGGATCTGGGAATAGACGCAGATGAATTGCGCTCGCCCGCCGGTGTGGCCGTGCTGTCGGGCAGCGCCATTCCCGACGGGGCCGCGCCAATCGCGCAGGCCTATGCAGGCCATCAATTCGGCGGATGGTCACCGCAACTGGGCGACGGGCGCGCAATGCTGCTGGGCGAGGTGCTGGACGCAAACGGCACACGGCAGGACATCCAGCTGAAGGGATCAGGCCGCACCCCGTTTTCGCGTGGCGGTGACGGGCGGGCGTGGCTTGGCCCCGTGCTGCGCGAATATGTGGTGAGCGAGGCAATGGCGGCCCTGAACATCCCCACCACCCGCGCGCTGGCGGCTGTTACCACCGGCGAAACCGTAATGCGCGAAACCGCCCTGCCCGGCGCGGTGCTGACCCGCGTTGCCACCAGCCACATCCGCGTTGGCACCTTCCAGTATTTCGCCGCGCGGCAAGATACCGAGGCGTTGCAAGCCCTGACCGATTATACCATCCAGCGCCATTTCCCCGATGCTAAAACCCCGCTGGACCTGCTGCAATCGGTGATCACCGCACAGGCCAGTCTAATTGCCCGCTGGATGGGCATCGGCTTTATCCACGGGGTGATGAACACCGACAACACCCATATCGGCGGCATCACCATCGATTACGGCCCCTGCGCCTTCATGGACAGCTACCACCCCGCCCGCGTTTATTCCTCGATCGATCACGCGAGGCGCTATGCCTTTAACCAGCAACCGGAAATCATCGTCTGGAATCTGGCGCAATTCGCCACCTGCCTGATCCCGCTGATGGGGGACGAGGACACCGCAGTGAAACAAGCCACCGAGGCCCTGCACGGGTTCCGCGATCAGTTTCTGGGGTTCTGGATCACCGAACACCGCGCCAAACTGGGCCTGAAACGTGCCATGGCGGGGGATGACGAGCTGGTGATTGATCTACTGGACCGGATGGCACAGGGACAGGCGGATTTCACCAACACCTTCCGCGCGCTGGCGGATGGAAATGCCCGCGACCAGTTCCTTGATCCGGCGCTATATGACGACTGGCACACCCGCTGGCAGGCCCGTCTGGCGCAGGAGGGAACGGATTGGGACGAGCAACAAGCCCTGATCCGCGCCACATCCCCTACCCTGATCCCGCGCAACCACCGGATAGAACAGATGATCGAAGCCGCCGTAGCAGGAGATTATGGCCCGTTTGAACGGCTGATGGCCGCACTGGCACGGCCCTTTGAGGATGTGGCGGAGTTTTCGGATTTGCGGCGGCCACCGACCGAGGACGAAGAGGTAAAGCAGACGTTTTGCGGGACGTGAGGGAAAAAGCATCAAAAACTGTCCCAATTGCATGTGAAGAGAAAAACAATTCCTCCTCTTCTTCTCCATCTTTGCCCGCTTGAACACCTCGCTCCTGATCCGCACCTCTTCATGCTGCACCACCTTGAAACCCACCGCCGCAAAGGCAGGTTGGGCCATCACAACGTAAACTACCCACCGCGACGCATTACACCGCCGCTACTGTGGCCTAGTATTGCTCCACCGTTTACAAATCACGATCAATGCAAAGGCGAACTCTTTTCTCTGAATTATTATTCAGCTTGATGGTTATTCCAGATTCCTTATCAAAACCAGACAAGTAAACGCTCTTACCACTAATCGGCAACTTTGCATCTTCAAGCCCTCTTTTGGATGTATCCACTCCAATATTCACGAATGGGCCACTTGTCTTTATTCGGCGGCCACGCTCATCCTTTCGTTCAACATACAGTATGTTGGACAGTATTATAAACTCCTCGGTAAGACTGTTGGGGTTCTTAAGGCGTTCCGCGCAGTTAATTATGAACTCCTCGGAATCTGGGGTGAAATATATATCGTTCCTAGTCATTTTCCTATCGACTCCAATAAGTTATCTTACTCTGAATTGCCCTCAAATTTGGATTAGCCTGTTCTTCAATGAATAGATGCAGTTTCAGCTAAGGGCGTACCCGCATCACCTGCACCTGTCCATTTTCAATTAATGATATAGGGAAAAATATCAGCCCCCCATTATTTTGTTTGATCATTATACCTTGATATTGATCAATGGGCCATTCTGTGGATGTGAACTCATCGGAATAGGAATTATTTGGCTTGCAAAACATGACCTTTCCCTCAATATCACCATCTACGATTACAACGTCCCCAGAACGTATATCCGAAATATGTTCTTTCATAATAATACCTGCATTATGGAGTTAGAGGCGGAGATCATTGCGTGAACCGTACCATCCAGTGCGAGGAAGATGAACCCACCGGTTGCCATCGAGATTAAAGGTGAAATGAGACGCGGCTAAGATGCGAATTCTACTTGCGCTCATCTGATCCAGGCCCTGTATTTTCGGTACAAAAGGACAGCGGATACACAAATAAGTAATGTAACCGGAATGCTTATTCAGCCCAACCACAGCTCTAGGAATTGTTGAAACACAGCCATGAGGAATGTGATCACTATCTCAAATAGAAGTGACATTATTTTTCGCATGATTGTACGCATACCCCCTACCTTTTCCTGCGCCGAAACAGCCGCCGGTTCTTGCTGACAAACTCGCGGATTATCCCCGCCAGACCGCTTTTGTCGTGCCCCTGCAAATAGCCGTAACCAGCCCACGCCCCGACAAAAGCGCCGATCACATCGACGATCAGATCCCACATGGTGTCGATCAGGCCGGACTTTTGCATGTTCAAGCCGAACGTCTGATCCATGGCGAACTCGAAAATCTCCCACATCACCCCGATGCTGACGGCAATCGCGAAGGCCATAAAGGACAGCGCCCAAGGCGGGGCGGCATAGCGGTCGCCCTCGAACAGGATGAACACAAAGATAAACCCGATCAGCCCGAACCCCATGGCCGAGCCGCCATGCAACAGCACATCCCACCACCAGTATTTTTCGTAAAAGTCGAACGCCTCGCCCAGATAAATGGTGCCGAATACGAACAGCACCACTCCGGCGAAAAACCTTACCGGCAGGCGAATTCGGAAGCGGTCGGCAAAGACCATAGGGGCAAACGACAGGGACAGGGTGGCCAGAGTGATGAAGGCGAGCGAGTATTGCCCGTTGATCATTGAGGCCACAAATTCCAGCGCCAGAACGGCCCAGATCAGGTAGACGACATAGCTTTGCTTGCCCAGTTTCATGCCATGATGATATGCCGCGCGGCCGCCGGGTTCAATCGGTGTTAAAACGGGTTATATAGCGGGTATGACACAAGAGTTTCGCATCGCTTCCTATAATCTGCGCAAATGCGTTGGCCTTGACCGGCGGCGCACCCCGTCGCGCAGCCTTGAGGTGATCAACAGCATCGGTGCCGATATCATCGCCCTGCAAGAGGCCGACCGCCGTCTGGGCAAACGCCCCGCCGCCCTGCCCGCCGATATGGTGCGGGCCTATAGCGATTATGTGCCGCTGGCGCTGGATGAGACCGGCGTGTCGCTGGGATGGCATGGTAATGCGGTGCTGGTGCGCGAAGGGCTGGAGGTTGGCGCGATCCACCGGCTGTCCCTGCCGGGGCTGGAGCCACGCGGCGCCGTGGTGGCCGATATCGGCCCGCTGCGGCTGGTGGCGGTGCATCTGGGGCTAATCCGGCGTTACCGGCTGGAGCAGATGGCAGCGATACTGGCTGCCCTTGCCCCCCTGCCCGCGCGTCCCACGGTGATCACCGGCGATTTTAACGAATGGTCGCCTTCGCGCGGGATGGAGCCGCTGAAAGAGCATTTCACCATCCACGCCCCCGGCCTGTCCTTCCACGCCGCCCGCCCCGTGGCCGCGCTGGACCGGTTTGCGATTGATCGCGGTGTGCATCTGAAAACCGCAGGCGTGGTGCAAACGCCCTTGTCACGGCGGGCATCGGACCATCTGCCCGTTTGGGCGGATGTGGTGGTTGGATAGGATATGACTTGTGCCGCCCGCACCCGTCATTTTGTAAAAGTGATAGCGCCCGACCTGGAGGGTGCATTTCAATGTGGATTCCACATATGGAACGGTTGTGCCAATCCCATACGTCCACCTATTCGCTACCGTAGCAAAGCGCCCTCCTTGGGGAGGTCGGGCGCTGTCATTTTTGCAAAATGACGGCCCGCCACCTCACCGCACCGGCCTGTTCACCAGCAATATCCCCCCGGCCACCAGAACCAGCGACAGGATCAAGGACGGGCTTAGCGACTCGCCCAACAGCAGCCAACCCATGAACACCCCGAAAATCGGCGTTAAAAAGCTGAACGAGGCCACTGAGGACGCCGGATAGATTGAAAGCAGCCACAGCCAGAAGATAAATCCTGCCGACACCACCACAACGATCTGAAAGCCCAGCCCCCACAGGTGGATCGGCGCAAGGTCCCGCACCAGTGGGCCAAACAGCGGGGCCACGGCCAGCAGGATCGGGGCCGAGATCAGAACCTGCCAGAACACCTGCATTTCCGCCCGCACCTCGGACAGGCGCGTGGCGCGGGCGACCAGTGTGATCCCTGCCCAGCCAAATGCGGCTCCCAAGGCAAACAGATCACCCGTCAGGCTGCCCTCACCGCCCGATCCACGCGAAATGATAGCCCAGGACACGCCCGCAAACGCCATCAGAAGCCCTGCCGCCTTAATGGGTGTGATCCGCTCGCCCGGCATCAGGAAATGCGCGGCAATCGCCAGCCAGACAGGCATGGAATAAAAGATCACCGTGGTGCGGGTGACGCTGGTCAGATCCAGCGCCATGAACAGGCAGATGAATTCAAACGCAAACACCACGCCCATCAGAATCCCCGCGCGGATGGTTCCGGGTTTGAAATCCAGCTTGCGCCCCCGCAGACGGATCCACAGCCAGACACAAAAAATCACCCCGAGCGAGCGTAATCCGGCAAAGAACACCGGCTGCAAGCCACCGTTCACCACCTTGATCACAACCTGATTGAACCCCAGCAACACCGAAAACCCGATCAGGGAAATCGCACCGAACATGTCGATATTGGGTTTGCGTTGCATCAGGCCTCCTGTCTTTTCGTCAACAGCGCACGGCTTCGCCGATCTTGCAAGTTCCATTTTGCAAGGCGGGTGTGATAGGAAGCAAGAAAACAGGATTAGGGACGCCCCAATATGACACTTCTGCAAATCGCTTCACTATTGATCGTGCTGGCCGGTGCATTCGGCGCGTTCAATTATCTGTTCCTGAAACTCCCCCCTTCCATCGGCATCCTGATCGTGGCCTTTCTGGCGTCCTTGGCCGTGATGGGGGTGGATTACGCCCTGCCCGAATGGGGCATGGCCGACAAGGTACGCGGCATTGTTGAGGAGATCGAGTTTTCCTCCTCGCTGCTGGAAGGCATGTTGGGCCTGTTGTTGTTTGCCGGTGCGCTACATGTAAAGATGAGCGATCTTAGGCGCGAATGGGCACTGGTGGCCTTGATGGCCACCGTTGGCGTGGGCCTGTCAACCGCCGTTATTGGCGTTGGCTTTAGCTGGATCACCGGTATGCCGCTGATCGTGGCGCTGGTGTTTGGCGCACTGGCCTCGCCCACCGATCCGGTGGCGGTGCTGGGGGTGCTGCGCTCGGCCAACCTGAAAAAATCCATGGAAACCAAGATCGCAGGGGAAAGCCTGTTCAATGACGGCGTGGCCTATGTGGTGTTCCTGATCCTGATCGGCATGGCCTTTCCGACCGGCCACGAGGAACATGCCTCGGGTTTGATCGGCGGGCTGAAACTGTTTGGCCAGGAGGCGATCGGCGGTGCGGTTCTGGGTGCGGTTCTGGGCTGGCTGACATTCCGCGTGATGCGGCTGATCGACGATTATTCGCTTGAGGTGCTGATCACGCTGGGGCTGGCGTTCGGCGGCTATGAACTGGCGGTTTTCCTGAAAGTGTCCGCGCCCATCATGGCGGTGGTTGCAGGGCTGTTCATCGGCGATGTCGGCATGAAACACGGCATGTCTGAGGAAACCCGCAAATACGTCAACGCCTTCTGGAAACTGATCGACGAAATCCTGAACGCGGTGCTGTTTTTGATGATCGGATTCGAGGTGTTCGCAGTGGCCTTTAACACCGATGCGATCACCGCAGGCGTCGCGGCAATCGGCCTGTCGCTGGCGGGCCGTCTGGTGGCCGTGGTGGTGCCAATCCTGATGCTCAAACCCTTTCGCGGCTTTTCCAAAGGGGTGATCCCGATCATGACTTGGGGCGGGCTGAAGGGCGGCATATCGGTTGCGCTTGCCTTGTCCCTGCCCGCCAGTGAATGGAAACCGCTGATCCTGGCGGCAACCTATATTCTGGTGATGTTCTCGATCATCGTGCAGGGGCTGACGGTGGGACCGCTGGCAACACGGGCCGGACGGGAACCGGAATTGGTGTAAAATTCAAACAAAAAGCCCCGGACCAGAACCTGATCCGGGGCTTCAATGTATTTGTGGCAGGTCCCGCATCAAGTGCGGGACAGGCATCCGGTGCGGGACAGTGTGGTGATCAATACCCGCCCTTGCGACGGCTTTCCGGCAGACCGGCGATGCGTCCGCCCTGTTTGGAGGGGTCCAGCGGGAACAGTTTATACAAATCCCCCTGTTTGATCTTTTCGCCCCAAGCCGCCGACATCGCCTTGATGATGGTACGGGTGTTGGGCTGAACCTGACCGTTTTCGAAATATTCCTCGCGCAGGTAATTCATCACATCCCAGTGGTGGTCGGTCAGTTCGATATTTTCCATCTCGGCCATGTGTTTGCCCATGTCTTCGGACCAGTCTTCCTGATTGACCAGATAGCCGTTGTCGTCGGTTTCGATTGTTTTACCGTCAAATTCAAATGACATTGTGCACTCCCTGTTTCGTCGCGCTGGTTGGTTTTGATTACATTCAATTATCACAATGTATGCCATCCATCAAGCATCAGACATACGCAAGCTGACCTTTGGTCAGGAAATTTCCCCTAAAGGGTTTGAAGATTTTGTGCCATAAAGGGGGCGAACCGTATCAGTAACCTGGGAGAATACCATGAGTCTTATGAAAACACTGGCCAAAGTCGCCATCGGTGTGGCCGTCGCCAAAGGCGTTGGCGCGATGGCAAGCAAAGGGCGCACACGTCAAGCAAGCAGTGGTGGCGGTGGCGGCCTGCTGGATGCCTTGACCGGTGGCGGCGGGGCTTCTCAGGCACAAGCAGGTGGCGGGTTGCAGGATATGCTCGGATCACTTCTGGGCGGGGGTCAGCAACAGGCAGGCCCGTCAGCCGGTGGTCTGGGCGGATTGCTGGAAGGGCTAAGCGATGCAAGCCAGCCCCACGGCGGTGTGCAATCCAGTCGCGGTGCTGCCAGCGGCGGGTTAAATGATCTGCTGGCCGGGATGGGTGGTCAAAGCGGCGGCGGCCTTGGCGGTTTGCTGGGGGGGCTAAGCAAAGGCGGCGGTGGCGATCTGGGTGGATTGCTGGGCGGACTGATGGGCGGTGCAGCTGCGACGGCAGCGGCGGCCCCCAAAGCGAAATCAACTGGTAAAGACAAATCGGCGAACAAGCAGAGAAGCTTTGGCGACAAGTTGAACCAGTCTCTTCTGGCCGGGGATGAACCGGATGAAGCCCCAAGCCCCGAGGAAGAATTCGCAGCCGGTCTGATGCTGAAAGCGATGATCCAAGCCGCCAAATCGGATGGCAAGATCGACGATCGCGAGCGGGAAAAACTACTGGGCCAACTGGGCGACATTTCCCCGCAAGAGCGCGATTTCGTCAACGCCGAACTGGCGGCGCCAATTGACGTAAACGGACTGGCCGACCAAGTGCCAAATGGCATGGAAGCACAGGTTTACGCGATGTCTGTCATGGGCATTGATCTGGATAACCGCAACGAGGCGCAGTATCTGCATGATTTTGCCACGGCACTGGGGCTGGACAGGAACGGCGTGAACAACATCCACGCACAACTGGGCGTGCCGTCGATTTACGGATAACCTGTTAAAATCCAAAAAACCGCCCTGTGTAAACCTTGCGTGGGGCGGTTTTCTTATGCGTGCGCCTAAATATCGGACTAGAGCCTTGCGAATTTTTCCCTTATCCTGCCAGAAAACGTATCAGGACCACCGCAATGCCACAAACCATCATCGCCAAATGCGAACGCAGCGGGCTGCGTATGACCGAACAGCGCCGCGTGATTGCCAATGTGTTGGAAGACGCCCACGACCACCCCGATGTCGAGGCGCTCTATACCCGTGCCAGCGCGATTGACCCGCGCATTTCCATCGCCACCGTCTATCGCACCGTCAAACTGTTCGAGGAAGCGGGCATTCTGGACAAACACGAATTCGGCGATGGCCGTGCCCGTTATGAATCGGCTGATCGTGATCACCATGACCATCTGATCGACATGAACTCGGGCCAGGTGATCGAATTTTGCGACCCCGAAATCGAAGCCCTGCAGGAAAAGATCGCCCAGAAACTGGGCTACAGGCTGAAAGGGCACCGTCTGGAACTCTACGGCGTGCCGATCAAGAAGTGAGCCACGCCAAAGCCAACCTGCGCGGCATTGCCCTGATGATTGCGGCAATGGCGGGGTTCACCCTGACCGACAGTTTTATCAAGGCCGCATCGCAGGATCTGCCGGTCGGGCAATTGCTGGCGCTGGCCGGCCTGTTGGGCGGCAGCATCTTTGCCCTGATGACCCGCGCACAAGGACATGCGGTAATCACACGGGAATTTCTGCTGTGGCCGGTGATGTTGCGCAATCTTAGCGAAATCATCGGCACCATATGTTATGTCACGGCCTTGTCGAAAATTGACCTTTCCGTAGCCTCGGCCATCATTCAGGCCACGCCGCTGGCCGTTACCCTTATGGCGGTGGTGTTGCTGGGCGAAACCGTGCACTGGCGGCGCTGGACGGCGATTATTATCGGGTTTTCCGGTGTGCTGATCATCCTGCGGCCCGGCGGGATTACCTTTGATTACAACATGCTGTGGGCTGTGGCCGGGCTGTTTGCGCTAGCCATGCGCGATGTGGCCACCCGTATGGTGCCAAAAGACATGCCTACCTTACGGGTATCGACCTATGGCATGTCGATGCTGCTGCCCGCCGGGTTGTTCCTGATGGCGCTTGGCCAAACCCCGCTGCCGATGAGCCTGCTGAACTGGGGGCAAGTGGCCGGTTTCGTGCTGATTGGCGTCGCGGGTTATTGGGCGATCACGGCGGCGATGCGGTTGGGGGATGTGTCGGTCGTGGCCCCGTTCCGCTATTCGCGCATCATTTTTGCCCTGATCATCGGTGCCATCGTCTTTGGCGAACACCCTGATTTCTGGACCCTGTTTGGCGCCACCGTCACCATCGCCGCCGGAATCTACACATTCATGCGGGAACGACAGTTAAACCAACCCCGTTAGCGCTATCAGCCCCTGTTTACTTTTGCCTGTTTGCTGTTATAGCTATCGCGAAACCGACAGCAGCAAGGACACCCCCCCAAATGAACACCATCATCGACATTTTCGCCCGCGAAATTCTGGACAGCCGGGGCAACCCGACCGTTGAAGTGGATGTTATTCTGGAAGACGGCACAATCGGCCGCGCGGCGGTCCCTTCGGGCGCGTCCACCGGTGCCTATGAGGCCGTGGAAAAACGCGATGGCGATGCCAGCCGTTATGGTGGCAAGGGTGTGCTGGGGGCTGTTGCCTCGGTCAATGGTGAAATCGCCGAAGAACTGGTCGGCATGGATGCCAGCGAACAGGAAAACATCGATGCGATGATGATTGAACTGGACGGCACCCCGAACAAATCCCGTCTGGGGGCCAACGCTATTCTGGGCGTGTCGCTGGCCGTGGCCAAAGCCGCCGCCGATGATGCGGCACAACCGCTGTTTCGCTATGTCGGTGGCACTGCCGCCCGCGTTCTGCCCGTGCCGATGATGAACATCATCAACGGTGGTGAACATGCCGACAACCCGATCGACATTCAGGAATTCATGATCATGCCGGTTGCCGCTGAAAACATCCGCGACGCCATCCGCATGGGCGCCGAGGTATTCCACACCTTGAAAAAAGAACTGTCCGCCGCCGGCCTCAACACCGGTATCGGCGATGAAGGCGGCTTTGCCCCTGCGCTATCATCCACCCGCGACGCGCTGGATTTCATCCTGAAAGCGAGTGAAAAGGCAGGCTACAAGCCGGGCAAAGACATCTATCTGGCGCTGGATTGCGCCGCCTCCGAATATTACGTCGATGGCAAATACGAAATGAAAGGCGAGGGCAAATCCCTGACCGCGGCGGAAAACGTCGCCTATCTGGAAGCACTGGTGGCTGATTACCCCATCGTCAGCATCGAGGATGGCATGTCCGAGGATGACTGGGACGGCTGGGTCGCCCTGAACGCGGCACTGGGTGACAAAATCCAGCTTGTCGGGGATGACCTGTTTGTCACCAACCCCGAGCGTATTGCCACGGGCATCGAAAAGAAAGCTGCCAATTCACTGCTGGTAAAAGTCAATCAAATCGGCACCTTGTCCGAAACTCTTGAAGCAGTCGAGATGGCCCATCGCGCCGGTATGACCTGCGTGATGAGCCACCGTTCCGGCGAAACCGAAGATGCCACCATCGCCGATCTGGCAGTTGCCACCAACTGTGGCCAGATCAAAACCGGCTCGTTATCACGCTCGGACCGGCTGGCAAAATACAACCAGTTGATCCGCATTGAGGAAATGCTGGGCGAAAGCGCAAAATATGCCGGGCGTTCGGTTTTGAAATAAGAAAATGATGGTGCAACCGGACAAGCACGGTTTGCACCATCATTTGCACTTTCGATGAAAGGATTACGATGGCGTTATCTTGCCGACCTACCTTATTACGCAGCTTGTAACACATCTTCAATTACGGCAGTATCCCATTTTAATCATTCAGCTTCCTGACATATTAAGGAGCCTTAAGTTGCACAAATCCCTGCTTGCCCTTGCCTTGCTCACCTCGGCTTGTGTTGTTCCGATCCCCGAAACGCAGGAAATGAAGGACGCCCGTGTTCCGGTGGTTCCGGCAAACCCCTGCGAAACCAAAAGCGCTGCCAGCTGTAACTACATCAATGCACCAGTTGTCCTGCAGCCCAAACCGATCCGGCTAAAGAACCGCTCCCTGCCTTTTTTCAGGACCGCCCGTGAAATCGAATTTGTAGATGCGCGCCCGAACAAATGGATCGCGCCCCGCAATACGCTGACGGATGGCGCCTCGATTCCGAAAATGTTTTTCAAACTGATCGGCACCCCGCGCAGCAAGGAATTCATCAACGCCGCCACCCTGCATGATGCCTATTGCGGGGTCGGCAATGAAAATCTGCCGCAATATCACTCGGATATCTGGCAAAACGTGCACAGGATGTTCTATGACGCGCTGCGGGTCGATGGCACGCCCTCCCCAAAGGCCAAGATCATGTATGCGGCCGTATATCTGGCCGGTCCCCGCTGGAACATGCCCGGCACGGCACCAAAAGTCCGGGCCGTTCCGGGGCTTATGGTCGTTACAGCGCCGCTAACTGCAGGCCCGCCCAACACTCCGCTGCCAAAACTGATCCCGGAAGATATGCTGATCAAAGCGATGCAGGACGCAATCCTGTTCATCAACAAAACCAATCCGTCGCTAAGACGACTGGAATCCTATCTTCGCAAAAGCGAACAAGGCATGTTGGCCCAAATCAGCAAAGGGGCGGCGGACAGCAACCAGACCAGCAGCACTTCGGAATCCGCCAATTACTAAAGTATGACCATACCCAATACCGCCGACCGGATCATCCAGCAACTCAACCTGTCCCCCCACCCCGAGGGCGGGCATTACCGGCAAACATGGATTGCCGATGCCGATCAGGGCACCCGCCCCGACGGCACAGCAATCCTGTTTCTGCTGAAAGCGGGCGAAGTCAGCCGCTGGCACCGGATCGATGCGGTGGAAATCTGGCACTTCTACGCAGGTGCGCCATTAACCCTCAGCATGGCCAAAACCGAATCCGGCCCCGCCTGCGATCACACCCTTGGGCCGGATGTTCTGAACGGCCAGTCCCCGCAGTTGATCGTCCCTACCCGCCATTGGCAGGCCGCCCGCAGCACCGGTGACTATACATTGGTCGGCTGCACCGTTTCCCCCGCCTTTAGGTTCGAAGGGTTCGAAATGGCAGACACAAGTTTCGATATTCCGCGCTAGGCTTCCCGTCTTTGTTCCACAAATATCCGCGCCGCAGGCATCTGCACTTGCAATAATATGAAACGTCCGCATCTGAAGCGAAACACCGGCCACAGACACCCGTTAAACAAACCAGCGTGGGCGCAAGCCCACTCCTTTTGGGCAGCCGAGCATCACAACGCAGTTCACGGATAACTGATCCTGCCGCCGCCAACTGTCGCCGCCACACCCGTGGTCATTGGCGCCGAGGTCGGCAATCCCCGCAGCACCCGCACTGCCAGATAGGCAAACGCCTGCGCCTCCAGCATATCACCGTCCAGCCCCACGTCCTCGACCGGCAGAACCGGACATTTCAACACCCCCGCCAACAGTGCCATCAACACCGGATTATGCCGCCCACCGCCACAGACCAGCACCCGCTTGGGCGGCACGGGGCAATGTTCCATCCCCTTGCCCACCGATGCCGCGGCAATCGCTGTCAGCGTAGCCACCGCATCGGCATCCGAGTGGCCGGACACCTGTTGCAACAGATCGTCAAATTCGTTCCGGTCCAGCGATTTCGGTGGAACCTGGTGAAAATACCCCCGCTTCAAAAATGCCCGCACCAACGCCATATCCACCGTGCCCTTTGCCGCCAGTTCTCCGTCACGATCACAGTCCTGCCCTAACCTTTGCGCCACCAGATCATTGATCGGCGCATTGGCGGGACCGGTGTCAAACGCCAGCAGGGCACCCTCTTCCTCGGGCACAGATTTCAAGGGATCCACCCATGTCACGTTGCCCACACCGCCAAGGTTCAAAAACACCAGCGGTGCATCGGCCTTGATCCATTTGGCGCAGGCAAAATGGAAAAACGGTGCTAGCGGCGCGCCTTGCCCGCCCATTTCCACATCACTGCTGCGAAAATCCCAGACCACCGGCTTGTTCAGCAATTCCGCCAACCGCTGCCCGTCGCCCGCTTGATGGGTGCCGCGCCCGCCCGGGTCATGCGCCAGCGTCTGGCCGTGGAACCCCACCAGTTCGGCCTTTTTGAAACCGGACAGAACCTCGGCATGGGTGGCCTCGACCAATTCGGTTGCCGCATCGACACCCGCGTCACCAGGCCATTTGCCAAAGGCTGCGGAAATCACCTGCCGGTCCTTGTCCGAATAGGGTTGATAGGCATTCTCGCCAAACTCGAAAATCACCTCGCCATCGGTTCGCAGCATCGCCGCATCCACCCCGTCAAGCGAGGTGCCCGACATCGCGCCAAGCGCCCAAACCGGTCCTGTTTTCAACATCCTCTTTCCCTTCGCCGCTGTCCCCGATATATCAGGGCGCAACGCACATGAGAACGGATATTTGATACCATGACCTACCACGCCAAATCAGAGTTTATGCGGGTGATGCTGGAACGCGGCTTTGTTGCCGATTGCACCGATTACCAGGCATTGGATGACGCGCTGATAAACGGGGTGGTGCCAGCCTATATCGGCTTTGACGCCACGGCGAAATCGCTGCATGTGGGCAGCCTGATCCAGATCATGATGCTGCGCTGGTTGCAGAAAACCGGCCACAAACCGATCGTTCTGATGGGCGGCGGCACCACCAAGGTGGGTGACCCGTCTTTCCGCGCCGATGAACGCCCGCTGCTGACCGAGGACCAGATCAACGCCAATATCGCCGGCATCAAACAGGTATTTTCCGGTTATGTCCGCTTTGGCGATGGTGAAACGGATGCGAAAATGGTCAATAACGCCGAATGGCTGGATGATCTGAACTACCTGTCATTTCTGCGCGACATCGGGCGGCATTTTTCGGTCAACCGGATGCTGGCGTTTGAATCGGTGAAATCGCGGCTGGATCGCGAACAGTCGCTGTCGTTCCTTGAATTCAACTATATGATCCTGCAAGCCTATGATTTCCTTGAACTGAACCGCCGCTATGGCTGTTTGCTGCAAATGGGTGGCTCGGACCAATGGGGCAATATCGTCAACGGGATCGACCTGACCCGCCGCGTGCTGGACAACCAGATTTTCGGCCTGACCACACCGCTGCTGGAAACCTCGGACGGAAAAAAGATGGGCAAATCGCAGGACGGTGCGGTCTGGCTGAATGCCGATATGCGTTCCCCTTACGAATTCTGGCAATTCTGGCGCAACACCACGGATGCCGATGTTGGCCGCTTCCTGAAGCTGTATACCGAACTGCCGGTCCAGGAATGTGAACGCCTTGGCGCACTGGAAGGGGCCGAGATCAACGCAGCCAAGATCCGCCTTGCCAACGAGGTCACCACATTGGCCCACGGTGCCGAAGCCGCCAAAACCGCCGAAGCCACCGCCCGCGAAGTGTTTGAAAAAGGCGGCGTGGGGGATGACCTGCCAACCCTGTCGCTGACCACAGATGATATCGGCGACGGCATTTCCATCGTGCAACTGTTCGTCAAATCCGGTCTGGCCAAATCCGGCAAAGACGCCAAACGCCTGATCGCCGAGAATGGCGCCAAGATGAATGATGAACCTGTCACCAGCGCCGGCCTGATGATCACCGCTACCGATCTGGACGCAGCGATCAAACTGTCAGCAGGTAAAAAGCGTCATGCGCTGGTGTCTTTGACCGGCAGCTAAACTCACCACCGCTGGTGCAATTACGCAACGTCAAGAGAATAAGGGCGGGCAACATTCTGTTCGTCCTTTTACACTGTTCGCCCTTTAACATATCTAGTATCAGGCATATGCCATAATTACGTAATTATAAGACTCGCGAATTATTGAAAAGAATACAGGAGGGAATTATGACCCCTAAGACACTTGCCATTGGTTTTCTTGTACTTGGCTTTTCCACGATACAGGCATCTTCACAGGAATATTATGGAGCCATTGGGCTATCCTATCAGAACAATGATGGCGAAAATACGATTGGAAACCCAGCACCAGCAGTTGATGCTCCAAACAATGAACCGTTGGATTTTGGCCAGACACAAATCGACCTGACTTTTGGCGCACGGTTCAACAACGGATATTATGGCCAGCTTGATCTTAGCTATATGGAGACGGACGTTTTATCAATTGCAGACGATACACTACACGACGGCACAACAATTGCCCTGCGTGGCGGTCGCAACTTTGACAGATACCGTTTAGGTGTATTCCTTGGGTATATCGACGCAACCATTGACAACACAATCGGTGATAACAAGGTATACCGGACATTTGGCGGTATCGAGGGACGCTACGACATATCCCCGAAACTGTAGGCCACTGGTGAACTGGGTGGAATTGGGGGCCCCAAAGGCAACCATGGCAGCTTCCGCGGGGATGACGGCATCCATTCCGGTAGCTATGTTATTGCAGGGATCGGGTATCAACTGAATGACAAGTTGTCTTTTGAAGGATCACTCGGTTATGCCGATGGAACAACGGATGACGACCCAACATATGTCAAAATGGCCGGAATCGGTGTGAATTACACATTCAACAATCCGGCGATCACAGCATATGCCCGTTTGAATTTCACCGATTACTATCAGGCCGTAGAAGATGAGGGAATGTCGAACAACACCCTGAAACTGGGGATCAGTTACAAGTTCGGCGCAAAAGGTACCGGTACCAAACCGCTTCGCCCATTGGCGCCAATTGTTGACTGGCTGGGCTACACCGGTGGCCATCTGGAATAGTTTAAACAGCTGATTAAAAATCAAAACGCGGCTGCAAACATGTGGCCGCGTTTTTATTTTGGCAACATCCATTTGCCTTTCGGGAAAAACGCGTGAAACGCAAAGGCGAACATCACGTCATGGGGCACATCGCGCCCCTTGGCGTCGCGCACACGAACCGTGCCAACGTCCTTGCCCTTGCCAATCCGCCGCGTATCCAGCGCCGAGGCCTGCCCTGACGCCCAGCTGATCACCAGCCCCGCCTCGCGCACTTCGCCCTCTTCACTTAACCGGCTCATCGGCCAGGCCCGCTTGCCGACCCGCACCACCCGCATCAGCGGCGGAATACCATGCGGCGGCATTTCCCCGTTGAACAGGAACGGCCGCGCGGAACTGTCATAGCTGACGTAAGGGTTCTGCCCGTAACTGCGGCTCCAGTCAGGTTCATCCATCACCAGAGCATCAGGATTGCGCCTCTTGAACTCGCCCCAGCTTTCCATCCAGCTGGGCAGTTGTTTCAGCACCTTGCCCTTGTTTGCCCCGACAATACCGGTGCCGATCGCCTGTTGCCACCAGCTCTCGGTCTGTTTGTCATACATCACCATATCCGAATTGCGCAGCTTGCCGGACACGCCGAATTCCAGCGCCTTGCCCCCGACCCGCCGATCAAACACCATGCCCGAATTGCACAGCGGGCAGAAGGTGACCGCCACCGGCACACCGCCCACCACATCGTTTACAATTTCATGCCAGAGCAGATAACGGATCGGATAGGCGCGCGGAGTCTGCCCCTTTATTTCAACCGTGATCACCGGTTCGCGCGGCTCGATGCGGGTTTCGGATGAAACCTTGCGAAACTTTGGATTGCTGATGGCCGGTATCCCGTCCTTGGGCGGACCGCCGGACAGGATTTCGCTCCAGTCCGTCACGCTGCTGCGGGAAAAATCGGTATTGGGCCATTCAGATTTCCAGCGGTCCGGGTTGGCGCTAGCCGTGGTGGCAAGTGCCGCCACAACGGCAGCAATCATTGGGAATATGCGTAGATGGCGGCGCATGGGGCATCCTCCTTTTAGGGGTGGATGCAGGATGCCAGAGGGATCGGCGCAGGAATAGGCCTGCTCACGGTGGTTTGAAGGGGCGTGCGTCAGGCCCGCCCCTTCAAGGATTTATTCGTCAACGACGGTGACTTTGGCCATATAATCGGGATCGATGACCAGTCCGTTTTGAGCCTTGTCCCCCAGCTTGATGTCGTTCAGCGTTGCAAGCCCGTCAATAAGGCGTCCAACCACAGTATATTTGCCGTTCAGATTTTTTGCCGGACCAAACATGATAAAGAACTGGCTGTTGGCCGAATCCGGGCTGTTGGATCGCGCCATCCCGACTGTTCCCAGCTTGAATGGAATATTCGAAAACTCGGCCTTCAGATCCGGCAAATCGGACCCACCGCGGCCAGCATTACTAATATCCCCATCCTGCTTGCCAAATTGCACGTCCCCTGTCTGGGCCATGAATTCATCGATCACACGGTGGAACACAACGCCGTCATAGGCACCGGATTTTGCCAGCTCAATGATGCGTTCGACATGGGCTGGCGCAACATGGGGCAGCAGATCAATCACCAGCGTGCCTTTGGGTGTGCCATCACTGGCCGCAACCTCGATCACCAGATTGGGGCCGGGGGTGTCCTCGGCCAATGCTTTGCCGTTGGCACCGTCATAGAGGAAAAACGCCCCCCAGATCGCTGCGCCAAGCACCAGCATGGCAATCGGAAAACCAAAGCCCTTAAACATCGGCAGCCACCTTCATGCTGATAATACGGTCGGGATTCATCGGCGGCTCGCCACGGGCGATTTTGTCGACATGCTCCATGCCGTCAATCACCTGCCCGTAAACGGTATATTGGCCGTTCAGGAAATCATTGGCGCCAAAGTTGATGAAGAACTGGCTGTTGGCGGAATCAGGATTTTGCGACCGTGCCGCCCCGATGCTGCCACGCGCATGTGGCACTTTGGAGAATTCAGCCGGAACATTGGGCATGTCCGAGCCACCTGTGCCGGCAGCACGCAGGTTGAAATCCTTTTCCATGTTGCCGTTGGCCACATCGCCCGTCTGGGCCATGAAACCGTCAATCACACGGTGGAAACAGACATTGTCATAGGCGCCGGAACGGGCCAGCGTTTTCATCCGCTCGACATGCTGGGGGGCAACATCGGGCAGCAGCTCAATGGTGACTGTGCCGTCTTTGAGTTCCATCAGAATGGTATTTTCGGGGTCTTTGATCTCGGCCATATCGGCGCTCCTTTGATAGGGTGTTCATTCGAGGGGAACCTATGCGGGATGGCGCGGTTTTTAAAGGGGCAATACACTGTGCCACATTGACCCGAGGTTTGTGATAGGGTTTTGTAAGCGAGAAGCGGCGCAAAACCCAACGGAGGTCTGGCATGGGCTGGAAAACACTCGATGATATCAATCTGGACGGTAAAACGGTTCTGGTGCGGGTCGATATCAACGTGCCTGTCAAGGATGGCGTAGTCACCGATGCCACGCGAATTGAGCGGATTGTGCCGACGATCAAGGATATTTTGGCGGCAGGAGGCAAACCCGTATTAATGGCCCATTTCGGTCGGCCCAAAGGCATGATAGTGCCGGAACTGTCGCTAAAGGTCACCCTGCCCGCGCTTGAGAAAGCTTTTGGCCAGCCGGTGATTTTCGCTGACGAAAGCGAAGGTAAACGCGCGGGGTCATGGATCAACGAAATGAACCCCGGTGATATTGTGCTGCTGGAAAACCTGCGCTTTCACCCCGGAGAAGAGGCCAATGACCCCGGCTTTGCCGCCGAACTGGCCAGCCTTGGGGATGTTTACTGCAACGACGCCTTTTCCGCCGCCCACCGTGCCCATGCCTCGACCGAAGGCATTGCCCACCTTCTGCCCGCTTGCGCCGGCCGGTTAATGCAAGCGGAACTAAGCGCGCTTGAAGCCGCTTTGGGCAATCCGGACCGACCGGTTTGTGCCGTTGTTGGCGGGGCCAAGGTTTCAACCAAACTGGATTTGCTAGGCAATCTGGTATCCAAAGTCGAATATCTGGTGATTGGCGGCGGCATGGCGAATACATTTCTGGCCGCGCAAGGCGTGGATATTGGCAAGTCACTGGCCGAACATGATATGGCGGATACCGCCCTTGAAATTCTGGACAAGGCCAAAGCCGCCGGATGCGAGATTATTCTGCCTGTCGATATTATCGTCGCGTGGGAATTCAAGGAAAATGCCAAACACAAAACCGTTTCGGTCAAGGCCTGCCCGCCGGATGCGATGATTCTGGATGCCGGCCCAAAGACAGTTGCCAAAATCAATGCAGTGATTGATGTTTCAAAAACCCTGATCATGAACGGCCCGCTGGGGGTGTTCGAAATACCCCCCTTCCAAGAAGGCACCTTTGCCATGCTGGGTGAAATTGCCAAACGGACCAAAGCAGGCAAACTGGTTTCCATTGCCGGGGGGGGAGATACCGTTGCTGCAATCAATGCTTCGAATCATGCATGTGACTTCACCTATATCTCGACCGCTGGTGGTGCATTTCTGGAATGGATGGAGGGCAAAACCCTGCCCGGGGTTGCCGCGCTGGAAGGGGCATAAGTTTTTAGGGACTGATAGCGCCAACAGCATTGCACACCACCGTATACCTTTATAGAGCGGTAGAAAAATCTGCTGCTCTTGAAAGGAATTCGCGATGAAAGCGACACGGATTGTCCAGAAAATTCTATCGAATTACGAGGCCGACTGCCCTGGTGTAAAAGCCAACCTTTGCCGGATCCTGATGAATGGCAAACTGGGCGGCACCGGCAAGATGATCATCCTGCCGGTCGATCAGGGGTTCGAGCATGGTGCGGCACGCTCGTTCGCGCCCAATCCGGCGGCCTATGATCCGCATTATCACTACCAGCTGGCGATTGATGCAGGCCTGAACGCCTATGCCGCGCCTTTGGGGATGTTAGAAGCGGGTGCAGACACTTTTGCCGGTCAAATCCCGACCATCCTAAAGGCCAACTCGGCCAACTCGCTGATCCCGTCCGAGGCAGCCAAAGATCAGGCCATCACAGCCTCTGTTGATGATGCCTTGCGCATCGGGGCCTCGGCCATCGGCTTTACCATTTACCCCGGCTCGTCACAGGGGTTGGAAATGTTCGAGGAAATCTCGGCGATGCGCGAAGAGGCTGCGGCCAAAGGCGTCGCCACCGTGATCTGGTCCTACCCACGCGGCGAAGCACTGGACAAAGATGGCGAAACCGCAATCGACATTGCCGCCTATGCTGCGCAAATCGCCGCCCTGCTGGGTGCGCATATCATCAAAATCAAACTGTCCACCGATCATTTGTCCCTGCCCGCCGCCAAAAAGGTCTATGAGGACGAAAAGATCGACATCGCAACGCAAGCTGCCCGCGTGAAACATTGTATGGACGCCAGCTTTGCCGGTCGCCGCATCGTGGTGTTTTCCGGTGGCTCTAAAAAAGGCGCCGACAGCGTTTATGACGATGCCCGCGCCATCCGCGACGGTGGCGGCAACGGTTCGATCATCGGGCGCAACACCTTCCAGCGCAGCCGTGAAGATGCGCTGGCAATGTTGGCCAAACTGGTCGATATCTACAAAGGCAAGGCCTGAGTGGCTGCGGGCTCGCCTGCGCCAAACAGACCAAGAAAACAGCAACCCTCTGGCCCCGCCAGAGGGTTTCCTTTCAAATAGAGTCCAATAAGTCACAGGTAATGCAGTAAAATATCGCTGATACAGCAATCAGGGGATTCACAATTACCTTGGCGTATGCCATTGTGTCCAAAGCCGCATCAAGACGGCATTTCGAGGCAAAACATAATGACCAGTCACCGCAAATATCCCGCAATCGGGGGAATCCTTTACTTTGGGTTCGCCTTCATGCTTGGCCTGTATTTCGCCTTTGCCGCAATTCAGGGCGACTATGGCCTGTTTCGCCGCATTCAGATTGATGCCCAAGCCGATGCATTGCAAGGCGAATTGGCGGGCCTAAGCGAACAAGTACAGCGAATGGAAAACAAAACCCGCCGCATGTCTGACGATTTTCTGGACCTTGACCTGCTGGACGAACAGGCCCGCAACGTATTGGGCATGCTGCGCGCTGACGAAATCGTCATCCGCTAAAATCTTTTCTCGCACTTCTTGCCGGTTTGTTATAGAATATAGTTTAACACTAAACTACTTAGCAAAACGCGAGGGCCTCCCCCTATGGCAGCCAAGAAACCTTCAAAGAAATCAAATGTTTCCAAGGATGAACTATTAAAGTTCTATCGCGAGATGCTGTTGATCCGTCGATTCGAGGAAAAGGCGGGCCAGCTGTACGGCATGGGTTTGATCGGCGGGTTCTGCCATCTTTACATTGGGCAAGAGGCTGTGGTTGTCGGGCTTGAGGCCACCACCAAAGAGGGCGACAATCGCCTGACATCCTACCGCGACCACGGCCATATGCTGGCTTGCGGCATGGACCCCAAAGGTGTGATGGCCGAGTTGACCGGCCGCGAAGGGGGCTATTCCAAAGGCAAGGGCGGCTCGATGCATATGTTCTCGAAAGAGGCGCATTTTTATGGGGGCCACGGTATTGTCGGCGCGCAGGTGCCAATCGGCGCGGGACTGGCCTTTGCCGATAAATACAAGGGCAACGACAACGTCACCTTCACCTATTTCGGTGATGGTGCCTCGAATCAGGGGCAGGTTTACGAAACGTTCAATATGGCGTCGCTGTGGAAACTGCCGGTGATTTTCGTGATTGAAAACAATCACTATGCGATGGGCACCTCGCTGGAACGCGGCTCCTCTACCCCCGAACTTTACACCCGCGGGCAGGCCTTTGGCATCCCCGGTGAATCGGTGGACGGTATGGATGTTCTGGCGGTGAAAGCGGCGGGCGAAAAGGCGGTTGCGCATTGTCGCGCCGGCAATGGTCCCTACATTCTGGAAATGGTCACCTACCGTTATCGCGGCCATTCAATGTCGGATCCCGCCAAATACCGTTCCCGCGAGGAAGTGCAGAAAATGCGCGCGGAACACGACGCGATTGATCATGTGCGCCAGATATTGTTGCAGGGCAAATATGCCTCCGAGGATGATCTGAAAGCGATTGATAAAGAGATCAAGGCGGTGGTGAATGACTCTGCCGATTTTGCCCGCGAAAGTCCGGAACCGGACCCAAGCGAATTGTGGACAGACATCTACGCAGACGCGCAACCATCGGATAAGACGGAGAAATAATACATGGCAATCGAAATTCTAATGCCCGCGCTTTCCCCGACGATGGAAGAGGGCACACTGGCGAAATGGCTGGTAAAAGAAGGGGATGTGATCGAGGCCGGCATGGTGATTGCCGAAATCGAAACCGATAAGGCTACGATGGAATTCGAGGCGGTTGACGAAGGTATCATGGGCAAAATCCTGATTCCCGAAGGCACCGAAGGCGTCAAGGTCAATATGCCGATTGCCGTGCTGCTCGATGAGGGCGAGGATGCCGATACCATCCCCGAACCCGCTGCCGCACCGGTTGCAGCCCCTGCCCCGGCGCCCGAAGCCATCCCTGCACAGGCGGCCGCACCCGTAGAGATCACGACCCCGCAAGATCCCGAAATCCCCGAAGGCACGGAAATGAAACCAACCACCGTGCGCGAAGCCCTGCGCGACGCAATGGCCGAAGAAATGCGCCGCGATGAAACCGTCTATCTGATGGGGGAAGAAGTCGCGCAATATCAGGGCGCCTATAAGGTGTCACAAGGGCTGCTGGACGAATTCGGCGAAAAGCGGGTGATCGACACACCGATCACCGAACACGGGTTTACCGGTATCGCTGTTGGTGCCTCTTTTGGCGGGCTGAAGCCGATTGTTGAATATATGACTTTCAACTTTGCCATGCAGGCGATGGACCAGATCGTCAATTCCGCCGCCAAGACGCTATACATGTCTGGTGGCCAGATGGGCGCGCATATCGTGTTTCGCGGGGCCAATGGTGCCGCTTCCCGCGTTGGCGCGCAACACAGTCAGGATTACGCCGCGTGGTATGCGCAAATTCCGGGGCTGAAGGTGGTGATGCCTTATTCCGCCGCCGATGCCAAGGGCCTGCTGAAAACCGCGATCCGCGATCCCAATCCGGTGATTTTTCTGGAAAATGAAATCCTTTACGGCCAGACTTTCGATGTGCCGGTGCTGGACGATTACACCATCCCCTTCGGCGTTGCCAAAATCTGGCGCGAAGGCACGGATGTGACCATCGTCAGTTTCGGCATCGGCATGAAATACGCATTGGAAGCGGCGGACCGTTTGGCACAGGATGGAATTTCAGCCGAGGTCATCGACCTGCGCACCCTGCGCCCGATGGACACTGCTACGGTGATAAAATCCGTCATGAAAACAAACCGTTGCGTCACGGTCGAAGAGGGCTGGCCGGTTGGCTCTATCGGCAATCACATCTCTGCCGTGCTGATGCAGGAGGCGTTTGATTATCTCGATGCCCCGGTGATCAACTGCACCGGCAAGGACGTTCCGATGCCCTATGCCGCCAACCTTGAAAAACTGGCGCTGGTGACAACCGACGAGGTTGTCCAAGCCGTCCACCAAGTCACCTATCGTTAAGGGAGCCGCACAATGCCGACAGAAATCCTGATGCCCGCACTCTCCCCCACGATGGAGGAAGGCACGCTTGCAAAATGGCTGGTGAAAGAGGGCGACACGGTTCAATCCGGCGACCTGATTGCCGAAATCGAAACCGACAAGGCGACGATGGAATTCGAGGCCGTGGACGAAGGGATCGTCGGCAAACTGCTGGTGCCCGAGGGCACAGAAGGGGTCAAGGTCAACACCCCGATTGCCGTGCTGCTTGAAGATGGTGAAACGGCAGATGACATCACCGATACAGCGACAAAACCCACCGCTGCCCCGGCCCCCGCACCGGGGCCAGCTGTGGTAAAACCCGAAAAAACAGCACCCGTTTCTGCCCCAAAATCAGACGGCAAACGCATCTTCGCCTCGCCTCTGGCCCGCCGGATTGCCGCTGGCAAAGGCATTGACCTGACCCAGATCACCGGCTCCGGCCCGCACGGGCGCGTCGTCAAAGCCGATGTTCTGGAACAGCCCGCCGCACCTGTGGCCGCAGCGCCCGCATCCGCCCCGATGCCCACCGGCCCTGCCACCGATGTTCTGACCAAAATCTACGCTGATCGGAACTATCAGGAAATCCCCCTGAACGGCATGCGCAAAACCATCGCCGCCCGCCTGACCGAAGCCAAACAGTCGATCCCGCATTTCTACCTGCGCCGCGACATCCGCATCGACGCATTGCTTCAGGGCCGCGCCCTGATCAACAAGCAACTGGAAGCCAAGGGGCTGAAAATCTCGGTCAATGATTTCATCATCAAGGCCTGCGCCATGGCCCTGCAATCGCTGCCAAAGGCCAACGCAATCTGGGCGGGTGACCGGCTGTTCCAACTGAAGCCCTCGGATGTGGCCGTGGCCGTGGCTGTGGATGACGGGCTGTTCACACCGGTGATCAAGGACGCCGAAACCAAAACCCTGTCCCAGCTTTCAGTCGAGATGAAAGACCTGGCCACCCGCGCCCGCGAAGGCAAACTGTCCCCTCACGAATACCTTGGTGGCAGCTTTGCAATTTCCAATCTGGGCATGTTCGGGATCGACAATTTCGACGCCGTAATCAACCCGCCGCACGGGGCCATTCTGGCCGTCGGGGCAGGCGTGAAGAAACCCGTGGTCGGCAAGGATGGCGAATTGTCCGTGGCCACGGTGATGTCGGTCACCCTGTCGGTTGATCACCGTGTGATCGACGGGGCGCTTGGGGCAACCCTGTTGGATGCCATCGTCAACAATCTGGAAAACCCGGTCTCGATGCTGGCCTGACAATCAACCTGGAACTGGCGAAGGCAAAAACCGCTACTGCGCCAGTTTCCTTTCAATATCAGTCATTTCCACCCAAAAGCTGATCCATCGTCACCGAGGGCTGATCACAACCGGAATCGCCAATAATCTTGGCCGGAACCCCCGCCACCGTCTTGCGGGCCGGCACGTCATGCAGCACCACCGAACCGGCGGCAATGCGTGAACAATTCCCCACTTCGATATTGCCCAGCACCTTGGCCCCCGCACCGATCAGCACCCCGTTGCCAATCTTCGGATGCCGGTCGCCATCCTCTTTGCCAGTGCCGCCCAGCGTCACCGAATGCAGCATCGACACGTTGTTGCCGACCACCGCCGTTTCGCCAATCACAATCGAATGGGCATGGTCGATCATCAGCCCCTGCCCGATCCGGGCAGCGGGATGAATATCGATCCCGAACATTTCCGACACCCGCATCTGAAAGAAAAACGCCATATCGTGCCGCCCGTTCTGCCACAGCCAATGGCCGATGCGATAGGCCTGCACCGCCTGAAACCCTTTGAAAAACAGCAGTGGCTGCAACAACCGGTGGCATGCCGGATCACGTTCCCGGATCGCCACCAGATCGGCCCGCGCGGCCTGTCCCAATTCGGGGTCATCGGCATAGGCTTCATCCGAAATCTCGCGCAAAATCTGCTCTGACATCTCGCCCGAGGCCAGTTTCAGCGACACCCGATAGGCCAATGCGCGCTCCAGTGTCGGGTGGTGCAGCACCGACGAATGGGCCAATCCCCCCAGCAACGGCTCATCCGCTACTACGCCGGTTGCCTCTTTGCGAATCTGTTCCCAGACCGGATCCACCTCGGCCAGTTTTGTGCGCGCGTTTGTCATCATGGTTTCCTTGCTGCCTGTGCTGCACTATAGCAGATAGGCCGCGCAGGCAAAATTGAAAACCCTGATCACAGGTATTTGCATCATGAATGACACGGAACTGGCGCATTTTCGCACCCTGTTGCTGACACTTCAGGACGAGTTGGCATATCAGGGCAACAGCACCAAAGACGCCCGCAAAACCGTGGTGCTGGACCAGCAATCGGTCGGGCGCCTGTCCCGCATGGACGCGATGCAGCAACAGGCAATGGCCAAGGCCACCCAGACCCGCCGCGATCAACAGGCCCTTCGGATCAAGGCCGCATTGGCGCGGATGGATCAGGGCGAATATGGCTATTGTGTCGAATGCGGCGAGGATATCCCCCTCAAACGGCTGCAGCTTGATCCGACCGTGCCGACCTGCATTTCCTGCGCCTCCGGCTGAACATGGCCCTTTCGCCCCGCCATGCCAGCAACTCCGAAAACACAGTAATCAGACAGCGGCAATACTCGGGATCATCCAGAAACGGATCAGCCGCCCTTTCCCGCCACATCGCCACCGCCATCAGGCTGCCGTTGCCCCACGCAGGGTGCCCCTTGCCCAACCGCTTGCGATACAGGTCCGCTGCCGCCGCCTGTTCCAGCATGTCGCGCATAACTTCAGGACGCGCCGAAACCGGCAACCGCAACAACACAAGCGCCGCAGCCACCACATCCCCGTGCAGAACCGGCCGCATTGCTAGGCCGTGATCTCGACTGTTTCAAACGGACCGGGGCCAAAACTGTCGGAAATCTGCGCCACCTCGACGGTAAACGGCGCACTCACCCCGTCTGCCGCCTGATCCGCCGCCGCATAGGTCCAGTCCGGCACACTACGGAAAACCTCGCGCAGGATCATGCTGCCGGATTTCACCCGCAGCAAATACCGCTCGACCGTTTCACCCAAGGGCACCTCGACCCCTTCCCAACTGTCGCCATCCACCCGCGTGCGCCGGATCCAGCTGATGGCAATATCGCTGCCCACAGTCCCGCTGACCCGTAAATGGCACGGCGCATAGGGCCGCATCCCGATCCCCCGAAACGCTGCCTGCATATGCAGATAGGACGGATCATCATAATTGCGCGCCGCCGGACCAATCCGGTAATGCCGCGACAATCCCCGCTCGCTTAACGCCAGATCAATCTGCTCCGGCACCCCGTTCAGCAGCACAAACTGGCTGCCCACAGGCCATTCCGCCGGCATAATCCCGTCCGATCCTGCCTGCCCCCGCAACCGCAGCGACAGATCATAGGTATCCTCGGCCACCAGCGCGGCCTCGGCAAACTGGAACACCTCCCAGTTATCGCCGGACCCATCGCCAATGGCGGCCAGATTGGCCCCGTTCAGCACATCCTCCCAGGGGGCCGAGGCCAGATCACCGCCGTATATCTTCACCCGCAAAGGCGCACCATGGTCTTTCAACCCGCTTTGTGCTGCCTGCATCACCGTTTGAGTCACGCCAATCACGCTTGACGCCTCGATCAGCTTGTTCAGACCATATCCCGAGTCCGTTGACGAACTGTATAGGGCCACCGATCCCGGCCAAGGCGTAGCTGTCACCGCCAGATGCGGCGCATGCGCCACCTCGTCCCCGCGCAGCAACGGCAGGTCCAGAAACAGCGGATAAACCGGCACCGCCGGGGTGAACGGGCGCAGGTTGGGCACCTCGTCCGTCCCTTCCGAAGGCTGGTAAACACCCCCTTCCACCCGCACCGCCTCGATCATCTGCGCACCGGCCTGCTCCACATTGTCCAGCCGGTAGAGCGCCTCGCCATCCCCATCCGGCAGGCGCACCACATCGCCCGCGCCCAGCGCCAGTTCACTCATCGGCAGGGCAAAACGCGCACCGTCCCGCGCCACCCGCGATTCCGCCAGCCAGCGCTCCACCACGGCGCGGCCCTCGGCCCCCGTCAGCGCCAGCGGCAATTCGGATTGCGACACGCTGAACGTTGCCTCGTCCGGGAACACCACTTCAACCGCCCGCACCTCGTAATCGCCCGTGGCTTCGACAAAATTCAGCCGGATGCGCCCCGCCACCTCGGCCACCGGCGCGCGGGTGACCTCGATCAACCCGTCCGCCTCGGCCGCCATGGCCAGTTTCTCGGCCGGCACCACACCGGTTTCGCGCCCGTCACGGTTACGGAAAATCAGCACCCCGTCCCGTTCCACCGCGTCAAACCCGTAGGCCAGCATCAGCGGCTGCAACGCCGCCCGCGCCCCGTCAATCGCGGGCACGGAATAGCCCCGCACATAGCCAAACAAACGGCTGACATCATATTGCGTCACGCCCGAGCGCTCGCAAATCTCGGCCACAACCGAGGCCAGCGAGCGCGCCGCCGTGCGCCCGTTCAGCCAATGCCCGCGCGCATAATTGTCCCCGTCAGCCCACAATTCCCGATGGTTCGGGAAATAGGGAAAGGGCCGCGCATCCCAGGCCCAGACATGCGTATGTGCCATATCCACCATCTGCACGTCGGTTTCGTCATGCACGGGGTTATTCGCCGGATCATTCCAGAACTGGTGCATCGCCCGCAGATACTGCATCTGGATCAATTCATCCCGCGTGCCATCGGAATAACGCGGCAGGCTAGATTCGGATGATTTCGGATCGACAAACTTGTTCGGCTCGTTCGTCGCCTTGTCCACCGCCGCACAGCCCAGCTCGGTAAACCACACCGGCTTGCTGCCCGCTTCCCAAGCCGTCGGCGTGCTTTGGCGCACCCCGCCGATACGCTCGTGATGGGTGCTTAACCACCAGCTTTTGATATCCTTGAAGCGGTAAATCCACGGCTCGCCATGTTCATCATCCGTGATCGGGGTGCGTATCTGCGCCTCGCGGGCCTCGGGCGAATGGTAATACCAGTCATAACCCTCGCCGCCCATGATGTTGGATTTCAGATAGTCGAGGTTGTAAATCGACCCCGCCCCCGCATCCAAATGCTCATAGCCTTCGCGCCAGTCCGACAGCGGCATATAGTTGTCGATGCCGATAAAATCTATGTTCGCATCCGCCCACAGCGCATCCAGATGGAACAGACGGTCCCCACTGCCATCCTGCGGCTGATACCCGAAATACTCGGACCAGTCCGCCGCATAGGAAATCTTTACCCCCGCGCCCAGAATTGTGCGCACATCCGCCGCCAGATCGCGCAACGCCTGCACCACGGGGAACGAACCGCCCGCCCCCCTGATCTGCGTCAGCCCGCGCAGTTCCGAGCCTATCAGGAAAGCCTCGACACCTCCCGCCGCCGCACACAGATGCGCGTAATGCAGCACGAACCGGCGATAGGACCATTCCGCTGGGCCGTTATAGGACACCCCGCCTGCGGTCGCGGTGAAATCCCCCACGGCCGCCGTGCCGAAAAACGCCGCCACCTCGGAATCCACCGCCGCCGTGCCATCCGGCGACCCCGCCTGCCCGGGTGCAACCGACAGCGTAATGCGCCCGCGCCACGGCAGGGCCGGTTGATCCGCCGCACCCGTGTAAGGGTCGCTCAGCCCGTTGCCCGACAGTTGATCCATCAGCACAAAGGGGTAAAACACCACCCCCTTGCCCTGCGCCGCCAGATGCTGAATCGCTTCCTTCACCGACTGATCCGTCGGCGTACCCCCATAGACCGAACGCCCGTCCAGTTCCGGTACCACCGCCGCAGCCCCGCGCGACACACCGGAAACCGACCAGGGCATTCCCGTGCCGTCATCGCCCGCCTGTTCGACCTTGGGCTGCACATCGCAACTGCCACAGCGCAGATCATTGCCAAACCACGACACCACCAGCGACACCGAACCGACATTGGGCATCTCCTCGCCCAGCGCCTCGACCGATATCACAAAATCCGTCTTGCCCGATGGCGTGTTCATATTCGCCGTGCGGTTCACGCCGAAACCGGCACTGTAATGCACAGGGGTCGTTGCCAGCCCGTATTCCCCCGTGCCAGGAATCAGCGCCACCGCCTGCACGGCCTGCGCAATATCCCCCTCGGCCACATCCTGCGCCGGACGCAGAACCTCAAAGGTAAACTGCGGGATCCGGTTGCCAAACTGCCCCAGCGGCAGATCCTCCAGCACCACATAGGCAATGCCGCGATAGGCCGGCGCATTGCCCGCACCTTCAACCGCTTCAATCTTTGGGTCCGGCATCTGGTCTTCTGAGCCGGTATAAACCCGCAGGTTCAGATTGTCGCGCGGCACCTCTATCCCGTCGGCCCAAACACGCCCCACCCGCGTGATCACCCCTTCACACAGGGCAATCGCCAGATTTGCGGTGTAACTATAACTGGTGGTCTTGGGACCACTCGGCGCGCCCTTGCCCCCGCCACTCGTCGTGCTGACCTCTTGAAAGCGCGACGCCCAGATCACCTGACCGCCGATCCGCATCGCCCCATATACTTGCCCCACCGGCGCCCCCTCGGACGCACCGGTCAGGCGGAACCGGTCTACCTTGCCGGTTTCCACGATTTGCGAGCCAGCCCCCATGATCCGCTGGTCAATCACCCGCCCCAGCGTGGCCCCGATCGCGCGCCCGATCACCGCGCTGGACAGGCCGAAAACCGCACCACCAACCGATGCACCGGCAGCAAAGCCGATCGAAGATAAAACTATAGTCGCCATCAGGACCCCTCCTCGGGAAACGCAAATCGCGCCACAATGCGGCGCTGCCACGGGCGGCTCAGGGGGCTTTCAACCACCCCGTGACCCGTATAGGCATGAATAAAAGTCGGTTCAGGGCCAATGCGCCCCGCAATCCCCAGATGCTTGGCCACACCGCCTGCCCGCATCCTAAACAGCAGCAGATCGCCTACGGCCCGCCCCTGTTGTACCTCTAGATGCCGCAAGGCCGCCCGCCATAACCGCTCCTCGCCCTGTGGCTCGGACCAATCCGGCGTATAGGCAGGCACATCCTCGGGCTCAGCCCCATACAGCTCGCGCCACACACCGCGCAGTAGACCCAGGCAATCGGTGCCCGCCCCCCTGGTCGAGGCCTGATGCCGGTAAGGCGTGCCGATCCAGCCACGTGCGGCCTGAACCACCTGTTCGCCAATCACGCTCATCCCCCCAGACTCCCGCCATCATTGACACCACCGCGTGTCGGATAACTCATCAACCAGTCCTCGCCGGGGATATCGGGGAACCCGCGATAGTTCAGGAAATTGTCGAACTTCAGACGGCAGGTTTCGGGGCGCTTGTCACAGCCTGCCTCGATCTTCACCAAATCACCCGTGACAATCGGCGCGCGGATACTCTCCCACAACTCGATCTCGCGACCTGCCCCGGTGATGCGGTCATTCTTGACCAAACCAACCAGCCCCTGCGCTTCGCCACTCATCACCGTAAAACGCCCGTATTCAAACCAGCGCACATCAAAACCGGCCAGATCGGCAAACCGGAACACCCGTGCCTCCTCGACCACCTCGACCGCCAGTTCCGCTACATACCCCGGCAGATCAAACCCGAACCGGCAATCCTTATCGCCCAGCACCGCCGTGCAGGCCTTTTGATACACCCGCCCCTGCGGCTGGTTCAGCGCCTCGGTCAGCCCGCGCAATTCCGCCTGAAACGCCCCGCCGCTGCGCTGTATCTCGCCAATCGCGCCGCGAAACTGCAACAGGCGCTGGTCCAGATCGGCCCAGTTCACCAGCCACGCCCGCACCTCGGCCCCGTCAAACCGACCCGCCGTAATATCGGCCTCGGTGATCGCCGCATCCGACAACGCGCCCAACGCCTCGGTATTGTCCACAGACAGGCCCGAGGTCTGCTGCAAAGCCTTGGCCGTCAGGCCGGTATCGGCCTTGAAATCAATGCCCTCGAACTCCAACTCGCGGTCATGGTCGGTAAAGCCGAACACCCGCCCGTCCCGACGCACCACTGCCCAACAGCGGCACACCGTGGTCAGACCGCCGCGCAGATGTGCTTCAAATTCTGCTGAAAGGCCCATCAGATACGCACCACCGGCACATTCGGCACTTCGCCCGCCTGAAAACTGGCCACCGAAGTCTGGATCCGGTCCGTGTCAAACCGCACCGGCACATCGAACTCAAACCCCGCCGTCACCTCGACCCCGATATCGGGTGGGTGGTTGAACGTGATCACCCCGGTTGCGGTATCCACATCGAAATGGATCGCCTCTTGTTGCTGATCCCCCTGAATGCCGACCACCACAGTCCCCGCCACCGGCTTGGTGATCGGGCGCACATATTGCGCTGTGCCGGACGCATAGGTCTTGGTCAGCGGGAATGCCGCAGTCACCCCGTCGCCAATCGCAATCACCTGATCCTCGAAATGCGGCGCGACCGAAGCCTTGCCGGATTTGTAATCGGCCCAATCCTTCCAGCGAAACCCGTATAACTGCCCCTGCCGCGCCTCGTAGAATGCAATCAGCAGTTCCACATCATCCAAAGACCGCATCCCCAAACCGGCATCGTAACGGCGCTTTGAATGCGCCCAGGGCGTGTTGCGCTCCTCGAACCCGTTGGCCAGCGTCACAACCTCGGTGCGCCGCTCGGGGCCACCCACCGCGCCAAAGCTCAGACTGGCCGGAAATCTTACCTCGTGAAAACCCATCGTTCCCCTCCTAGAAATTACGCTGCCCGCGACCCAATGCACGGCTTAGTTGCGCCGCAATTTGTCCCTTTGAGCGGTTGAACCCTTCGACATCCGGCGTGCTGATGTTCATGGTGATATTCACCGCCCGCCCGCCGCCGCTGGTTTCAACGCCCAACCGCCCGTTGGCACCGCGCGTCAGCGGCATGATCGCCTCGGGTCCGGCTTCGCCCATCAACCCGGTGCCGCCCCGCATCGGAAACGGGGTCGGCCCACTGACAACCCCGCCCTTGGCAAAGGGCATCACGCGACCTTGTGAAAAACTGCCGCCCTTCTCAAACAGCGACCCACCGCCGAACAACCCGCTGATTCCGTTGGCAATCAGCCCGCCGAAATGTTTGGTCACCGGGGTGATGGCGGCGTTATAACTGGCGTTG
Organism: Marinosulfonomonas sp.; assembly: GCA_015488685.1. Classification (GTDB taxonomy): domain Bacteria; phylum Pseudomonadota; class Alphaproteobacteria; order Rhodobacterales; family Rhodobacteraceae; genus Profundibacter. The sequence goes on from WFNH01000089.1 coordinate 65,410, forward strand.
ATCATCGATTCCGCCACCTTGCCCAACGCATCCGACAGCTTCATTCCGTCAAACACCAACCCGTCAAAGGCCGACTTCAACCCGCGACTGATCCCCTTTGACAACACGTCCACCTCGCGGTTCGTGGTGGTCAGGCTGTCGCGCATCTTTGACAACTCGCCATCAAAGGCCGCCGTCATTGCCGACGCCCCGCCAATCGTTGCCTCAAGGGCTGCCACCTGATCGTCAAACGCGCTCAGCCCGTCCACTTGTTGTGTCATGCTTCTCTCTCCAAATTGTCAGGATAGGCCTGCGCCAACTCCTCCAGCCGCGCCCGCCCCATCGGGGCATCTGCCGCCCCCTCGCCCAGCATCATCAACAGTTCCGCCGGCGTCAGTTGCCAGAAATCACGCGGATGCAACCGCAACCCCCGCAACGCCACCCGCATCAGACCGGGCCAGTCAAACCCGCTCATCCCGCGCGCGCATCCGGCACAGCAAAGGCCCGTGCCAGCAGTTCCGCCGCCACCTTTGCTGCTTCGACCGGTCCACCGCCGATCTCGACCGCCATCAGGTCTGCCGCACTGCCCTGCCAGCCCCCGCCGCGCAGGCCCGCAACGATCAGCGCCAGCACATCGCGGGTGCTGAACTGTCCGCTTTCGAACCGCTCGACCAAAGAAACCAGCGTCCCCGTTTCCAGGGACGCCTCAAGTTCCGCCAATGCGCCCAGCGTCAGTTTGCAGGCATGTTCCACGCCATCCAGAACCAACGCCACTTCGCCTGCCCAGGGGTTCGCCACCACGGGGCCGCCGTGAATGTCAGCGCCCCGGCCGAGGCCATGCTCAGATCATAAGTCGCCTCGCCATTATAATTCCCCGAATATTCGACCGCAGTAATCTGGAACACCCCCTCGATGATGCCGAAATCGGGAATGATCACCTGAAAATCCGGTGTCTCTCCGTCAAAGAAAATCTGCCGTGCGCGCTCATCCGTGGTGGCATCCTTGAAAACACCGGATCCTGAAATCGTAGCCGATTTCACACCGGCCCCGCCCAGCAATTCGCGCCAGCCGCCTGCACTTTCCAGACTGGTCACATCCACCGCTTCCGCGTTGAAACTGATCCGCGTCGCCCGCAAGCCAACAACGGTTTCGAACAGACCACCGCCGGTCATGTCCATCTTGATCAAAAGGTCCTTGCCGTTCTGGGCACCCATAGCTGTCACTCCAATAATGATAGAATTTTTTTAGAAACCGGATAATTGCTCCGGTCAGTTGTCCTCGACCCGCGCATGAAACCGCAGATCAATCCGCCGGGTTTCCCCCGTGCCGACCCGCCGCGCCGTGGCACGGTCAAAGTTGATGTAACACAGCGCCCCGCGGCTCAGTGTCAGCATCGCCCCCTGCAACGCATCACTCACCGCCGCGCCTACTTCCTTGGCCGTTTGGAAACCGGCAGCATCCGAAATCACGCTGATCGTCACCATATGCAGCGCGCCATAGCCGGTCTTGTCCGACCTGTCGCGCACATCTTCCGGCCCCAGACTGACATAGGTGCCGGTGATCGGCCCCGCCGGTGCATTGTCGTAAATCGCACTGCCGACCAACCCCATCAGCACGGGGTCCGAAATCAGCCTCTGATAAATCGCCGCCTGAAGCGCGGCCGAAACGCCGTAACTCATGACGATACCTCCTCATAGGCAAAACAGGTCAGGAAATGCGCCTGCGGATCACGCTCGGTCACCGCCTTGATGCGAAACAGCCGCGTGCCTTCGCGAAACCGCTGTTCCGGCTTGGGCCGCGAGGGTGCTCCATAAGGAGCGGCGCGCACCGTGATACGGTAAGGCACCTTGGAAACGGTGATAAACTCGCCCGCCTTTTCCTGCCCCGTGCCCGCCTTGACCTCGGCCCACAGGGTGCCCAATGCCACCCAGGTTTCGTTAAACCCGCCAGCCCCATCGGGCAGCTGCACCGGATCCTCCAGCACCAGCTTGCGGTTCAGCACCGGCGCACTCATGACGTGGCCCCGCCCAGAATCCGCACCGTGCGGTACCGCTCGATCAGGCTGGTCACCCCATAAGGCATCACCTTATCCGCCGCGCCACCGACATCCCGATGCTCGTAATAATGCGCCGCCAGCAGCATCACCGCATGGGCCACATCGGCAGGCAGATCGCCCCAGAC
>WFNH01000090.1 GCA_015488685.1 Marinosulfonomonas sp.
CAGCGTGAAGCCCGAGATCACCAAACTGGTGGCCGGGGCCAAGGGGATGGTTGTGGCCACCACCTTTGCGTCAAACATCGCGCGGTTGAAAACTCTGGCCGAGGCAGGGCAGGCGGCAGGGCGCGACGTGTGCCTGTTGGGCCGTGCCATGCAACGGATGGTCGCGGCGGGCGAAGCCACGGGGATCATTGGTAAATTTCCGGCAACCATTCCGGTTGAAGAGGCCCGCGATCTGCCGCGTAGCAAATTGATGCTGATTGTCACTGGTTCACAGGGCGAACGCCGTGCGGCCTCGGCCCAGCTTTCGCGGGGGAAATATCTGGGGATGACGATGAAGGACGGGGATATGTTCCTGTTTTCATCCAAAACCATTCCTGGCAATGAACGTGGCGTGATCCGTATTATGAACGCCTATTCGGAAATGGGTGTGGATATTGTGGACGATAGCGCCGGACGCTACCACGTTTCCGGCCACGCCAACCGGCCCGACCTGCTGCGGATGCATGACATTGTGAACCCCGAAATGGTGATCCCGATGCACGGCGAACACCGGCATTTGCGCCAGCACACGCGGCTGGCGATTGAAAAGGGCCGCGCAGGCGCGTTGCTGGTCAACGGTATGATGGCCGACATATCCGGCCCCGCGCCCGAAGTGGTGGAGTACATTGAAACCGGCCGCACCTATCTGGACGGAACCGTGCAGATTGGCGCGATGGACGGTATTGTCCGCGACCGGATCCGCATGGCGCTGAACGGGCATGTGACCGCAACCGTGATCATGGACGAGGACGACGAGCCATTGGGCGATGCCTGGGTCGAAGTGATGGGGCTAGCCGAACTGGGCAAATCCAACATGCCGCTGGTCGAGGTGGTCGAGGGTGATTTGGGCCAGATTCTGATGCGGATGAACGACAAAACCCTGCGCGATGATGACAAGATGGAAGAAGCCATCCGTCGCGAAGTGCGCCGGTCTGTTATGGACGAGATTGGCAAGAAACCCGAGGTGACAGTGGTTATCAGCCGGTTGATCGGCTAGAGCGACATGCCCTAGCGATGGCGTAAGGCGGGGTAAACCCGCCCTACGGTTTAACTGTCGCGACGATCGTCAAAGCTTTTGGCGATGAAGTCGGGCATGTGGTCACCCATGCCGACAACCTTGTTCTGGTTGCCGCGGCCTTTGTTATTGTTGTTATTACCCTTGTTTCCGCCGCGATTGCGATCACGCGGGGCGCGTTTTTGCGGTTCGGGTTTGGGTTGTTCCGCAGGTGTTTCCACTGCTTCCTTAGCCTCTACTGGCGCTTCGACATTGGGCTTGCGGCTGCGGCGCGTGCGCTTTGGCTTTTCGCTGGCTTCGTCTTTAGGTGCCTCGGGGGCGGGGGATGGTTTGCTTGCAAGCGGGTTATCCAGACGCGGGATTTCATTGCCAACCAGCCGTTCGATGTCTTCCAGATTCTTTTCGTCACGCGGAATGCAGATCATCAGCGCGGTGCCTGTTTTACCGGCGCGACCGGTACGGCCGATGCGGTGAACGTAATCTTCGGCATGGCTGGGGACATCAAAGTTGAACACATGGCTAACATCGGGAATATCCAGCCCGCGTGCGGCAACGTCCGAGGCGCACAAGAAACGGATTGTGCCATCACGAAAACCCTGCAAAACTTCCATGCGGCGGCTCTGTTCCAGATCGCCGTGAATTGGTTCGGCATTATAGCCATGCTTTTTCAGTGACTTGGCAACGGCATCCACATCTATCTTGCGATTGCAGAAAATGATGCCGTTTTTGCAGTTCTCGCCTTCACCTTCGATCATGGTGCGCAGCAGGGCGCGTTTCTCGCTGGCCTCCCGGCGTTTGTTTTCCGAGCGGAACATCACTACGCCCTGTTTGATATTCTCACCGGTGGTTGCAGCGCGGGCCACTTCGATTTTGGCGGGGTTCGACAGGAAGGTGTTGGTGATCCGTTCGATTTCTGGGGCCATTGTGGCGCTGAAGAATAGCGTCTGGCGGGTAAACGGTGTCAGGGAAAAGATGCGCTCGATATCGGGGATAAAGCCCATATCCAGCATCCGGTCGGCCTCGTCCACCACCATGATCTGAACGCCGGTCAGCATCAGCTTGCCGCGCTCGAAATGGTCCAGCAGACGGCCGGGGGTGGCAATCAGAACGTCGACGCCACGGTCGATCAGCTTGTCCTGTTCCTTGAAGGAAACGCCACCAATCAGCAGCGCCTTGGACAGTTTGCTGCCCACTGCGTAGTTGTCAAAGTTTTCAGCAACCTGCGCGGCCAGTTCCCGTGTGGGGGCCAGCACCAATGAGCGCGGCATCCGCGCGCGGGCGCGGCCACGGCTGAGCATGGTGATCATCGGCAGGGTGAAGCTGGCGGTTTTGCCAGTGCCCGTCTGGGCAATGCCCAAAACATCACGCCCTTCAAGCGCTGGCGGAATCGCACCGGCCTGAATGGGGGTAGGGGTTTCGTAACCGGCAGCTTCGACCGCTTTTAATACTTTAGGCGATAATTTTAGATCGGCGAATTTTGTCATTGTTATCCGTGTTCTACGGCATTTCGCGCCGCATCGGTTCTGGGGGCAAGCGGCCCGGATGGCCAAAAGTTATGCACAAGCATCCCCCGAATGTTGTCTGACCTACTGAAAATATGCGGCGGGGTCAATGAAGGTTACCGATTCCGGTAAATACGGGCGTGACTATGGCAAAGTGGAAAATGGCGAAAAATATGCAACATATTCCTATATCTGAAATAATTCAGATTTATGAATGGCTTAGCGGTGCCGACTGGATTGCCCAGTAAACAAAGGTGTTTTTGGTCGGGGTATCTTGCCCCGAAGGGGCATTGCGGCACAGGGCCGCAACACCTGCTAAAGCATCATTTCCTTGGTTGCGGTCAGTTTCACATCGGGATAATCGCGCACAACACGGTCAATGTCCCATTGCAACCGGGTCAGATAAACCGAGTCGCCATCGTTATCCGTGGCCATATGCCCCTTGTTTTCATTCACAAACTTATCCACAGCCTCTTTTGGCCCGGCAACCCAGCGGGCCGAGGTGAATTGGCTGGCCTCGAAACGCACCGGCAGATTGTATTCCTGCTCGATCCGGCTGGCCAGAACCTCGAATTGCAAGGCTCCGACAACGCCGACGATAAAACCCGAGCCAATCATCGGTTTGAACACTTTGGCGGCCCCTTCTTCGGCAAATTGCATCAGCGCCTTTTCCAGATGCTTGGCTTTCATCGGATCGCCCGCGCGCACGGTTTGCAGCAACTCCGGCGCAAAGGACGGGATGCCGGTGACGCGCAGGGCTTCGCCTTCGGTCAGGGTGTCGCCAATGCGCAATTGCCCGTGGTTGGGGATGCCGATGATGTCGCCAGCCCATGCTTCCTCGGCCAGTTCGCGGTCGGCGGCCAGAAACAGCACGGGGTTCGAGATGGACATCACCTTTTTGCTACGCACATGGGTCAGCTTCATGCCGCGTTTGAAATGGCCCGAGGCCAGCCGCACGAACGCCACGCGGTCGCGGTGTTTGGCGTCCATATTGGCCTGCACCTTAAACACGAACCCCGCGACGTTCTTTTCTTCGGGCATCATCTGGCGGGGGGTGGCGGGCTGTGGCTGGGGCTGGGGGCCATAGTTGGCGATGCCATCCATCAGTTCCTTCACGCCAAACGAATTGATCGCCGAGCCAAACCAGATCGGAGTCAACGTGCCTTCCAGCATCGCCTTGGCGTCCATCGGCGGCATCAGTTCGCGCACCATTTCCACGTCTTCGCGCAGCTTTTCCAGCAGGTTGGCGGGGACATGTTCGGCCAGTTTGGGATCATCCAGCCCGTTGATCGAAACGCTTTCGGCCACCTTGTTGCGATCAGCGCGGTCCATCAGTTCCAGACGGTCGCGCAGCAGGTCGTAACAACCGATAAAATCACGGCCAACCCCGATCGGCCAACTGGCCGGTGTTACGTCAATCGCCAGATTTTCCTGAATCTCGTCGATGATTTCAAATGTATCGCGGCTTTCGCGGTCCATTTTGTTACAGAAGGTCAGGATCGGCAGATCACGCAGGCGGCACACCTCGAACAGCTTTTGCGTTTGGCTTTCGATACCCTTGGCCCCGTCGATCACCATCACGGCGGCGTCCACTGCCGTCAGGGTGCGGTAGGTATCCTCGGAAAAATCCGAGTGGCCGGGGGTGTCGACAAGGTTAAAGCGATAATCGCCAAAATCAAACGACATGGCCGATGCGGACACCGAGATGCCGCGTTCCTGCTCCATCTTCATATAGTCGGATCGGGTGCGGCGGGATTCACCCTTGGCACGCACTTGGCCTGCCATCTGGATCGCGCCACCATAGAGCAGAAATTTTTCCGTCAGTGTGGTTTTACCCGCATCGGGGTGGCTGATGATCGCGAATGTGCGGCGCCGCGCGATTTCGGGCGGCAATTCGGGGCGATTTGTGCTTTGGTCCAACATGGTCCCGCGTATAGGGGCGCGGGGTTACGAGCGCAACACAAAGTGGCCCGGATCAACCTCGTCATAGAGTGACGGGCCGGGGTCGTAATCCAGCGGGAAGATCGGCGAGGGAATCGGTTTGAAGTTCAGGTCCGCCTCGACCTTGCGCTTGCGCGGGTCGGCTACGGGGACAGCGGACAGCAGGCTTTGGGTGTATTCGTGCTGCGGGTTTTCAAACACCGCAGCGCGGGGGCCGATTTCGACAATACGGCCCAGATACATCACGGCGGTGCGGTGGCTGACCCGTTCGACCACGGCCATATCGTGGCTGATGAACAGGAAGGAAATGCCAAGGTCGGCTTGCAATTCCATCATCAGGTTCAGCACCTGCGCCTGCACGGTCACATCCAGCGCGGATACGGATTCATCCGCGATGATCAGCTTCGGGTTCAGCGCCAAAGCGCGGGCAATCGCCACCCGCTGGCGTTGGCCGCCTGACAGTTCATGCGGATAGCGGCGCATGAATTCACGCGGCAGTTCCACGCGGTCAAACAGGGTGGCCACGCGGTCATGCAGGGCCGATCCGCGTTCAACTTTGTAGTTCAGCAGCGGTTCGGCCACCTGATCGGACAGGCGCATTTGCGGGTTCAGGGATGCGAACGGATCCTGAAACACCATCTGCATGTCGCGGCGAACATCACGCAACTGGGTGTTGTCCATTTGCAAGACATCCTGCCCGTTCAGCAGAACCTTACCGGATTGCGGTGTGTTCAACCGCAGGATCGAGCGCCCGCAAGAGGACTTACCGCAACCGGATTCCCCCACCAGCGACAGGGTTTCGCCAACATTGATGGAAAAGGATACATCCTCGACCGCATGCACGTTGGAAATGGTGCGCCGTAGCAAACCGCCCTTGACCGGAAAACGCTGCACAAGGTTTTTCACATCCAGCAGCAGATCATCGGTGGCGATGATAGGTTCGCCTGCATGGGGGTTTTCCTCGCCCATGATCCGCATCCGTTCGGGGGCCGATTTACCGTGCATTTCGCCCAGCCTTGGAACGGCGGACAAAAGGGCCTTGGTGTAATCTTCTTTCGGGTTTTCGAAAATTTCGGTGACTGTGCCTTCTTCGACCATATTGCCGCGGAACATCACCACCACGCGGTCAGCCATTTGCGCGACCACAGCCATATCGTGGGTGATGAACAAAACGGCAGTGCCGGTTTCGCGTTTCAGTCGGTCGATCAGCGCCAGAATTTCGGCCTGAATGGTCACGTCCAGCGCGGTTGTCGGTTCATCCGCGATCAGCACGCGCGGCTCGCAGGCCAGCGCCATGGCGATCACAACACGTTGGCGCATACCGCCGGACAATTCATGCGGATATTGTTTCAGGCGGCGTTCGGGTTCGGGGATGCGCACACGGCGCATCAGTTCAAGAGCTTGTTCGGCGGCCTGTTTTTTCGACATGCCCTTGTGAACACGCAAACCTTCGGTCAACTGGCGTTCAATGGTGAATACGGGGTTCAGCGATGTCATCGGTTCCTGAAAAATCATGCCGATTTCATTGCCGCGAATGGTGCGCATCAGATCGTTTTCGGCATCGGCCAGATCAATCGCACCTTTGCCATCCCCGTGGTCGCGCCTATCGAACATGATCCGCCCGCCGGTAATTTCACCACCGCCGAATTCGACCAGTCGCATCAGGGATAGCGAGGACACCGATTTTCCCGAACCGGATTCGCCCACCACGCAAACAGTTTCGCCGGGATTAATGCTGAACGATATATCCTCGACGCCGATGACTGGGCCGTCTTTGGTGGAGAACTCGACCCGAAGGTTTTCAATGGAAACTAGCGGGGTTGTTTTGGAAGTTTCGTCAAGCATCGGTCAGGCAGCCCAGTATGGTTGTGAGTTGCATGACAGTAGCGCGGTTTGGGGGCTTGTCAAACGGGAAGACCGCCAAGGTCAGATATTTGAGGCGCGATGCAACCGTTCGGCAAGATCATCGCCGGGAATATCATCGGGGTCGATTTCGAATTCCTCGTGTGGCGAGACGGTGTGTTGATGTAGTGTGCGGCCAATTTTTTGCGCCAAATCCTTGGGCAACGCGGGGGTGGTTCTGTCGTCTAGTATCAGACTTTCAGCAGCAATCCCTTCGGCGAAAATAATCTGGTGTTCATCGAATAACAGCTGGAAATAGTCAGCAAAACCACCCGTTTGTCGAGTGATGTTGTGGCCATTGATCAAATGTTTCGCCTTGACCAGAACTTCACTTCTGCCTGTGCCCAGATGGTCTATGCGTTGATAAATGAAAAGCCGGTGATTTGGGCTGACGACAAGATCGTTTTCATTGTTCAAGGTGCCTTTGGCAATCACCACAGGGGCAAATTCGCCAACCGCGCGCATGGTGGTTTGGCCGATCCAGCGAATTGTTTGAATCCCATTGTCGCGGGTCAATACCCTGTCGCCGATGTGCAGGTCTTCGATCTGGCGCTGTTCACCGCTGGCCATTGTAATGTTGGTGCCGCGGGCAAAACTGGCACAGGCGGCTTCTGCCATGCGGGCGGCTGCGTTTTCATGATCTATCTTGACCAGACGATAATCGGTTTGGGAGTATATCGGTGCAAGCGGCATTAGATAGATACTGGCAATCAATCCGGTGTTTTGTTCAACTTCGACCAGAACAACCATGTCAAACGGCGTCCTGTCCGGTCCCATCAGGGTTATAGCGCAATCGGCAAATACCCTGTTTCCTTGCATCCCTGTCGACGAGCCGTCAGCGATAACAAAATATTCAGAATTCTGTCGGCCGATTTTCAATGCAATCTGACAGGCATCTTCGGCCAGTGCATAGATGTCATCCAGAACCAGATCTTCGGCATCTCCGACAGGATCTCCAAGGTTAACCCCGTCGGTTACGCAAAACCCTGTAGCGGCATAGACGGGCAGCGTCCTGACCGACCTGCTTGCCGTGGTTTTTTGCATATTGTTTGCCACTGCTACACACTACCCGATTATATTTGCATTCCGTACCACTGGCCACGAATGGACCCGGCTAGACTGGTTGAAATTGTTGGTTGTTATGCCCCTATACACTGGCACAGTAGTAACAGGTTTCTGTAACGTCAACTTGATTGCCGATTTCACGTCGGTTTTGCGATCAGAAGCAGTTTCATCCTTGTTGTTTCTCTAACGAAACGGGTTAACTCCTTTCAAAGTGATCACTGCGAATCACTTGGTCGGGCAAGGCGCCCATTGTGTAAATACGGGGATGTGGATAATGGAAACGGGAATTGCAGGCAAACGGGCATTGGTTTGTGCATCGTCAAAAGGGTTGGGGCGTGGCTGCGCCGAGGCGCTGGCCGCCGAAGGTGTGCATTTGGTGATGAATGCCCGCACCGAAGGGCCGTTACTGGCCGCCGCCAAGGAAATCAGCGACAAATACGGGGTCGAGGTCGAGGCCATTGCCGCCGACATCACCAGCGAGGAAGACCGTGCCAAGGTGCTGGCTGCGGCTGGGGATGTGGATATTCTGGTGACCAATGCGGGTGGCCCTCCCCCCGGCATGTGGACCGATTGGGAGCGCGAGGATTTCATCAAGGCGCTGGACGCCAATATGCTAACACCGATTGCCCTGATGAAAGCACTGTTGCCTGCGATGATGCAAAAGGGCTGGGGCAGAGTGGTGAACATCACCTCGCAATCGGTCAAGGCGCCGATCGCGGTTCTGGGCCTGTCCAACTCCGCCCGTGCGGGCCTGACCGGATATGTCGCCGGCACTGCGCGGCAGGTGGCCGGTTCCGGTGTGACCATTAATAACCTGCTGCCCGGTATCCACGCCACCGATCGGGCCGTTTCACTGGATCAGGGCGTGTGCAAAGCGCAAGGGATCACCATGGAGCAAGCGAAGGCGCAGCGCGTGGCTAACATTCCGGCAGGGCGATATGGCACACCGGAGGAATTCGGTGCTGCCTGTGCATTTTTATGTTCGAACAAGGCGGGGTTTATCGTCGGGCAGAACATTCTGCTGGATGGCGGGGCTGTCAATACCACGCTATAGCACAATTGAAACATATCGGCATGAAATGGGCCTTGAATGTTGACCCGCAGCCATTTGGACGCAATATGGGAGTTCCCAAAATAACCCAAGGGCACAGCTGTTGCGTTTAATTGTTTTTATTAACGGGTTGATCCTGATTTTCGGTGGTGTGTTAATGGCGGTTGTCGCAACCGTTTTTGGCAACGAGTCGGGTGTCTTTCTGCTGACTTCGGCTTTGTCCATCACGTTGGGTGCATTATTGGCGCTGGCCTCGCATTGTGATTTCCCCGATTTGCAAACGCGCGAAACCTTTTTGCTGACGGCCACTGTCTGGTTGACGGCCTCGGCTTTTGGTATGTTCCCGCTTTATATGTGGGGGCTGTCCTTCACGGATGCTTTTTTTGAATCCATGTCTGCGGTAACGACAACCGGTTCCACCGTGATGAGCGGGCTGGATACAACAGCACATGATATTCTATTGTGGCGCGGTATTCTGCAATGGCTGGGCGGGGTCGGCTTTATCGTCACCGGCATGGCGCTGTTACCAATGCTAAAAGTCGGCGGTATGCAACTGTTTCGCACCGAAAGCTCGGATCAAGGGGAGAAAGAGCTGAAAAGCTCGACCATGTTTGCAGCCGCGACGTTCTGGGCTTATCTGTTCCTGACCTTGGCTTGTATGCTGGTATATTCCTGGGGTGGGATGAGCGTTTTTGACGCGATCGTGCATGGGCTGACAACACTGTCTTCGGGCGGGTTTTCCAATTACGATTCTTCGTTCGGGCACTTTGACAGCCCGTTCTTACAATGGTCGGGCACCTTTTTTATGGGGTGTGCCGGCATTCCCTTTGCCTGGTATATTCGCGCCGCCCGCAAACAGGATTTTCGCAGCGAACAGGTGCGGGTCTATCTGGCTGTGGTGGCGGGTGCGACGCTGTTGTTGACGTTCTGGCTGTCAGCATTTCGCGGATTCGATGTGATGGATGCATTGCGTCTGGTGGCTTTTAACGTGGTATCGGCGGTGACGACGACGGGGTATGCCACTACGGATTACACGACATGGGGCGGATTGGCGGCAGTTGCATTTTTCCTGCTGACAGCATCGGGGGGCTGCACTGGGTCAACGGCAGGCGGGGCCAAGATGATGCGCTGGATTATTCTGGTGCGCAGCCTGAAAATCCAGATAAACAAAATCCGCTATCCGCATGTGATCATGCCGCTGAAATACGAGGGCAAGAAAGTGTCCGACAACGTGCTGGACGGGGTTATGTCATTTTTCGTATTCTATATTTTTACCGTGGCAATTCTGGCGGCATTGTTGAATATGATCGGGCTGGACTTTTCCACTGCAATCAGTGGTGCGCTGACGTCGGTTGCCAATGTCGGCCCGGGGGTGGGCAATATTATCGGGCCTGCCGGAAATTTTGCCAGCTTGCCGGATTCCGCCAAATGGGTGTTGTTTTTCGGCATGTATGTCGGGCGACTGGAAATGCTGACCGTGTTTGTGCTGCTGACCCGCGGGTTCTGGCGCGAGGCGGTTTAACATCGGCACAAGTTTGCGTGAGCGAGGCGCAGTATGGTTGCGCCGGTCATGTCCTCTGGTTAGCTGTTCGTGAAATACGATTTTAAGGAGCAGCCCATGACCCACGAATCCGTCAAGGAATATTACGGCGAAACCCTGCAAAGCAGTGCTGATTTGCAAACCAACGCCTGTTGCACGGCAGGGGATGTGCCGGCACATTTGAAGAATGTTCTGGCCAAAATCCATGACGAGGTTCTGGTAAAATATTACGGTTGCGGGCTGATCGCGCCCGATGCCCTGAAAGGCGCTCGGATACTTGATCTTGGCTCGGGGTCGGGCCGTGATGTCTATGCGCTGGCGGGGCTGGTGGGCGAGGGTGGCCATGTGGTTGGCGTGGATATGACCGACGCGCAACTGGATGTGGCACGGGCGCATCAGGACTATCACGCGCAGGCCTTTGGCTATGCCAAACCCAACACCGAATTCCACAAAGGCTATATCGAAAAGCTGGACGAATTGCCACTGGAGCCGGGCAGCTTTGACATCATCGTCTCCAACTGCGTGCTGAACCTTGCGATGGATAAAGAGGCCGTTTTGCGCAGCGCTTACAACCTGCTGAAACCGGGCGGCGAGATGTATTTTTCCGATGTCTATGCGGATCGCCGGATGCCGAAAGAACTGATCGGGGACAAGGTGCTTTATGGCGAATGCCTGTCCGGTGCACTTTACTGGAACGACTTTGAAAATATGGCCAAACGGGTCGGATTCCATGACCCGCGTCTGGTCGAGGACCGCGTGCTGACCATCGAAAACCCCGAAATCGAGGCCAAGGTGGGCAACATCGGCTTTAGCTCGGCCACCTACCGGTTGTTCAAAATCGACGGGCTGGAGCCAGCCTGTGAAGAATACGGGCAGGCGGTGATTTACAAGGGCACGATTGCGGAATGCCCCAACACATTCGCCTTGGACAAGCACCACGAAATCGAGGCGGGCAAGGTGTTTCCGGTCTGCGGCAACACTTACCGGATGCTGAACGAATCCCGCTTTTCTGCGCATTTCGAATTCATCGGCAATTGGGACACCCATTACGGGCTGTTCGGGGATTGTGGCGGCGAAACGCCGTTTGATGGTCCGGTGGAAGGTGACGCCGCAACCAGCGGAAGTTGCTGTTAAGTCTTGTCGTTACCACGGCGGGCTGATAGCTGTTTTTCAATCCCGATGGTTTTGATCGGGTTTGAAAGGGAAACGGCACTTGTCACAGACACCTCCGCGCCTTGAAATCAGGGATATCATCCGCAGCTATGATGGCCGGCGGGTGGTGGACGGTGTGTCGCTAAAGGTCGAGCCGGGGCAGGTGACCTGCCTGCTTGGCCCGTCCGGTTGTGGCAAATCCACCACCCTGCGCATTATCGCAGGCGTCGAAATGCAGGATAGTGGCGAGATTTACGCAGATGGCGAACTGGTTTGCGACACCGTATTTCGCATCCCGCCCGAGGGCCGATCAATCGGGTTGATGTTTCAGGATTTCGCCCTGTTTCCGCATCTAAGCGTGGCACAGAACGTCGGCTTTGGCCTGCCGCGCAAAGGGGCGAAGAACGAAGCGCGGATCATGGAACTGCTTGAACGGGTCGGGCTGGCGCATCATGCTGGGGATTACCCGCACCAACTGTCTGGTGGCGAACAACAGCGGGTAGCACTGGCCCGCGCCTTGGCGCAGCGCCCGAAAATCATGCTGATGGACGAGCCGTTCTCGGGCCTTGATAACCGCCTGCGCGACGGCATCCGCGACGAAACGCTGGACCTGTTGAAAGAAGAAGGCACCGCCGTTCTGCTGGTCACACACGAGCCGGACGAGGCCATGCGCATGGCCGATGAAATCGCCCTGATGCGTGATGGCAAGATCATTCAGCAGGGCGCACCCTATAACATCTACAATAGCCCGCGCGACAAAAAAGCAGCGGCATTTTTTTCGGATATCAATGTAATAGAGGGCACTGTTAAAGGGGCGCTGACCGAAACGCCCTTTGGCCAATTCCTTGCCCCCGGCGTGCCAGATGGCACCAAAGTGGAAATCGTTTCCCGCCCGCAGCACATACGCATTGATTTTGACCGTGGCGGGCGCGGCCCCAACCCGACAGCCAGCGATGGCGTGGCGGCGCGGGCCAGCGTGGTGCGGGCACGGTTCATGGGCCGCGAGAGCCTGGTGGAATTTCGCATGGATGCCGATGGCTCGGTTCTGAAGGCGACGGTGCCATCGGTGTTTCTACCCGCCGAAGGAACCGTGATGTGGTTGACCCTGCCACGCGCGCGGTGTTTCGTGTTTCCCAAGACAGCGTAAACATAGAAAGCAAACCCGCGGATGGCTGAATACCTGCCCCTTGAAATCCCCGAAGACGGCAAGCTGGTGCATAACATCACCCGCTTTGCTCGTGCTTTGCGGGCCGCCGGTGTGCCGGTGGGGGCGGGGCGGCTGATCGGGGCGATCCATGCGGTGCAGGCCACGGGGTTTTCGGATCAGCGCGATTTCTACTGGTGTCTGCACGCCTGTTTTGTCTCCAAACCCGAACAACGCGCGACCTTTCATCAGGTGTTTCGCCTGTTCTGGCGCGATCCGCGTTATCTGGAACATATGATGGCGATGATGCTGCCCGCCGTGCGCGGGGTGCAGGAAGAACGCGCCGCCAAATCCGCCGAAAAACGTGCAGCCGAGGCGCTGCTGGACGGGGTATCCCGCGATGTGCCTGACGTTGGCGAAGAGGGCGAAAGCGAGATCGAGATTGATGCCAGCTTGACCATGTCGGCCGAGGAGCGGCTGCGATCGCTCGATTTCGAACAGATGAGCGTGGCGGAAATGGCCGAGGCCAAGCGGATGCTGGCGCGGCTGACCTTGCCGGTGAAGCCGCTGCAATCGCGGCGCACGGTGCGGGATGCACGGGGCCGCGTGCTGGACTGGCGGCGCACCATGCGGGACGCGATGCGCCAGGGCGGCGAGGTGCAGGCGCTGGCGGTGAAAAAGCGCCGTGTTCGCTGGCCCAATCTGGTGGTGATCTGCGATATATCCGGCTCCATGTCGCAATATTCCCGTGCGGTGCTGCATTTTTTGCACGCGGTTGCCAATCAAAAAGGCGCGGGCTGGTCCAGGGTTTACGGGTTCACCTTTGGCACCCGCCTGACCAACATCACCCGCCATCTGGCCACGCGCGATGTGGATGCGGCGTTATCCGCCGCTGGCGCGGAAGCGCAGGACTGGGAGGGCGGCACTCGGATCGGGGCCTGTCTGCATCGGTTCAATCGGGACTGGTCGCGACGGGTGCTGGGGCAGGGGGCGGTGGTGCTATTGATCACCGACGGGCTGGACCGTGATGACGCGGGGGCGCTGGGGCGTGAAATGGAGCGATTGCACCTGTCGGCCCGCCGCCTGATCTGGCTGAACCCCTTGTTGCGCTGGGATGGTTTTGCGCCAAAGGCGCGCGGGATTGCGGCGATGTTACCGCATGTGGACAGCTTTAGGGCGGGGCATAATATTGCATCCCTGGAAGCGCTGGCGCAGGCGATTTCAAGCCCTGATGACATGGGAGAAAAGGCGCGCCTGATGGCGGTGCTGAACTCAGGTGCTGTGCCGGATCAGTTGTGACAGCATTTTCCCTTCCGAGACCCGCAAGGCAAGCCGTGCTGTGGCGCCATAGCCGGAAATCGTATCCGGTGCCAGATCCGGAAACAGGGCCAACACCTCGTCCTGTGTTGCACGCTCCAGTGCCGATAGTGTGGCGGCACTGGGGTGGAAGCTTTCGGTCGGGCAGCCCTGGGCATAGATGATTTCATGTTTGTCAAACAGGATGTGGAAATAGGTCACCATGCCGCCGGTTTGACGGGTTACGTCATGATCCGATAACAGTGCTTTGGCAGGAACCAGAACCTCGGGCATGTTGAACAGCAGTTCCGCCTGCCATCCCCTGACCAGCATCCGGTGTTGGGGCGAAACCAGCAGATCACGGGTATTGCCCATCACGCCTTTGCGAAACCTGATCGGGGCGAATGATCCGGTTGCGGGCCGGCTGCAAGAGCCGATCCAGCGGATTGCCTGCAGGCCATGATCCATCGTGACCACCTGATCACCGGCCACCAGATCATCCACAGCAATTTCACCTTTTGGGGTTAAGATGCGGGTGCCGGAAACAAAACAGGGCAGAACCTCGCTGTAGACGTTGTTAGCGGTCGTGCGGGTATAGGTATGCCCGATGACCAGCGGGACGGATGCGCCGGGCAGGCTGAAAAGGGCTGTTGTTGTTTGCCATGCCCCTGCGACTTTGGGGATGTAGATGTCATCGTTTCCGTCGGCGTCCAGACCACGGGCGCCGCCGTAATAGAACGTATCCCCGACATTCCACCCTACAGGCGCGCCAGGGCCAAGTGACTGTATTACGGGTGCCGCCCCGGTTTCCGAAGAGGGGTCGTCATCGCCAACGCCGAAATTGTCGTCAGAGTCGTAAACCGTGACGGTGAATGAGCCGGTAACCGTAAACGTGCCATTTGCAGTTCCGCTGATTGTGTAGAGTGTGTAGGTATAGGTTCCGGCCGGCATTGTTTTACTCGCAATATGTCTCTTGGAAAATATTTTGGTTGCGAGAGAAATATTACTGGCTTTGTTCTTAGATAGCTAGCGTAAGAGGCCCAATATATTGATTTTGTGCCGATTTGAGGTGAAATAATAGCAGAGACACCCTTTTGGCGATTGAGGCGTAAGGGTAACTTTACTGCAGCGTGAATTCACCTAGTGCAGGCTTGTTATTCTTGCGGTGCCGCCCTGCCATATTGCGTGTCTTTTGGCCACGGACCAGCATTCGCGCAGGCGCTGGCGGGGTGCTTTTGAATTTGTCCCATCCAGATCCGAAAACCAGGCGTAGTTCGGCACGCGCCTCAGGCTCGATCACATGCAGGGTTTCGGTGCCCAGATACAGGCTTTCGGCGGGCGCGCTTTCGGCAAACAGGATTTCGTGCTTGTCCATCAGGATGTGATAGTAGGTGATGCTGCCTGTTATAGGTGCCACATCGATGCCTTCGATTGCGGTCAGGTCTTTGGCGGGGGCCAGAACCTCGGGCTTGCCATACATGCGGCTTGCGATTTTCGAGCAAAGCAGCAGACGATGATGACGTGATACCATCAGATCGCGGCGTGGTAATCCTGCCCCCAACGCACCTTTCGCAACCCGAATTGGTCCAAGAACCGGATGGTTGCGCAGTTTGGCCAAGGGCCAGTGCCGCGCCCAGAGCCAGCGGATGGGTTGTGATCCATGGTCTTTGGTCAGCAGTAAATCACCGGGGCGCAGCTGTTCAATGGCTCGCGGGCCTGTGGGCGTATCAAACAATGTGCCTTGTGTGAAACAAATGTTCGTGGTGCCGGGCGTCGGGGTGGAATTGTTGACGAATGTATTAGAACCATCCGGCGAGCGCTGGATCGAAAATCCGTCAATATCCGAGCCAAAATCTTCACCAAATCCTACACGTGTAGCGGTGCCGGAAAAGCCGCCGTAAGTGGCGGTTGGGTCGTCCAGCGCGTCCCCGTTATAGGTGGCCTGAATATATTCGTCATTTGTGGGGTCGTATACAACAACGTTGTCGCCGCCGTTGTTGATCAAAGCAGAACCGCGCCCTGCATCAAAAAACAAATCATCCGGCCCGCCGGTCGGCAGGCTGCCGCCGGCTTGAACGCCGGAAATGACCATCGCATGGCCACCAGATTGTAGGGTGGTACCGGGAGGAAAGGTGAACCAGTTCCCAACACCCTGATCCCACAATTGTAAGCCGGAAATATCAATCGCAGCATTGGAAGTATTCACGAGTTCGATATATTCGTCCGTCGCAGAGGCAGTTCCGTTTCCATCGGTATCAAAATTGTTTGCTCCATTCGGATCAACGAGGATCTCGTTAATAACAATTCCGCCAAGTAACTGATCAGCCATACTGCACGCTCGCTTCGGGATGTATTCCGAAAAAATTGATTGCAGGTATGTGAATACGCCAGAATACCCGCTTAGTTTAACATACCAGTCAGGCAAGGGCTTCTCAAGGTCGCGATATATATACTTGGTTACTGTGACTGATTGCGCTGAATCAGCGCAGTTTGCAAAATCGCTCCCTTTTTATTGACAATCGTCAATGCAAGGCGCATATCGCCCACCGTAAGACATTCAATATCTTGAATACGTCAAGCTATGGAAAGGATAAATTATGCTTATGGACTGGAAAATAGGAGGGGTGGCGCTGGGCGTTGTGTTTTTCCTGGCCGTTCTCCTTGTCAAACCGATCGGGGTTTCTACGCAGTTCGTGATCCTGGACGGGATTGCCTGGAATGCTGTTGACAGCTCGGTCATCACACAGACTGAAGATGGCAAATACACCTCGACCAACCCCTATCTGGCAAAATCACACGGCAAATATGCCAAACACGCCGCAAATCCGCTGAACTACAGCTTTGTCTTTGTGATTGCGATGGTTCTGGGGGCTGCCGCTTCGGCCCTGTCGCGCGGACGTGAAAGCGCCGAGGAACGCAGTGTGCCGCAAATCTGGCGTGCCAATTTCGGCGACAGCAAGGCCAAGCGCTATGCCGCTGCCTTTGTCGGTGGCTTTATCGTGCTTTACGGCGCGCGTCTGGCCGGTGGCTGCACCTCGGGCCATATGATGAGCGGCCTGATGCAGACATCGCTGTCGGGCTATTTGTTCACGCTGGGCGCATTCGGGGCCGCGATCCCGACTGCCATGATCATGTATAAAAGGAGCTAAGCCATGACTATTGTTCTTGCACTTGTTATCGGCGGGCTGTTTGGCTTTGTTCTGGACCGGATCGGGGCGACAAACCCGAACTGGATCATCAAAATGCTGAACCTGTCCAACCTGCACCTGATGAAAACCATTCTGCTGGCCATCGGCGTTGGTTCGGTGCTGATGTTCGCTGGCCAGATGGTCGGTTTCGTTAACGTCGGCCACATGTCGGTCAAAACTGCTGAAGTGGGCGTTTTTGTTGGCGGTCTGCTGCTGGGCTTTGGCTGGGCGTTCTCGGGCTTTTGCCCCGGCACCGGTGTGGCGGCTGCGGCTTCCGGTCGTAAAGATGCACTGTTCTTTATCGCTGGTGGCCTGTTGGGCGCTGCGGCCTATATGGCGACTTATGGTTCGATCATGAACACCTTCCTGTTCGACAAAATCGGCGGCGGCAAGGTGACTTTGGGCACTGTTCCCGGTTCGAAATTCGAAGGTCTGACCGGCATCCCCGGCGATCTGCTGGGCATTGCGCTGGGCGTTGCGTTTATCGTCGTTGCCTTTGCCCTGCCAAACAAACTGGTTGGTGGCGGTGCTTCTTCTGATGCCGTTCCGGCTGAATAAAAACAAACCCACTCACGGGTTGAGCGGCCGCAGGGGAAACCTTGCGGCCGTTTTCGTTTCCGCATCATTCGGGTCGTAAAAGGTTTTGGGGGCAGTAAGGATAGGCGGACAAACCTGAAAGGAAACTACATGACCCTAACGTATCTGCCTTATGATCCCGACTGGGTAGCCAGTATTCGCGATGGCGGCCCCGATGCCTATGGCCAGCCTGCCGAGCGCAGCATTTCCGATGGCACTGGCAACCCCTGCCGCCATTGCCTGACCGACATCCCCAAGGGCGCTGAGATGCTGATCTGTGCCGCCCGCCCGTTCCCTGACCCACAGCCCTATGCCGAAACCGGCCCGATCTTTTTATGTGCCGACTGTTTGCCCTACACCGGCGATGGCCTGCCGCCGGTGCTGGCAAGCCGCAAAGAATGCCTGCTGAAAGCTTACGGCGCGGATAACCGGATCATCTATGGCACAGGGCAGATCACCCCGACCGCCGAAATCGAGGAATACGCTGGGGCCTTGTTATCGGACCCGAAGGTTGCCTATGTTGATGCAAGATCGGCCACCAACAACTGTTTCACCCTAAGGATCATCCGCACCCTATGAGCCAGAACTTCGACAACATCCCCGAAACCGCCCTTGACTGGCACCGCTCCGGCCGCGGGGCGGCATTGGCCACTGTGGTGGAAACATGGGGCTCGGCCCCGCGCCCCGTGGGCAGCCAACTGGCGATTGCGGGGGATACGGAAATTGCCGGTTCGGTTTCGGGGGGCTGTGTCGAGGGCGCCGTGATTATCGAGGCGATGGACGCGCTTGCGGATGGCAAACCAAGGATGATGGAATTCGGCGTGTCCGATGATCAGGCCTTTGCCGTCGGGTTGGCCTGTGGTGGCAAGATCAGGGTGATGATCGAGCCGATAGGCACGGTGCTGCCCGAGGATATGCTGGCCGAACTGGTGGCCGCACGGGCGGACCGTGTGCCGGTGGCCTATGTGGTGAACCCGGATGCACAGACCCGCAGGCTGGCGACAAAGGGCGATTACCCCGACCGGTTTCGCAGCGACAAATCCGGTTTCGAGGGCGAGGAATTCGTCGCCATCCACAACCCGCCGCTAAAGCTGATCGTAGTGGGGGCGGTGCATATCACCCAGCCTTTGCTGGTGATGGCCCGGCTGGCCGGTTATGATCCGGTGCTAATTGACCCGCGCGCGGCCTTTGGCTCCAAGGCGCGATTCCCGAACGAGGAAATTATCGATGACTGGCCGGACGAGGCCCTGAAGGCGCAAGGACTGGATGCCCGCACCGCAGTCGTGACCCTGTCGCATGACCCGAAAATCGACGATCCTGCGCTAACCGTGGCCTTGCGGTCGGATGCCTTTTACATCGGCAGTCTTGGATCAACCCGCACCCATGCCAAACGGGTGGAGCGGTTAACGGCAGCGGGGTTCAATGATGCAGAAATCGCCAGTATCCACGCGCCGGTAGGCTTGGACATTGGTAGTAAATCACCCGCCGAAATCGCCCTGTCGATCATGGCGCAGATCACCAAAACCCTGCGCAAATCGGGCTAACATTGTTGTCATAATGAAAATTACTTTTGCCAAACCGTCGCCCCCGTGTTTTACTCGCCTCTAATTAGAACATAAGGGAGGACGACCATGACACAGGTCACCATGACCGTGAACGGCAAAGCTGTGAGCGGTGAAGCAGAGGGGCGCACACTGCTTTCACAATTCTTGCGCGATGGGCTGGGGCTGACGGGAACACACGTTGGCTGTGACACTTCACAATGCGGCGCTTGCAGCGTGCATGTTAATGGAAAGCTTGTGAAATCCTGCACCATGTTCGCAATCGAGGCCGACGGGGCCGAAGTATCGACCGTTGAAGGCGAAGCGGATGAAGACGGCACATTGTCGACCATCCAGCAGGCCTTTCAGGAGCACCACGGGCTGCAATGCGGTTTCTGCACACCGGGTATGGTGATGGCCACCAAATCCCTGCTGGCCGAGAACCCCAAACCGACCGAGGCCGAAATCCGCGCCTATCTGTCCGGCAATATCTGCCGCTGCACGGGGTATCACAACATTGTCAAAGCGATCATGGCCGCATCCGGTCAGGACGTCAGCGCCATCGCCGCAGAATAAGCGGTAGGGCGGGGTTCACCCCGCCGTCACAGAATTTCAGGGAGGAACGAACATGCCAGCAGATGGAGGCATCGGCGCCAGTACCAAACGGCGCGAGGACGTCCGGTTTTTAACCGGAAACGGAAACTACACAGACGATATCAACGCGAATGGACAGGCTTATGTCTATTTCCTGCGCTCGGAAATGGCGCATGCGAAAATCAACGGGATTGATACCTCGGACGCGGAAAAGATGGACGGTGTGATCCGCATCTTCACCGGTGAGGATTTTGTCGAAGTGGGCGGTGTGCCTTGTGGTTGGGAAGTGACCGATCGGTTTGGCAATGCCATGCAGGAACCCAGACACCCCATTCTGGCACATGGCAAGGCCCGCCATGTGGGTGATCCGATCTGCGCAATTGTGGCGGAAACACTGGAGCAGGCCCGCGATGCCGCCGAGGCGATCGAGCTGGATCTGGAAGAACTGCCTGCTGTGATCGATATGAAATCCGCGCTGGCAAAAGACAGCCCCAAGGTGCACGACGAACTTGAGTCGAACCTGTGTTACGACTGGGGGTTTGTCGAGGAAAACCGCGATGCCGTGGATGAGGCAATCAAGAACGCCCACCACGTCACCACGCTGGAACTGCGCAACAACCGGCTGATTGCCAACCCGATGGAGCCGCGCGTCGCCATCGGCATGTTTGACCGCACCACGGATGAACACACGCTATATACCACGTCGCAAAACCCGCATGTGATCCGCCTGCTGATGGGCGCATTCGTGCTGGGCATACCGGAGCATAAACTACGGGTGATCTCGCCCGATGTGGGCGGTGGCTTTGGCACCAAAATTTTCCACTACGCCGAAGAGGCCTTTTGCACCTTTGCCGCCAAGGCGGTGAACCGCCCTGTGAAATGGACCTGCAGCCGCTCCGAAGCCTTTGTTTCTGATGCCCATGGACGCGATCATGTGACCAAGATCGAACTGGCAATGGACAAGGACGGAAATTTCCTTGCCCTGCGCACGGATACCCACGCCAACATGGGCGCTTATCTATCAACCTTTGCGCCCAGCGTGCCCACATGGCTGCACGGCACATTGATGGCGGGTAACTACAAAACCCCGTTGATCTATGTGAACGTCAAGGCAGTGTTCACCAACACCGTGCCGGTTGACGCCTATCGCGGGGCCGGGCGTCCTGAAGCATCATTCCAGCTGGAGCGGGTGATCGACAAGGCGGCCCACGAGATGGGGATCGATCCGATCGAACTGCGCCGCCAGAACTTTATCACCGAATTTCCCTATGCCACGCCGGTTGCGGTGGAATATGACACCGGCGATTACAACGCGACGATGGACAAGATGATCGAGATCGCCGATCTGGCCGGTTTCGAGAAACGCGCCGCCGAAAGTGCCGACAACGGCAAGCTGCGCGGCATTGGCGTGAATTGCTATATCGAGGCTTGCGGCATTGCGCCCAGTAACCTGGTGGGCCAGTTGGGCGCCCGCGCGGGGCTTTACGAAAGCGCCACGGTGCGGGTGAACGCAACGGGGTCAATCAGCGTGATGACCGGTTCGCATTCACACGGGCAGGGGCATGAAACCGCCTTTCCACAAGTGATTGCCGATATGCTGGGGATTGATGCGTCGCAAGTGGACATTGTGCATGGCGACACATCCAAAGTGCCGATGGGCATGGGCACCTATGGCTCGCGCTCCTTGGCAGTTGGCGGCAGTGCGATGGTGCGCGCCACTGAAAAGATCATCAACAAGGCCAAGAAAATCGCGGCCCACCTGCTGGAAGCTTCGGAAGGCGATATCGAGCTGAAAGATGGACAGTTCACCGTTGCGGGCACCGATAAATCGGTTGCCTGGGGCGATGTGACATTGGCCGCCTATGTGCCGCACAACTATCCGCTGGAAGACCTTGAGCCTGGACTTGAAGAAACCGCGTTTTATGATCCGGCCAACTTTACTTACCCGTCAGGTGCATATGCCTGCGAGGTTGAGGTGGACCCAGAAACCGGCAAGGTGACGATTGAACGCTTCAGTGCCGCTGATGATTTTGGCAACATCGTCAATCCGATGATCGTTGACGGTCAGGTGCATGGTGGCATCGGGCAGGGCATCGGTCAGGCGCTGCTGGAACAGGCGGTCTATGACGACGACGGACAGCTGATTTCCGGCTCCTACATGGATTACGCCATGCCGCGTGCAGATGATGTGCCGTTCTATACGGTTGATCATTCCTGCCAGACCCCCTGCACCCACAATCCGTTAGGCGTGAAGGGCTGTGGCGAGGCCGGCGCGATTGGCTCGCCCCCTGCGGTGGTCAACGCGGTGGTCGATGCCTTGCGGCGGGCCGGACAGGACATCACCCATATCGACATGCCGCTGACGCCGTCGCGCGTTTGGCAAGCCATGCAATCCTGAAGGAGGAAATGAGAAATGTATGCATTTGATGTAGAGACCCCTTCAAGCGTTGCAGAAGCAGTCGCTGCGCTGAAGGACGAAGAGGCGACCGCGCTGGGTGGTGGTCAAACCCTGATCCCGACCCTGAAACAGCGTCTTGCCGCGCCTGAAAAACTGGTCAGCCTGTCGGGGATTGCCGAGATGAAGGGCATATCCACAGACGGCGGTGTGCTGACCATCGGCGGGGCCACGCCCCACGTCGAAGTGGCCGCGCAGGGGGATTTCCCCGCGCTGGCAGCGCTGGCGGGCAATATCGGTGATCCGGCGGTGCGTAATCGTGGCACGATTGGCGGATCCCTTGCCAACAATGATCCGTCGGCCTGTTATCCCTCGGCGGTGCTGGGCACGGGTGCAACCATCGTCACCAACACGCGCGAAATTGCGGCGGATGACTATTTTCAGGGCATGTTCACCACGGCACTTGAGGATGACGAAATCATCACCGCAGTGAGGTTCCCCATCCCGAAGGCCGCGTCTTACCAGAAATTTGATCAACCCGCCTCGCGCTTTGCGCTGGTCGGGGTGTTCGTGGCCAAAACCGCCGATGGTGTGCGGGTGGCCGTGACGGGGGCGTCCGAAGACGGTGTGTTCCGCTGGACCGAAGCCGAAGAAGCGCTGAACAAGGAATTCCGCAGTGATGCGCTGATGGATTTGGACATAAACGCGATGAACATGATCGGCGATTTGCACGGCACCAAGGAATACCGCGCCCATCTGGTCAAGGTGATGACGCGCCGCGCGATCAACGCGATCGGGTAAATAGGCCGTGGCGCCGCACTTGATGCGGGGCCTGCCATTGGTAACAAACAGCAAGGCCCCGGATCAGGTCCGGGGCTGCGCATTTTTGATAGGGTGATCCATCCGGCTGATAACTGACATCTGGCACAGCTTTCGATCCCTGCCGGTTTGGGTGCAAATCTGGGTCGCTTTGATCCTTGTGCCGGTTAATATGGCGTCAGTGCTGTTTTTCACCGAACCCAAAGGCATTCTGATTGCCGCATTGGCGGTTGGCGGCATGATACCCAATATCGCCATCATGCTGACTGAACGGGGCCTGTCGAAAATGATGGCCCTGCCGCATCTGCTGATCTGGATTCCGCTGCTTTTGATCCTCTGGCCACATCTGGGCGCCGTAACTGGCGATTATCAGAAATACCTGTGGCTGCTGTTTGCCGTGGACGGGCTGTCACTGGCGTTTGACATTCCGGATGCGTGGAAATGGTGGAGAGGGGATCGTGCCGTTGCCGGGGCGCAATAAAAAAGCCCCCGCAAATGCGAGGGCTTTTCCATAAATTGTAAAGCTTTGCTTACTTTGGTAACTGCCCGATCATCATGATCATTTGGCGACCTTCCATCTTGGGCATGCTTTCGACCTTGCCGACATCCTTGACGTCCTCGGCCACCCGTTCCAGCAATTCGCGGCCCAGATTAAGGTGCGCCATTTCGCGGCCACGGAATCGCAGGCTGATCTTTACCTTGTCGCCGTTTTCCAGAAACTTGAACACATTGCGCATTTTCACATCGTAATCATGCGTATCGGTGTTCGGGCGGAATTTCACTTCCTTGACCTCGATGGTCTTTTGTTTCTTGCGCGCCTCGGATTCGCGTTTTTGCTGTTCGTACTTGAACTTGCCGAAATCCATGATTTTGCACACAGGCGGGTTGGCGTTTGGCGAAATTTCCACCAGATCCAGTCCGGCCTCGTCTGCCATGTCCATGGCGCGCGCAGGGGTAACAACCCCGACGTTTTCACCGTCGGCGCCAATAAGCCGGATTTCCTTGGATGTGATGCGTTCATTCACGCGGGGGCCAGTGTCGCGCTGTGGCGGGGCATTGTGTGGTCTGCGGGCTATGACTTTGATCCTTTGATTGTGAAGCCTTGTCTTGTGCGGAAAATAGACGGGCGCGCGCGCGCTTACAAGGTGTTATTAACACCGAAATGAGCAATAATGTGCTATATTTCCCCTTGCTTGCTTTTCACATGGCTGTGCATCTGTCATAGCACACACATGTCCGGATGCTTTTACCGGAAAGTTAACTAGGGGTTTAGAGATGAACAAATCATTACTTATCGGGGCGGCGTTGATTGCTGCAGGGGCTGGTATCTATTTTTATTCGCAAGGGAATAACAGCACCAGCGAGGTGATGGAACAGGCCACAGATGCAGCCACAAAAGCTGCTGATGACGCTGCCGCGTCGGCCAAAGCCGCAGAAGAAGCCGCTACCAAGGCAGCGGAAGAAGCGGCTGCGAAGGTAGCTGAAGAAGCTGCGGCTGCCGAAGAGGCTGCGAAAGCCGCTGCTGCCAAAGCTGCCCAAGAAGCCGAAGCGAAAGCCGCTGAAGAAGCCGCTGCTGCTGACGAAGCCGCCAAAGCCGCTGCCGCCGAGGCTGAAGCTGCCGCTGCCAAAGCTGCCCAAGAAGCCGAAGCAAAAGCTGCTGAAGAAGCCGCTGCTGCTGACGAAGCCGCCAAAGCCGCTGCCGCCGAGGCTGAGGCTGCTGCTGCCAAGGCCGCTGAAGAAGCGGCTGCCAAAGCTGCTGAAGAAGCCGCTGCCGCAACCGAATCTGCGGCTGGCGCCGCGAGCAGCACGGAGAATGCAATCACCAACGCCCTTTCCGGTGCCGTTGATGCCGCTTCTCAACCCGTTGAAGGCGCAAACAATATGGCAACAGATTCTGCGTCAGCAGATATGTCCGAGGATCCGGCCCCAACCGAGCAGGAAACATTGCTGACAGCCGATGGTTTTGATGCTGCCAAGATTGGGGAAATGATTGACAATTCCGATCTGGCCCCAATGAAAAAGACCTTGTTGA
The DNA here is from genome assembly GCA_015488685.1 of Marinosulfonomonas sp. Taxonomy (GTDB): domain Bacteria; phylum Pseudomonadota; class Alphaproteobacteria; order Rhodobacterales; family Rhodobacteraceae; genus Profundibacter. The sequence continues at coordinate 24,793 of WFNH01000090.1, forward strand.
AAGCTGCGGTCGAGAAAGCTGGTGAAAATCCTGAAATGGTTAAAGCCGTGATTGAACAGGTGAAAACTGCCTTGGGCATGTAGCCTTTTCCAAATCTTGTTAGATCGAACGCCGCGCGAAAAAAGTTCCTTTTTGCGCGGCGTTTTTGTGTCTGGCAGGTGAAATGGGCTATTCCCCGCCGATACTGGGCGATAACGTGCCGCTTATCGTTAATGGGGTGTTTTCTCTGGTTTGGGCAAATCTTGCGGGCCAATATTTGTCATAATTACTTAATAAACAGGAGGCTGAATTATGAATAGAACATTGATACTTGCCATTCTGGTCGCGATTATAGGCGCTGGGTTATATTTTTACAGCAATAACAGCAGTGTTACGGACGCGGCTGGCGACATGAAGGATTCTGTTTCGCAGGCGGTCGGGGATGCAGCCGATACAGCGACCGGTGCTGTAGAGCAGGCCGCAGGCGCTGCCTCGGATGCGGTTTCCGGCGCGGCGGATACGGCCACAGCAGCTATGGATGGCGCATTGTTTTCGCCGGAAGGATATGATGCGGTGAAAGTGGCTAACATGATTGATGCATCGGCACTGGATGATGCGCGAAAAAGCAGCCTGAAAAACGCATTGATGGCGGCCGGAGATGATCCGGCGTTGTTGTCGGATATTCTGGGGCAGGTGAAAGAGGCCTTGGGGATGTAAACCTTTGTGGGCTTCACACCGAAAGGTGTTGTGTGATCAGCACTGCCCATTCCTCGATCGAGGCGGCAAATTGTTGCTGTGTTATCAGCGCCAGTTCTGCTGTCGCGATCGGGGTTAACGGTGTGTAAGTGTAAGTGACCTGTACCACGACCTGCCCCAGAGATTGCGCGTGGCAAACCACATCCACGATCGCTATTCGGCTGGTCGGGGTGATGCGCAGATAGCGGGCATGATGTATTTCGGGTCGCCACTTGAGGCAGGTCCAAAAGGTTTTGTCCATACCGTCACCCGTCGTAAAAAGCATTTCCTCGCGGGTGACTTTTCCGTTCAAATAGGTTGGTGCCCACCCCGGCACCCATGCCTCTTCTCCGCTTGGGGTGAAAAGAGGAAATATCTGTTCGATATTACCGGTCAGTTTGATCTGATGGGTGAATTCAGTCATTTGCTATCCTATCTGGATGCTTGTGACTATCAGCGCTGGTCTGTTCCAGCCCGTATATTTCACCAAGCCGCGCAATGGTTTCAAGCGTGTCTTCCGAGAAGGGTAATTTATTGTCAAAAGCATGCAGGACAATACCTTCGACCAGATCGCCAAGCGTCATATCCTTGTATTCGGCCAGTCCTTTAAGAACTTTCAGAAGCGGTGAGGAAAGGCGCAGACCTGTTTGGGTCCTTGGGGGTGGAGAATTTGTTACCATAGTAACATGGTAACTATTTTCCTTGTATAGAGCAACAATAAAGGCCGCGTAAAGTATTACGCGGCCACGATGGTGTTTTTAGAAGTCGACTGATCTTAAGACAACGTATTCTCATGATCCACAAGTCAGCGATTACGCAAACAAATGCGTTCGTGGATCATGGTGATTCAAAGTCAAATTGAAATGCTTTAATCGACAAACGCCTTTTCCACCACATATTCGGCGGGCTGGGAATTGGCGCCTTCGGTCAGGCCGAATCCTTCCAGGATTTCTTTCAGATCGGTATTCAAACCGATTGACCCGCAAACCATCGCACGGTCGTTTTCCTTGCAGATTTGCGGCACGTCCAGATCGGCAAAGATTTTACCGTTCAGCAGGTTGGTGGTGATCCGGCCCATATTCGGGCTCTCTTCACGCGTGGTGGTAGGATAATAGCGCAGCTTGTCACCGATGAATTCACCGATCAGCGGATCATCCGGCAGGCTTTCGATCAGCTGGCGGCCGTATTCCAGATCCGCGACTTCGCGGCAGGTGTGGCACATGATCACTTCGTCGTAGTTTTCATAGGTTTCCGGTTCGCGCATCAGCGAGGCAAAGGGGGCGATGCCGGTGCCGGTGGCAAAGAACCACAGCCGTTTGCCCGGCAACAGCGCGTCATGCACCAGTGTGCCGACAGGTTTGGGGCGCAGGATGATTTCATCACCCACCTTGATATGCTGCAACTTGCTGGTCAGGGGGCCGTCCTGCACTTTGATCGAGTAGAACTCCAGCTCTTCATCCCAGGCAGGCGAGGCGATGGAATAGGCGCGCAACAGGGGTTTGCCGTTGTCGCCCAGCAGGCCGATCATTACAAATTCGCCGGAACGAAACCGCAAGGTGCGCGGGCGGGTCACGCGGAATGAAAACAGCCGGTCTGTCCAGTGTTTGACTTGGGTCACAGTCTGCGCATCGGGCAGCGTGGGTTTTTTAGCGGTGTCGGCCATTTGGTAATCTTCCCTAACTACATCAAAGCCGCGCACGGGGCGGCGGCTTGTTGCTTCCCCTATAATGGGTTGTCGCAGAAGGGTCCAGATGCCTGGACGCGACGCAATGTCATAGGATGTTTGCGGGCACGTTCAATTCCGTAATCTGGACTGGTAATCGTGCTGTTGCCATTGGCTGCGGCTAAGCCATTGTTCTTGCGGATAGGCATTTGCCTGTTTGTCGGTGAGTTCCACCTCGTCAAACCCGACACGACGCAGCATCGTGTATTGGTCGGGCAATATATCCCCCGTGGCACGCAGTCGGCCATCGTACCCTGCATCACGCAATCCGCGGGCCAATCCCAGCCCGCGCCCGTCGGTAAAGTCGGGAAATGTGATGCGGATTGCCTTGATCCGGTTCAATATACCAGTCAGGTCAGTCAGCGCGTGGTCTGCGGACAAATCAAGCGTATCCTGCCCGTTTTGCCCTTCCCAATCATCCATCGTAAATCCTGTGTCCGTTACAATGATCGTCATGATGTCGCCTCTTGCTGGGTGGGGCGCTGTACTTTGCCTTTGATGAAATGGATGCCGCATTCCTGTTTGTCGTTTCCCCGCCAGCGGCCCGCACGCGCGGGTTCGCCTGCGGTGGTTCTGGATGTGCAAGGTGCGCAGCCGATCGAGGTATACCCCCGCCGCAACAACGGATGCCGTGGCAGGTTCATCCTGTCCATATAGGCGTTCAGTTCATTTGCACCCCAATGGATCAGCGGATTCACCGTGATCCGCCCTTCGCCATCAATACCGAAATGCTCCAAACCGGTGCGAAAGCCACTGTGGTGGCGTTTTCGGCCTGTGATCCATGTATCGAAATCCGCAAGTGCATCTTGCAACGGTCGGGTTTTGCGCAAATCGCAGCAATTGTCCGGTGCGACCTTGTGAAGACGGTTGTCGGGGTCGGAGAGCAATAGGTCTTTCGCAGACGCACGAATGGTTCGCACATCCGTCAATCCAAGCAGCCTTGTCACCTCAAGCTGATAGTCCAGCGTTTCGGCAAACAGCATTTGTGTATCAATAAACAGCACCGGCGTATGCGGATTGATCCGCGACAGCATGTGTAACAACACAACGGATTCTGCCCCGAAAGACGAGACAAGTGCAACCCGCCCGGTTTTGCCTGATTCCAGCGTGTGATCCAGCACCTCAAGCGCGTTGAAATGTTGATACATACGGTTCCAGCGCGCCGCCAATTGATCGTTTTGTTGGCTATGCAGCATTTTTGGCGGCCTCCTGCCCGTAAAGCATTTCCTTAAATGGCGTAATCCCAACGCGCCGGTAGCATTGGATGAAGCTTTCGTTTTGATCGTTGCGCAGGTCTAGATAACCAAGGATCAGCCGTTCAATCGCTGGCACAATCTTGTCTGCTGCAAACCCGGGCCCGGTTCGCGTGCCGATTTGTGTGTCTGCGGTGGCATCCCCGCCCAGCGTGATCTGGTAGTTTTCCACACCGGCCCGTTCCAGCCCCAGAATACCGATGTGACCCAGATGGTGATGGCCACAGGCATTGATGCAGCCTGAAATCTTGATCTTCAGCGGACCAACATCATGTTCGATTTTCAAATCCTGTATCCGGTTGGAAATCTGCTGTGCAACCGGAATGGAATGGGCGGTGGCCAAGGCGCAAAAATCCATTCCCGGACAGGCGATGATATCCGAAGTCAGACCGATGTTCGCGGTGGCCAACCCTTCGGAAACAAGGGCGGCGTGTAGCTGTGGCAGGTGGTTTTTCTGCACATGTGGCAGAATGATATTTTGTTCGTGCGAAATACGGATTTCGTCATAGGAATACCGCTTTGCCAGATCGGCAATCAGGCGCATCTGGTCGGCGGTGGCATCGCCGGGTGTGCCGCCATGCGGTTTTAACGATATGGTGACAATCGCATGGTCCGCCTGTTTGTGCGGGTGCAGGTTTGTATCACACCACGCGCGGAAAACCGGATCAGCGTTGCGGCTCAGGACAAAGCGTTCTGTGTTGGAGCGCTTGAAATCGGGCGGGGTGAAATGGGCCTGAATGTCGGTCAGGATTTGCGGGGCCAGAGGGGGATAATCGGGCCGGATTTGCGCAAACTTCTGTTCGACAAGGGTGCGGATTTTGTCAATCCCGTGCTCGTGAACCGTGATTTTGATACGGGCCTTATATTTGTTGTCGCGCCGTCCCAGCAGATTGTAGGTGGCAACGACGGCCTCTAGATACGGCAGTAAATCCGCTTTGGGCAGAAAGGTTTTCAGCCGCTTGCCAATCATCGGCGTGCGCCCCAGACCGCCGCCAATGATCACTTCGAACCCGCGCTCGCCATCTGAATTCTGAACAATGTGCAAACCGATGTCATGGGCGCGGATCACAGCACGGTCGGCTGCACTACCGGTGACGGCGATCTTGAACTTGCGCGGCAGGAACTGGAATTCGGCATGATCCGTTGACCATTGTCGCAGCAATTCGGCAATCGGGCGGGGGTCCTCGATCTCGTCCGCGGCGGCCCCTGCGAAATGGTCCGCCGTGACATTGCGAATGGTGTTGCCCGAGGTTTGCACCGAATGCATCCCCACCGTTTCCAGCGCATCCAGCATATCCGGCACATCGCGTAATTCAGGCCAGTTGAACTGGATGTTCTGCCGCGTGGTGAAATGGCCAAAGCCGCGATCCCACTTTTCGGAAATCTGCGCCAGCATACGCATTTGACGACTGTTCAGCGTGCCATATGGGATGGCAACGCGCAGCATATAGGCGTGCAACTGGTAATAAAGCCCGTTCAGCAGGCGCAGGGGCTTGAAGGCCTCTTCGCTTAATTCGCCGCTTAAACGGCGGGCAATTTGCGCCCGGAACTGGGCGTTACGGGCTTTTAGAAAGGCCGTGTCAAAGGGGCTGTAGTCATACATTTTCGCGTTCCCGTTCTGGTGGCGGATATCGAAAAGGGTAAGGGAACAAGTGGGGCAGCCGCCAGATGGGCGGAAAGATAAGGATCGTGTAACGCGGGCCGCGTTTGTGGATGGGAAGATGTTCCGCTTGGGGCTGGCGTGTGGAATTATCCGGTCAGGGTTGGCCGTTTCCTTGGAAAATACGCAGCGTGGATTTTTGGGTGAATGTCGCCAGACTGCAAGGCGTGCGCCCGTGAATCGTGGGAATTGATTCGGATTTGCAGCGTCCGGTTAGTAAGTGACAGACAGGTTGGTCAGGCCGTGGAAGTGATAGACATTGGCGTATTGTGGCGCCCTTGCAAGATGCAGGTTCGGCAGACGGGAAAACAGCACCGGCAAGGCGATTTGCAGTTCCAGACGGGCCAGTGGTGCGCCAACGCAGAAATGCAATCCACCGCCGAATGATGTGTTGGCTTTGATCGGGCGATCGGGGCGGAAATCATTGGGGGTATCATAGGCCACCGGATCGCGGTTGGCGGCGGCCAGCATGCAGGCGATGGACTGGCCACGTTTGATCGGGTGGCCGAACAGCTCCAGATCCTCGCGGGCGATGCGCAGGAAGATATGCAAGGGCGGATCAAAGCGAAAGATTTCCTCGACGGTGGTTTCCACATGGTCGGGGGTCAGGGCGCTGCGGGGGGTGTTTTGCCCCAGCAGGGTTTTGATGCCGTTGCCCATGCTGTGCACGGTTGCCTCGTGTCCTGCGTTCAGCAGCAGGATACAGGTGGTGATCAATTCATCCGTTGTCAGCTTTTCGCCATCCTGTTCGGCGGCGATCAGGTGGGTGATCAGATCATCCGCAGGGCTGGCACGGCGTTCGTCAATATAACCGCGCATGAAGGTTGCAAATTCACTGCTGGCTTTGGCGGCATCTTCCTCGATCTTGCGGGTGCGGCGGGCCTGATACATGGCGACCATGGCGTTAGACCATGTCAGCAGCTGGTCGGCCATATCTTCGGGCACACCCAGCAGGCGGGCGATGATGATCACGGGGATTTTCTGTGCATAGGCTGTCAGCAGGTCCACTTCGCCCGCCGGAAATTCGTCGATCAAACGATGGCTCAGCGCTTCGATTTCGGGTGCCAGTTCCTTGATCCGGCGCGAGGTAAAGGCGCGCAGCACCAATGATCGCAGGCGGGTGTGACGCGGCGGGTCCAGTTCCAGCATCGAGTGCGCCTCAAGATCATAAAACGGCGTCAGGTGATCGGGCACAGGTGTGCGCAGGTCGGTGGGCATTTCGCGCCCCAGCCGCCGGTCGCGCAATATGGCATTCACCGTGTCATAACCGATGGCGCACGCCATGTCGTAATCGTCCCACCAAACCAGATCTCCCAGCGGGCGGATCGCATCGTAAAACGGATAGGGGGTTTGCACGAAATCGGCGGCGGTGGGGGATTGGCGGACATGTTGCATAAGGGGGATAATCACCGAAAGGCTCTGGCCTTTGCAAGCGGGGGTTTTTACAGTTGGACGTATGTCGGGAAAAACCACACATCGGGCAGGCGTGTTTGTACTGTTTTTGCTACTGACTGCATTGGTTGCGGGCGGGGCGGGGTGGCTTGCCTGGCGAACCGCATTGACACAACTGGCCGCACGGGGACAGGCGGACCTGTCGCTGGCCTCGGACCGGCTGGTGGGGCAGTTGCAGCGGTTTCGGCAGGTGGCGGTGATCATGGCGGATCATCCCGATCTGGTGGCATTGGCAAAGGGGCAGGGGGATGGCGGCAAGGCGTCGGGACTGCTGCTGGCCACGGCGGACAAGATTGGTGCGGTCGATCTGCTGCTGGCTGGGCGGGATGGCACTGTGCTTGCGTCCTCGCAAGGGGTGGTGGGTGGAAATGTTTCCGACCAGCCGCATTTTCGACGGGCGATGCATGGGGCATTGGGGACGACGCACAGCCGTCTGGCAGGCAGCAACCGGCGAGTGTTTCAATTCGCAGCGCCGATAATCAAGGCAGATAAAATTCTGGGTGCCGTGGTGGTCGTCGTGGATATGGAGGCGGTCGAGGAATCCGATTGGCGGGGCGATCCGAACGCGGTTTATTTCACCGGTCAGGACGGGGTAATCTTTGTTGCCAACCGTTCCGAACTGGTGTTGCGCACGCGCGGGGCGGATGGTTTTGCGCCTGACCGGGTACGGATGTATGGCGATTATCAGGTCTGGTCGATCAATTCAGGGCGTTACATCCCGCGCCGCGCATTGCATCTGACGCAACCCTTGCCGATCATCGGTATGAGGGGGGAAGTGCTGGTCAGCACCGCCCCTGCCGAACGTCTGGCGGGGTTGCAGGCGGCGGCTGTGGCGGCGGTTCTGCTGGCCTTTGGTGCAATCCTGTTCTGGGTGACGGAACGCAGGCGCGCGCTGGCCGAGCGGCTCAAGATCGAGGCCCGCGCCAAGGCCGAACTGGAAACGCGGGTCGAAGAGCGCACAGAGGAACTGAAACAGGCGCAGGCCGAACTGGTGCAAGCGGGGAAGCTTTCGGCGCTGGGGCAGATGTCGGCAGGGATCAGCCACGAACTGAACCAGCCCCTGATGGCGATCCGGTCATTCGCGGAAAATGCCGAGCAGTTTTTGCAGCGGGGCAAGGCGGATGTGGCGGGCAGGAACCTGAGCCGGATTTCCGAACTGGCGCGACGGATGGGGCGGATCATCAGCAATTTCCGCGCCTTTGCCAAACAGGAAAGCGAGCCGATAACGGATGTGGATATTGTCGCCGTGGTCGAAGCCGTGCTGGAGATGTCCGAGGCGCGGTTTGTGCAGGACAAGGTAGAGGTGTCATGGCAGGCCCCGCCCGCGCCGGTCTATGTGCGCGGTGGCGAGGTGCGGTTGCAGCAGGTGCTGGTCAACCTGATCTCGAATGCGATTGATGCGATGGAGGGCAGCGCGCAGCGGCGGATCGAGATTGCGGTTGAAACCGGCGATCAAAAGGCCCGCTTGCAAGTGCGTGACATGGGGCCGGGGATCGCCGCGCCGGAAAAGATATTCGAACCCTATTACACCACCAAAGCGGTTGGTAAGGCGGACGGTCTGGGCCTTGGCCTATCGATTTCCTATGGTCTGGTGCAAAGTTTTGGCGGGGATATTCGCGGGCACAACCACCCTGACGGCGGGGCGGTGTTTACGGTGGAACTGGCACGGGCCAGACTGGAGAAAGCGGCATGAACATGCGGGTATTGCTGGTGGATGATGACGCGGCGGTGCGCGAGGCCTTGGGACAGACGCTGGAACTTGCGGATATGCCGGCGATCCTTGCGGGCAGTTATATCGAGGCCAAGGACCACATCAGCCCCGATTTTGACGGGGTGGTGGTGTCCGACATCCGTATGCCGGGCAAAGACGGCTTTGCGCTGCTGGATTATGTGCAATCGGTGGATGTTGATCTGCCGGTGATCCTGCTGACCGGCGAAGGCGATATCCCGATGGCGGTGCGCGGGATCAGCGCGGGCGCGTTTGATTTTCTGGAAAAACCCTGTGCCCCGCAGGACTTGATTGCGGTGGTGGATCGGGCACGCAAGACCCGCGCGCTGGTGCTGGAAAACCGGCAGCTGAAACGGCAGCTGGAAACCGGCGATGCAGCGGCGCGGATGCTGTTTGGCAGATCAAAGCAGGCGGATGAATTGCGCGCGCGGGTGCGGGCGGTGGCGCGCACCAGGGCCGAGGTACTGATCAGCGGGGCGCCGGGGACAGGCACCTCGAAGGTGGCCGAGGTGATCCACCTGCTGTCCACTGTGTCAGACGGGCCGTTTGTCAAACTGGCCGCGGCATCGCTGACACCGCAAACCCTGACCGATGCGTTGACGCAGGCCATCGGTGGCAGCCTGTTTCTGGACGAAGTGGCCGCGCTGGCGCCGGATGTGCAATTCACCCTGCTGGAGTGTCTGGAAAAGGATTGTGGCGCGCGGGTTCTGGCGGGCAGCTACCGCGATCTGGAGCAGGATGTAGCGGCAGGGCGGTTCAACCACGATCTGTTCTACAAGCTGGGTGTCACCACCGTGCGTATCCCAAGCCTGCGCGAACGGCCCGAGGATATTCCCGTGCTGTTTCGCCATTACGTTGCCATTGCCTGCGAACAGGCCGCGCTGACCCCGCCGGAAATTACACCGGCGCTGGTGTCGCGCCTGATGGCGCAAGACTGGCCCGGCAATGCGCGGGCGCTGATGAATACCGCGATGCGTTTTGCCATGGGGCTGGGCGAGGGTGAGGAAGAGGCGGAACTGGGCCTGAACGAGCAACTGGCCAAGGTGGAACATTCGCTGTTAAGCGAGGCCTTGCGCCGCCATGGCGGCAATGCGTCCGAAGCGGCGCGCAGCCTGAAACTGCCGCGCAAAACCTTTTACGACAAGTTGACCAAATACGGGATTCGTCCGGAACGGTTCCGCTGATCTGTGTGGAAATCCGCACAAAGCGCCGGGTTGCCTGTGTGGAATCCCGCCACTGGCCTGCTCGAAAGCTGCAACACCTACCGCTAACCTATTGCCAAATAACAATTTTACCCCCTGTAACGCCTCTGTGAAGTTTTTCTTGAGCGGTGCAAGGGGCTGGGGTCTGATATTTGCGGGTGCCCGTGGAATACGGGCGCACATTCATGCAAATGTCTCATAACCCGGGAGGAGACCCCAATGAAATTTTTGACTGCTGTCACCGCTGCTGTGGCGCTTTCTTTCACCGCACAAACCGCCGCTGCGTCGGCTGGTTGTGACGAAGGCGAAATCGTAATCAAATTCGCCCATGTGACCAACACCGACAAACACCCCAAAGGGATTGCCGCTGCTTTGCTGGCCAAACGTGTCAACGAAGAGATGGATGGCAAGGCCTGTATGGAGGTTTACCCCAACTCGACCCTCTATGATGACAACAAGGTTCTGGAAGCCATGTTGCAGGGTGATGTTCAACTGGCCGCGCCATCGCTGTCGAAATTCGAGAAGTTCACCAAGAAATTCCGCCTGTTTGATCTGCCCTTCATGTTCAAAAGCATGGACGCGGTTGATGCCTATCAATCCTCGGACGCCGGTCAGGCACTGCTGGATTCGATGCAGAAACGTGGCCTTCAGGGGCTGGCCTTCTGGCACAACGGTCTGAAGCAACTGTCGGCCAACAAGCCGCTGATCCATCCTTCGGATGCCAATGGTCTGAAATTCCGCGTGCAATCGTCGGACGTTCTGGTGGCCCAGATGGAAGCGATCGGTGCAAGCCCGCAGAAAATGGCATTTTCCGAAGTATACGGCGCGCTGCAACAGGGTGTTGTGGATGGTCAGGAAAACACCTGGTCCAACATCTATGGCAAGAAGTTCTACGAAGTTCAGGATGGTGTGACCGAAACCAACCACGGTATCATCGACTATCTGGTTGTGACCAATGTTGACTGGCTGGAAAGTCTGGATGCCGACGTGCGCGACCAGTTTCTGACCATTCTGGGCGAAGTCACCAAAACCCGCAACGCCGAAGCTTTTGCCGTGAACGAAGCTGCCAAACAGTCGATCATCGACGCAGGCGGTGTAATCCGCACCCTGACACCTGAACAGCGTCAGGAATGGGTTGATGCAATGAAACCGGTTTGGGACCAGTTCAAAGGCGACGTTGGCCAAGACGCCATCGACGCTGCACAAGCAGTTAACGACTCGATGTAAGAGCCGTTCAAAAGATCTGCGCGCGCCCCGCTGAACGAGGGCGCGCGTTTCAATTTTACGAAAAACAGGGAGGGGGACAGGATGCATCCGAAACCAGGTGCAAGCTTTGTCGACCGGATCGAGGAAACGCTGATTGCGTTTCTGCTGGGCGCGATGACGCTGCTGACATTCGCCAATGTGGTTGCGCGTTATGTCTTTAACTCCAACATTCTGTGGGCGCTGGAACTGACGGTGTTCATGTTTGCCTGGCTGGTATTGCTGGGCGCCTCCTATGCGGTCAAGAAAGGCGCGCATCTGGGGGTGGATGCGGTGATCGACATGTTGCCAAAGGGGCCGCGCCGTTTGCTGGCACTGATCGCCGTGCTGATCTGCATATTCTATAGCTTCCTGCTGCTGAAAGGGGCTTGGGATTACTGGGCCAATTTCGCCAACTTGCCGCAAACCGAAGGTCGCTGGTTCCCCACCGGCTTCCAGGAAAAATTCCGCGGCAAGGGCTGGTATGAAACCAACGATATTCCCCTGCCGGCCTTTCTGAACTGGATGCAAGGGGCATTCAATGACGGGGACTCCTATGAAAAGTTGCCCCGAATGGTGCCTTATATGGTGCTGCCGTTGTCGATGGCGTTGTTGCTGTTTCGGTTTATTCAAACCGGTATAGCGGTCTGGACCGGCAAAATGGACCGGATCATCGCCAGCCATGAAGTCGAGGATGAAATCGCCGAAATTCAGGAATTACGCGGGGAGGATGAACAATGACAGTTGCTTTCCTTTTTGCGATGGTCGTCGGCCTGATGATGATCGGTGTGCCGATTGCGGTTGCGCTGGGGTTCAGTTCGATCCTGTTTCTGTTGATTTTCTCGGACGCTTCACTGGCCGCGATTGCACAAACCCTGTTTTCCGCCTTCGAGGGCCATTCGACCCTGCTGGCGATTCCTTTCTTCATCCTTGCCTCAAGCTTTATGTCAACCGGCGGTGTGGCCGAGCGGATTATCCGGTTTTCCATCGCTTGCGTTGGCCACCTGCGCGGTGGTCTGGCGATTGCCGGTGTGTTCGCCTGTATGATGTTTGCGGCCTTGTCGGGTTCATCCCCTGCAACAGTGGTGGCCATCGGCTCGATCGTGATCGCGGCGATGACCAAAGCGGGCTATACCAAGGATTTCGCCGCCGGTGTGATCTGTAACGCGGGCACATTGGGTATTCTGATCCCGCCCTCGATCGTCATGGTGGTTTACGCCGCTGCGGTCGAGGTTTCCGTGGGCCGGATGTTCCTTGCCGGTATCATCCCCGGCCTGCTGGCCGGTGGGATGCTGATGGTTGCCATCTATGTGATGGCGCGGGTTAAAAACATGCCAGCGGGTGAATGGGCCGGTTGGAACGAGGTCGGGAACGCCTTTGCCGATGCCTTTTGGGGATTGATGCTGATCGTGATTATTATGGTCGGTATTTACGGTATCCCCGGTGTGACCTCGGCCATCTTCACCCCGACAGAAGCGGCGGCGGTGGCATCGATCTATGCCTTTTTGATTGCCAGCTTTGTTTACCGCGACATGGGACCATTGGCCGCCAAAGAGGGTGGGGCAAAAACCAGTCTGCTGAAAAAGCCCCAAGCATTGATCACGGCCTTTTTCCACCGTGACACACAACGCACTTTGTTCGAGGCGGGCAAGCTGACCGTTACGCTGATGTTCGTGATCGCCAATGCGTTGATCCTGAAACATGTGCTGACCGAACAACAGATCCCGCAGCAAGTGGCCAATGCCATGTTAAGCGCCGGATTTGGCTGGGTGATGTTCCTTGTGGTGGTCAATGTGATCCTGTTGATCGGCGGGCAGTTTATGGAGCCATCCGGCCTGTTGGTAATTGTCGCGCCGCTGGTATTCCCGATTGCGATGAAACTGGGGATTGATCCGATCCATCTGGGGATCATCATGGTGGTGAATATGGAAATTGGCATGATCACCCCGCCTGTCGGCCTGAACCTGTTCGTGACATCGGGGGTTGCGGGGATGCCGATGATGCGGGTGGTCAAGGCGGCACTGCCGTTTTTGGCTGTGCTGTTCGTGTTCCTGATTTTGGTCACCTATATCCCGTGGCTGTCGACCGCTATTCCGAATGCGGTGATGGGCCCGGAAGTGATTACCAAGTAAACTCTGTGTATAAAGTGCGATAAAGCCGCCAAGGGGAACCTCGGCGGCTTTTTTGTATCTGATGGTTGGGCCGGATCAGGCCGTTTCGAGCGCCGAAATGATGCCGGAGAAATCGGCCGCCTTTAGCGATGCCCCGCCGACAAGGGCACCATCCACATTCGCAACATCAAAGATCTCTGCCGCGTTGCCGGGTTTCACGGAGCCGCCATAAAGGATGCTGATGTTATCGCCGGTTTCTGCGCCAAAACGCTCGATCAGGATCTTGCGGATGAAATCGTGCACCTCGCCGATTTGCTCCAGCGTGGGCACCTTGCCGGTGCCGATCGCCCAGATCGGTTCATAGGCGACAACCGTATTGGTGGCTGTGGCCGTATCGGGGATGGAGCCTGCCAATTGCGTTCCGATCACATCCAGCGTTTGCCCTGCAACGCGCTGATCGTCGGATTCCCCGCAGCAGATCACTGCCACCAGACCGGCATCGGTGGCGGCGCTGGCCTTGGCGCGGATGTCGGCATCGGTTTCGTGGTGGTCCTGACGGCGTTCGGAATGGCCGACAATCACATGGCTTGCCCCCGCATCCACCAGCATACCCGCGGCAATATCGCCGGTATGGGCGCCAGAGGGTTCGGCATGGCAATCCTGTCCGCCGGTGTGGATAGGCCCCTCGCCAATCCGTGCGGCCATGGCCGAAACCAATGTGGCGGGCGGGCACAGCAGGATTTCGCATTTCGGGGCAGGGTGGGCGGCCAGCAGCGCATCGACCTCGGCCAGTGACGCGGTGGTGCCGTTCATTTTCCAGTTTCCGGCGGCAAGTTTTTTACGCATGATCATTATCCCTTTGTTGGTTGGGATAATTGATGCCCTATATCGGCGTATGATGGCAAGGTGTTCGCGGTAACTGCGGCAAGTGAACGCGTTCGCCTCTAAAGGGCATCCAGCGCCTTTTGCCCCCAGATCAACGCTGCATTAGGGTCGTAATTGGCTGTGTCGGGCAGGGTCCAATAGGCCATTTTATCGCCTGTCTCTACCCCGAATTGCCGCCCGCCTGCGGCAGAGATTTCATCGGCAAAGGCCCCTTTGGCCTTCAGATACAGGGTGCCCTCGCGATCCAGCATGGCGAATATGGTGCCATCACAATAGATCGACAATCCCCCCATCATTTTACGGGTGGTGATCTGGCCCAGCGGGTCAAACATATCGTGTACAAAGGTGATATCTGTGTCGCTGACACTCATTTTCTGGCCTGTTTGGCTTTGGTGCGCTTGGTCGCGGCCTTTTGGGCCGGAACCATGGATTTTCTGGCCCAGAACAGGGCTTCGTCCGGATCATCCAGCGCGCTTTCAGGCATAGATACGAGGCCGGGTATAACACGCACACCGGTTTTGGTATCGTATTGGAACGGCTCGGACCCCGCATCGGCATATTCGGCAGCAAGGGGTTTGTCGACCTTCATATACAGGGCGTCACCAAAGATCACCGCAAACATCGCATCATCGATATAAAGGGCGGTGCCACCGAACAAGCGGCCGGTTCTGATCGGGCCAAGATCGGCGAACAGATCACGGGCGTGGGCCAGAAATTCGGGATCAGTCGACACTACATCTCTGCGAATTTAATGGATTCGCCGCAGCCGCAGGATTCTGTCACGTTGGGGTTGCGGAATTTGAAGCCGCTTTCCAGCAAGGAAACCTCGTAATCGATTTCAGTGCCGAACAGGAACATTTGCGCCATCGGGGCAATCATCACCCGCGCGCCGTCCTGTTCCACCACTTCGTCCATCGGATCGACTGCGTCCACATAGTCCATAGTGTATTCCATCCCTGCGCAGCCGCCCTTTTTGACACCAATACGCAAGCCCTGATGGCCCTTTTCAGCCATCAGTTTCGAAATCTGTTTCGCTGCGATCGGGGTCATGCTGACCGCCTGTTTGCCGGGGATGCCGAACATGGGGTTCTCCTGTTTGCCTTTATAACATAGGACGGACAGCGCCAAATCTCAAGTTAGCAGAGAACTGGTGTTGCGCACTGCCCGTTCTGTTGGTTTGGGCGGTTACATGAAACCCAGCTCAAGGCGGGCCTCGTCGGACATCATGTCCATGCCCCACTGCGGTTCCCATACCAGTTCGACATTGACGGTTTTCACACCGGCCAGCGGCGAAATTGCATCGGCAATCCAGCCCGGCATTTCTCCGGCGACAGGACAGCCCGGCGCGGTCAGGGACATATAGATCTGCACATCGCCCTCGTCTGAAATCTCGATCGTATAGACAAGGCCCAGATCATAGATGTTCACCGGCACCTCGGGGTCATAGACCGAGCGGCAGGCCTCGACGATTTTGTCATACAGCGGATGGTCCGTGCTGGACGGTTTGATCAGCGGTGTGCCTTCTAGCGGTGTGTCGGATTCGGCAGTCATGGGACCCTCTTTGGATTACTTGACTGAATATATAAGGATTGCAGTCGCAGTCGTCCAGAGGGGAAGCACCGCAATCGGGGTGCGGCGTTTTTGCAAGGGCGGGTAAAAATGGCCCGCATGAAAAACACACGGGCCATTCGGTTTGTAGTGAGTGGTCGTTACTTAGCAAGGCATGATGCCCCATCCGGCAGCATAGTTATTCAACCAGCATGGTGTATTTGCTGATGAAATCCTCATTTTCTTCAATCACGGTTTCAACGACCTGAATGGCCTCTTGTAAAGACGCAATTCCGGTGATTGTGCTGTCGCGTAGGCGAATAGCGTAGGAAAGATTGCCATCGACATCGGATTCGGTGTTGATGAACAGGCTCATCCGCGATCCGACGCGAATGTAATGGGCACTGCGCAATTCTTTGCCCTTGTAGGTCCATTTTCCGCGCATATCATGCAGCACGAAGCTTTTGATCGTCTTTGGAAATTCCATTTCGTTTCTCCATCTAGGGCTTGCAGCAGGTCGGAACGCAGGGCAAATGCCTTACCGTTCCGACCCGCCGTTAGGCTTTCTATTCCAGTTTACGCGGCTGCCGCTTCAATATCGGGCAGGCCCGTTTCCGGATCGTGTATCGCGTCTTCTGATCGGGCAATAACCACCGCTGCGCAGGCGTCGCCCCAAACATTGATCGCTGTGCGGAACTGGTCAAGAATCCGGTCAATCGCCAAAATCAGACCAATGCCGTCAAGCGGCAAACCGACCGCTGTCAGAACGATACCCATAGTCACCAGTCCAGCACCCGGAATGGCCGCTGCACCAATAGCCGCCAGAGAGGCCGTGATGAAGATAACGAGCTGCATGCCGAAGGTCAGGTCGATCCCCAGCAACTGGGCGATAAAGATAACCGCCACGGATTCATACAGCGCCGTACCATCCATGTTGACCGTCGCGCCCAGAGGCAACACAAAGTTGGATATCTTTGGCTCCACTCCGGCCCGCTCCGTCAGGTTTGACATGGTCATGGGCAGGGTTGCCGCCGATGACGCAGTGGACCAGGCCGTCATCAACGCCGGTGCCACGGCCTTGAACAGCTTGATCGGGTTGTATTTACCAAAGATCCACACCAGTGCTGTCAGCGTGATGAAGGCATGAATGGCAAGCCCCGTCAGCACTGTTGCTGCATATTTGGCCAGCGCCGCAAGCGCAGGAAAGCCAAGATCCATGAAGATCGCGGCCACCAGCATGAAGATGGCATAAGGCGCGATTTTCATCACGGCCATGATGCCGGCCTGCATGATCCGGTCAAGCCCGTGGATGGCATCGGTCAGCGTATCGGATGCTTTTCCGACAATCGAGGCCATGATTGCAAGGAAAATAGTAAAGAATATTACTTGCAGGATATTGCCTTGTGCAAAGGCCGCCGCCGAGTTTTTCGGGATCATATTAACAAAGGTGTCAATGATGATAATCACAGCCGATTTTTCACCAACCCCTGCGTTTCCGACCTTGCCCGGCACTTCGGTTCCGATTCCAAGGGCTGACAAGGCCTCCTTGTCAATTCCCAAGCCGGGGTTAAAGACATTCACCACGATCAGGCCAGCGCCAACCGCCAGCGCCGTTGTCAGAAAGTAGAACCCGACTGTTTTACCGCCCAGTTTGCCAAGGGCACGGACATCGCCAAGATTGACAATAGCCATAAAGATCGAGGCAAACACCAGCGGAATGATGAGCATCCGCAGAAGGCGGATAAAGATTTCACCGCCATAATTGAAGATGGTCTTGGTGATGTAAATCGGACCACTGGTAACGCCCGCCCCATAGCTGATGTTGATAAATAACCCCAGCGCAATGCCGAGCACGATTCCGAGCAGGATTTTCCATTGTAAATCCAGCCCCTTTTTCTTTTTTGGTTCACTTGTAGTCATGGGCTTAGTCCCCCCCGTAAACGTCATCGGTAAGATTATAGCTGCGTATAGAAAGCTGCGCTTTTACCGGTATGTAATTGTTCATGTATTCGATGACGCGCCCATTCCCTTGCAGTTCGGCAAGGATGAATGTGTCAAGCATATGGACGAAATCGAGATTGCCCTTGGCTACGGCATAGCCGTAGTTGTCCGGCTTGAACGGGCTATCGAATACCGTCACAACGAACTGCGCTGTTTTGGCATTGTCATGCAGCCAGACCTTCAGGAACATTTCATCATGCACCATGATATCGGCTTTGCCGGCCAGAACGGCCTCGGCTGCGGCTTCGTTGGTGTCATATTGAACAACCTGTGCATCGGGAAAGAACTGTGGAACAGCTTTTTCAGGTGATTTGCCTTTGGTCACGGCAATGACAAGATTGGCCATTTTGCCATTCTCGTTCAGGCGGGTGATCAGGCCGTTATAGTCCTTGACCTGTCCGGCCCCAAGTTTGCCCAGCCGCCCTTTGTTGGCCAACACGGACAATCCGGTTTCGAAATAGGGCTGTGAAAAATCCACGGCCATGGCACGGTCAAAGGTGATGCTCATCCCGGCCATGACAACGTCGATCTGGCCTGACTGAACCATAGGGATCAGATCGCCAAACGAAGCCGGAACGACAAGCTGAAGCTTCACTCCCATCTTCTCGGCCAACAGGGCTGCGATATCTGCATCCACACCGACACGTTTGCCGTCTTGTTCAAATGAAAAGGGTTTGAACAGCGGATTGACACCGACTTTCAAAACACCTGATTGCGTGATCCGTGCAAGGGTCGAGGAACTGTTGTCCTGCGCCTTTACTTCTTTCGCACCTATACCCCAGACCATAGCGGTCAGGGCCATCAGCACCGGTAGTAGAAACCGTTTCATGGCGTAAGCCTCCCGTTTATGTAACGGGCCGCGCTTGACGTTTTATTATGATTACTATGCTGTCAATGCAGCCCAACTAATAGTGAAATTAACATTTTACCGCGGTACCGCGATGTCTTGCACTCGCCTCCCTTTGTGTTCACCGTCCTCTAATAGACTGCGTATGTCGCACGGTGTTTTGCGGCACAACCATAGGGGTTTGGCTTGCTGTCTATTAACGATCAAGGCTAGGTCAGTTCCGGTGTTGACGCAAACGAACCATTGTTAACAATATTTCAATTAATACGAATGTTTCATTAGGATTGTTTCCGAGTTTAGTATTGGGTTTTCTTGATTGATTGGTAAAATGGGCATATTGAAAGAAGGAAAATATTATGACTATACCTAGAATTATCAGTTCCACTCTTTGTGCGCTCATCCTAAGTGCGGGGCCGCTGGTGGCGCAAGCAAAGGTTGAGGTGAATACGCTTAAGGTTGAAGGCCTTGTGGTTGGCGTGCCGCAGAAAATAGGGGCGGATTTTGCCGCAAAACACGGAGTAGAGGTGCCAAGGCCCTTTCACTTTACGGCTCCGACCGACCGGACCAAACACGTCAAGGTTCTGTATGCGCCCGAAGTGCCGGGGTATGCCAAATATAATTTTGTATCTGATGATGGCCGACTAAGATCAAGCATCCATTTCGTTCCAGTTACGCTGAACCGGAATGCACAGGGGAATCCTTTGCAAGCCCTGGCCGGTATCGCCAAAGAGGGGTTTATCGCCGCGATCGTCGATCCCGACAAGGCGGAAATCAATGTGACCCGTCAGACAAAGGTGGGGCCCTATCAGGCGGTCGAGGCGATCGGGCGCTATGCCGAAACGGACGGAACGGTTGTTGCCTTGCGCGTGGTCGCGGTTGCCCAAGAAGGCGATAGCGATGGCTTGATCGCCATCATCGCCGCACTACCGGAAACATCGGGGATGAAAACCTTGGCGGATATCATCTATGTGGACGGGTCGCGGGCGTTGGGGACGCTAAGGTTTGAGTGAGGGGGGGTGACCCTACAGCCCGCCGGAAATAAAAGACAAAACTGTTTTGTTAAACTTGTCCGGGGCGTCGCGGTTCAGGATGTGGGCGGCATTGGGCAGCTCTGAATATTTGGCGCCTGCAATATGGGTCGCTAGAAATTTGGCCCTTTTATGTGTATGACTGTTTTTTTCCCCCACCAGAACAAGTGTTCTGGCCTTGATCCGGCTTAATAACGGCCGTCCGTCATATGACAGGGCGGCTTTCATGACTGCAAAGGCGTTTTTACTGCTCATGTTTGCAATGGCTTTTTTCACATACAAACCTGACTCGCGTCTGTATCCGCCCATCATGCCTGCGGGCAATTTTGCGATCAGTTTTGGCGGAATAACACGCAATAGCCAGAGGAATATCTGCGCAATTTTGCGGACAAGCCTGTTGTCCGTAACGTTGGCGACGGATTCCGCCAGTACCAGGTGCGTAACCTCGTCTGGCCACCGTCCGGCTATTTCAAGGGCGACCATACCACCAAGCGACATGCCTATTATGGCGTAAGAGTGCAGCCCAAGAGCATTGATTTCCTCATGAATGACTTTTGCCATGCCGGGTATTCCAGCCTTGGCAAGTGGGCTTTTCCCGTGTCCCGGCAAGTTGAAAACAATCAGATGGTACCGAGAGGCGAACGCTTGTATTTGAGGGGCCCATAGTTGGGCATCCACTCCTGCGCCGTGCAGCAATATGATCGCCGGTCCACGGCCATATTCGAATACTTCCAACATATGGTTTCAAAGGCTGGTTAGGGGTGGCATTCAACATAGCTGGGGGCCTTGTTACAGGTTTTCAACCCGAATGGCTATTCCATTGCCGCAATCGCCACCCCCGCGGCCCATCCCGACGACCACGCCCATTGAAAGTTATACCCGCCCAGCCAGCCGGTGACATCCACCACTTCACCGATGAAATACAGCCCCGGCACGTCCTTGGCCTGCATGGTTTTGGACGATAGCGCGTCGGTGTCCACCCCGCCAAGGGTGACTTCGGCGGTGCGGTAACCTTCGGTACCGTTCGGGTGTAGTTCCCAAGCCGTGATCGCCTGCACGATGTCGGTCAGGGCTGCATCGGAATGATCGGCCAGATTGCCCCGCCAGCCGTGCAGATCGGCAAGGTAGGCGACCAGCCGTTTGGGCAGCCATTCGGCCAGATTGGTGGAAATATCGCGCCGCCCCGATTTCTGTCGCTGATCGCGCAGCCGGTCCAGCAGATCACCGGTAGGCCACAGGTTCAGCGTGATCGGCACGCCTTCATGCCAATAGGATGAAATCTGCAAGATCGCAGGGCCGGACAATCCGCGGTGGGTAAACAGCACCGCTTCGTCAAACGACACCCCGCCACAGGACACGCGCGCATCCAGCGCTACACCGGCTAGCGGTTTGAACATGTCACCAAACGTCAGCGGCACAAGGGCAGGGCGGGTTTGCGTGATCGACAGGCCGAATTGGCGGGCAATTTGATAACCCAGCCCGCTGGCCCCCATTTTGGGGATCGACTTGCCGCCACAGGCGACAACGAAATTCCGCGCGTGCAGAACCTCGCCGGTATCCAGTGTCACCTCGAACCCGTTATCGTTGCGCTCAACAGCAGAAACCGTGGTCCGCAGCCGCACCACGGCTGCGCCCATTTCCTCAACCAGCATGTTGATGATCTGTTTGGCCGAGCCATCACAAAACAACTGCCCCAGCGTTTTTTCGTGATAGGCAATGCCGTGACGCGCCACCAGATCAATAAAATCCCATTGGGTATAACGGCTTAGGGCGGATTTCACAAAATGCGGATTTTGCGAGATGTAATTCTCCGGCCCCGCATACATATTGGTGAAATTGCAACGCCCGCCGCCGGAAATGCGTATCTTTTCGCCCACCGCACGGGCCTGATCGACCAGCAGCACACGCCCGCCAGCCTGCGCCGCACACATCATTCCGGCGGCACCGGCCCCCAGAATAATGGTATCAAAATTGTCCGAACCCTTGCCCATATCCACCGTCAACCACGATGCGCAGCCAGACGCAAGCCCCTGTGAACAAAGGGCTAGCGTCACGCGAATCATTGCGCTACACTAATAGGCAGACCCGGCAAACGGGCAGTATTAGAGGCAGTAAGGCGGTATCCCCATGACAGAAATGGTCTATGGAACAGTTCCGGTTCGCAGCAGCGATCCTATTCTTCCCCGTTGGTGGCAGACAATTGACAGGTGGTCATTGACCGCAATCCTGATGCTGTTCGGCATCGGTATTTTGCTGGGTCTGGCCGCATCCCCGCCATTGGCGGCAAAAAACGGGCTGGCTCCGTTTCACTATGTGCAGCGGCAGATGCTGTTTGGCGGCATGGCGCTGGTGGTGATGATGGTCACCTCGATGATGGCCCCGTCACTGGTGCGCCGGCTGGGTGTGCTGGGGTTTCTGGGGGCCTTTGCCGCGCTGGTAATGCTGCCGGTTCTGGGCACGGATTACGGTAAAGGGGCGATCCGCTGGTATTCGCTGGGCTTTGCGTCGGTGCAACCTGCCGAGTTCCTGAAACCCGGTTTTGTGGTGATTGCCGCATGGTTGATGTCGGCCAGTCAGGAAATCAACGGACCACCCGGGCGGCTGTATTCATTCATCATTGCCATAACGGTTGTCGGTTTTCTGGTGATGCAGCCCGATTTCGGGCAGGCGTCTTTGGTGCTGTTTGGCTGGGGCGTGATGTATTTCGTCGCCGGTGCGCCGATGTTCCTGCTGTTGTCGATGGCCGGTCTGGTCGTGTTTGGCGGCATGTTCGCCTATAATAATTCAGAACACTTTGCGCGGCGGATTGACGGGTTTCTATCGGCCGATATCGATCCGACGACCCAAATGGGCTATGCCACCAACGCCATTCAGGAAGGTGGCTTTTTCGGGGTTGGCGTGGGTGAAGGGCAGGTGAAGTGGTCGCTTCCTGATGCGCATACCGATTTTATTGTGGCCGTGGCCGCAGAGGAATACGGCCTGATCCTCGTGCTTGTGATTATAGCGCTTTATATGGTGATCACTGTGCGATCCCTGCTGCGCCTGATGAAAGAGCGCGATACATTCATTCGTCTGGCCGGAACGGGCCTTGCCTGTATGTTCGGCGTTCAGGCGATGATCAATATGGGCGTCGCTGTGCGCCTGCTGCCCGCCAAGGGCATGACGCTGCCCTTTGTCAGCTACGGTGGCTCGTCGCTGATTGCGGGCGGGATTGCGGTTGGCATGTTGCTGGCCTTTACCCGCACGCGGCCACAGGGCGAAATTATTGACCACTTTGCACGTCGGGGACACTAATCCATGTCTAAACCACCCCTTCTGATCATCGCCGCTGGCGGCACAGGGGGGCATATGTTCCCCGCACAAGCACTGGCCGAGGTTATGTTGCGCAAGGGCTGGCGGGTGAAGCTGTCTACCGATGCCCGTGGCGCACGTTATACCGGCGGCTTTCCCCATGTGGTCGAGATTGAAGAGATTTCATCAGCCACCTTCGCTCGTGGCGGGATACTTGCAAAACTGCTGGTGCCGTTCCGTATTCTGGGCGGCATCGCTTCGGCAACCCTGCGGATGATGCGCGACAAGCCGGCGATGGTGGTGGGCTTTGGGGGGTATCCGTCAATTCCGGCTGTATCGGCCGCGTGGTTCCTGCGCCGCCCGCGTATGCTGCATGAACAAAACGGCGTTTTGGGGCGGGTGAACCGGCTATTTGCCAAGCGGGTGAATGCGGTGGCCTGTGGCACATGGCCCACCGATCTGCCCAAAGGGGTCGAAGGCACATTCACCGGCAACCCCGTGCGCGCCGCTGTGCTGGAACGCGCCGGTGCCGCTTATATACCGCCCGGTGATTATCCGATGTCGATACTGGTGATTGGCGGCAGTCAAGGGGCGCGCATCCTGTCCGAGGTGGTGCCCGAGGCGATCCTGAAACTGCCCGAAGAATTACGCGGCTATCTGCGTATCTATCATCAAGCCCGCGAGGAAGACCGCAAGCGGGTCGAGGTGTTTTATGCCAGTCGTGGGCTGGTGGCTGTGGTCAAACCGTTCTTTAACAATGTGCCAACTTTGATGAGCGAGGCGCAACTGGTCATCTCCCGTGCCGGTGCCTCGTCGGTGGCCGATATTTCCGTGATCGGGCGGCCCTCGATATTGATCCCCTATGCTGCGGCAACAGGCAATCACCAGACTGCCAATGCCCGCGGGCTGGCCGAGGCCGAGGCCGCCATCCTGATCCCTGAATCAAAACTGGACGCTGATTTTCTGAGTGCACAAATCAAGGCCATTCTGACCACCCCGATTGCCGCAAACCATATGGCGCAGGCCGCGTTGAAATGTGGACGGCCTGACGCCACCGAACAGCTGGTGGAAATGGTCGAAACCCTTGCCGATACCACCGATACAGATACTGCCGAAACAGGAGCCAGCCAATGAATTCCGCTGCCACCAAACTGCCCCTTGATGTGGGCGCAATCCATTTCGTCGGCATCGGCGGCATCGGCATGTCGGGCATTGCCGAAGTGCTGCTGGATTACGGCTATACCATTCAGGGATCGGACCTGAAGGCCAGCAAGATTACCGACCGTCTGGCCGAGCTGGGGGCAAAGATATTCATCGGCCAAAACGCCGAAAATCTGGAAAACGCCGAAGTGGTGGTGATCTCATCCGCCATTAAACCCGGCAACGCCGAACTGGACGAGGCCCGCAGACGCGGCTTGCCCGTGGTGCGCCGTGCCGAAATGCTGGCCGAACTGATGCGCCTGAAATCCAATGTGGCGATTGCCGGCACCCACGGCAAAACCACCACCACCACGATGGTCGCCACATTGCTGGACGCTGGCGGGCTGGACCCGACGGTGATCAACGGCGGCATCATCCACGCTTATGGCAGTAACGCCCGCATGGGCGGGGGCGAATGGATGGTGGTCGAAGCGGATGAATCTGATGGCACCTTCAACCGTCTGCCTGCCACCATCGCCGTGGTCACCAATATTGATCCCGAGCATATGGAACACTGGGGCACCTTTGATGCCCTGCGCGAGGGGTTTCACGATTTCGTCTCGAACATCCCTTTCTACGGTCTGGCCGTTTGCTGCACCGATCACGCCGAGGTTCAGGCGCTGGTGGGGCGCATCACGGACCGCCGCGTGATGACATACGGCTTTAACGCGCAGGCTGATGTGCGTGCGCTTGACCTGACCTACAAGGACGGCATGGCGCATTTCGACATTGCCCTGCAATCCGAAGGTAAAATGATCAAAGGCTGCACCCTGCCCATGCCGGGGGACCACAATGTTTCCAACGCTCTGGCTGCCGTTGCTGTGGCGCGGCATCTGGGGATGAAGCTGGATGAAATCCGCACCGCCCTTGAAAATTTCAAAGGCGTGAACCGCCGCTTTACCCGTGTCGGGCAGGTAAACGGTGTGACCATCATTGACGATTACGCCCACCACCCCGTCGAAATCGCCGCCGCGCTAAGGGCTGCGCGCCAGTCGACCGAGGGTCGCGTGATCGCCATGCACCAGCCGCACCGCTATTCCCGCCTGCACGATCTGTTCGATGATTTCTGCGCCTGTTTCAATGACGCGGATATCGTCGGTATCTCGGATGTTTTCGCTGCCGGAGAAGACCCCATCAAAGGCGCGGGGCGCGACGATCTGGTCGCGGGTCTGATCCGCCATGGCCACCGCCACGCGCTGGCGATTGAAGACGAGGACGCGATGACCGCCCTGATCAAAGAACAGGCCAAACCGGGCGACATGGTGATCTGCCTTGGCGCGGGCACCATTTCCGCATGGGCCAATGCCCTGCCGGAACGACTGGAAAAATGACCGGCTCGCTCACCCTTTCTGCCATCTGGGTGATCCTTGCCGCCATCGTCGCCATGCTGCCCATGCGCCGCCAGTTCGCGCCGGGGATTGTGCTGCTGATCGTGGCGCCGTTTTTGCTGGTCTACTTGGGCTATCAGCATAACGCCTGGATCGTGCTGGCCGCCAGTATCGCTATTATTTCGATGTTCCGCAGGCCGCTGTTTTACATGGGTAAACGCCTGATCGGGCGGGTCAGGGGGGCGGAATGACGCTTTCTTTTGTGCTGGCCTGCCTGTGGGTGATCGCGGCCAATGTGCTGGCGATGCTGCCCAGCAAAGACAACTATTGGCGCCGCGCCTATTTCCTGATCGCCATCGGCGTGCCGCTGCTGGGCTATGTCACTTATCAGAACGGGCCTGTGTGGGGCATGATCTTCCTGATCGCAGGGGCATCAATGCTGCGCTGGCCGCTGGTGCATCTGGGGCGCTGGGTAAAGCGGATGGTGCGGGGGCAGGGGCGGAATAACCCTTGATTGAATGTCCGGTTTCGGCCACCTTGCGGGTATGGTGAAGGTATCGGAAATTGTTGATCGGGACAGTCTGGAAGCATGGCTTTTGGATCAGCCCGAGGATGAAACAAAGGGGTTTGCGATTGCGATTGCCCATCGGGCAACGATGCGAGTGTTGCCGGTGTATTGGCTATGGGCAGTTCAAAACCCGCATTTATTTGCTAGTCCAAATTTTGCTTTACCTGAGTTGAGGTGCGCAATAATTGCAAGCGTTGCTCAAAAATCACCAACGTATGAGTTAAAGAAGGCGGCTGTTTCTGCTGTGAGACTTTTGGAACAAAATGCGGCTGATGCTGTAGGTATAATAACCATTGAGGATATTTCCCGCTGTCTTGCTCGTGCTGCATATGTCGTAAATGACGATTCCGCTTTTTCTACGATTGCTGCAAAAGCGGTTGAGCTCACGTCATTTGCCGATCACAAGTGGAAACATATTAAAAATGATTGCGCAGCATTAGAAGGTGGTAACTCCTTGAGGAATACCCCTCTATTTCGCGAAAAAATGAATCCCTTTCAGGAAGACTGGGATGCCGTACGCACCTCCTTGTCGCCGGACTGGTCCTTCTGGATCAACTGGTATCAGGACGCGCTGGACGGGCGCGCGCCGGATTGGGATATGCTTTACGAAATCGCCCTGATCCCTGACGAGGACTGGAAAAAGGGGCCTGCGCGGGTGAATTTCCTGATTGGGGAGATACAGGCGAAATACCTGTCTGCCTTTACCCCCCTTGCCGAACGGATCGAATTCGATCCGCCTGTGGCCAAGTTTCATGCAATTCCGCAAGAGCCAACAAAACCCGATCTGCTGGCGGCAACGCTTTCACAGGTCGAAGATGCCATGGAAGATGCGCTGGCCGATACCGGCAACGGGTTGCGCGAAGATTCACGCGAGGTGCGTGTGCTGAACCGGACGATACTGCGTCACAGCAATGACCCGCAGCGGATCGAGATGGACTTTACCAGCGTGGCAATCGGCCTGCGCCGCCAGATCGAGGAAACGCAGGAATTGCCAAACAGCGAAGGCAATCTGGCATTGCTGGAGGCGGTCGAGGAAGGGGCGCGGGCCATTCGGGCAACCCACCCTGACGTTGCCGAAAACCGGATGATACTGGCAGGGCAGGTATTGCGTGAATTGCCCAACGAGGACATCGCCGTTCTGGACGAGGCAAAAGATGTGCTGGTGGTTATTTCCGAAGGGGTGATGGCCGAGGATTTTGCCGAGGATATTCCGCAGTTGATCAATGATGCACTGTTGCCGCTGCCCAACGGGGCGCCGCCTTTGCCCGCTATGGACCCGGCGGTGCGTGTGTTCGGGCGGGTGTCGAGAATGGCAATGATGATGCAGAAGTCCGGCGAGATTGTTGAAACGATTCACAACAGCAAAGGATACAAGGCACTGGGAATTGTAGCGCGGGGTGTGAAGATCACTGCCTACCTATACTTCTTAGTGTCCATCGGCCTGCGTCTGTTTGGCATCTTGTAGCCCAACACAGGACAGCGCCCGACCCTGGGTGGGCGCTCTGCAGTGATTTGATGCACGGCATAGACATGCCCCAAACCGATTTGCAAAGAGGCAAGGGTGCAAAAGCGCCCTCCCGTGGGGAGGGTCGGGCGCTGTCCGGGCTGCTGGCCCGTCCGGTGCGCGATAATCGGGTTTGCCTTTGGCCGAAGTTTCGCTAAACCCTCGGGATATGACACAAACCTATCCCCCTGTGCGCGGCACGCTGACTGAAAACCGCCCTTTGAACGATCTGACGTGGTTGCGGGTCGGTGGCCCTGCGGATGCGTTGTTTCAGCCTGCCGATGTGGATGATCTGGCCGGTTTTCTGCGGGAACTGGATGTGTCCGTTGATGTGTTTCCGATGGGGGTTGGCAGCAATCTGATTGTGCGCGATGGCGGTATTCGGGCGGTGGTTATCCGCATGGGGCGGGGTTTTAACAACATTGATATCGACGGCACCCGCGTCACAGCAGGCGTGGCCGCACTTGATGCGCATGTGGCGCGCAAGACAGCGGCCGAGGGGCTGGATCTGACCTTCCTGCGCACCATTCCCGGTGCGATTGGCGGGGCGGTGCGGATGAATGCGGGGTGTTACGGATCATATGTGGCGGATGTGTTCGTTAGTGCCAAAGCGGTGACACGGGCGGGCGAGGTGGTGATGCTGAGCGCGGAGGATCTGAACTTTCGCTACCGGCAAACCGACCTGCCCGAGGGCTGGGTTCTGGTCGAGGCCACCTTTGAAGCGCCGCGTGGCGATGCGGATGTGCTGGCCACCCGCATGGATGATCAGATCGCCAAGCGTGACGCAACCCAGCCGACCAAAGAGCGCAGCGCGGGCTCGACTTTTCGCAACCCGGCGGGGTTCAGCTCGACCGGGCAGGCGGATGACAGTCACGACTTGAAAGCGTGGAAGGTGATTGACGACGCGGGTTTGCGCGGATTTTCCATCGGCGGGGCGCAAATGAGCGAAAAACACCCCAACTTTATGATCAATACCGGCGGGGCAACGGCGGCTGACCTTGAAAAACTGGGGGAAGAGGTGCGAAAAAGGGTTTTCAAATCAAGTGGTTTAACGTTAGAATGGGAAATTATGCGGATCGGTGAACCGGACGTAGAATAATAAAACAATAAGGGGCCGCCAAAAAAGGCCCCATAGGCAAATACACGAGGCGGGTATGTCGAGCAGGACAACCCCGAAAGTGGCGGTATTAATGGGCGGACCTTCGCGTGAACGCGAGGTGTCTTTGTCTTCCGGGCGCGAATGCGTCACCGCACTGCGGGAAACAGGTTACGAAGTGATCGAGGTGGACGCAGGTCCAGACCTTGCCGAACGCCTGTCCGAAATTTCCCCCGACGTTGTCTTTAACGCGCTGCATGGTCGCTGGGGTGAAGACGGCTGCGTGCAGGGGCTGCTTGAGTGGCTGCAAATTCCATACACACATTCCGGCGTGCTGGCCTCGGCCCTTGCGATGGACAAGGCGCGGGCGAAGGCGGCGTATCAATCCGTTGGCTTGCCGGTGGTAGAGAGCGTGATTGCGAGTACGGACGAGGTGCAGGCGCGGCATGTGATGGCGCCGCCCTATGTGGTCAAACCGAACAATGAAGGGTCAAGCGTTGGCATCTATCTGGTGAACGAGGATGCCAATTCACCCCCCAAGCTGTCCGAAAACATGCCCGACACCGTGATGGTCGAGGCTTTTGCCGCCGGTCGTGAAATGACCACCGCCGTGATGGGCGATCGGGCGCTGGCGGTGACGGATATTCTGACAGATGGTTGGTATGACTATGACGCGAAATATGTCGAGGGGGGATCGAAACATATCCTGCCCGCTGACCTGCCGCAGAACATCACCGATGCCTGTCTGGATTATGCCCTGCGCGCCCATAATGTGTTGGGCTGTCGTGGCGTGTCACGCACCGATTTTCGCTGGGATGAAACGCGCGGTCTGGACGGGCTGATCCTGCTGGAAACCAACACACAGCCGGGGATGACCCCGACGTCGCTTGCGCCGGAACAGGCCGCGCTATGTGGATTTTCTTTCCCTGATTTGTGCCGCTGGATGGTCGAGGATGCCTCATGCAACCGTTAAAGAAACCCCGTAACGCCCGCCGTGATCCGGCCCCCAGTCGCGCCGCCTATAAGGCGCAGCGCCTGATGCTGACCCCCGGTTTCCGGCAGTTTTTGCGGGTTGGATTGCCGGTGATCGCGATTGCCGCGGCGGCCGGGATTTACCTTTCGGATTCCGATCGCCGCGATGCGCTGGAACTGAAGGTGTCCGAAATGCGCCGCGCCATCGAGGAGCGGCCGGAATTCATGGTCAATCTGCTGGCAATCGACGGGGCCAGCGACGAGGTAGCCTCTGATATCCGCGAAATCATTCCGGAAGAGTTTCCGATCACGGCCTTTGATCTGGATCTGGAAACCTTGCAGAAAAATATTGCGCAAATGGATGCCGTGGCAAATGTCGATGTGCAGGTGCGTAGTGGGATATTGCAGGTCAATGTCACCCAACGGGTGCCCGTGCTGATCTGGCGGACCTATGAAGGCAATGTATTGCTGGATGCAACCGGCCATCGCGTTGCTTCGATTGCAGCACGCAAAGACCGCCCCGATCTGCCTTTGGTGGCGGGCGACGGGGCGGATACGGTTGTTGGCCAAGCCCTTGAAATCCTGGCCGCTGCCGGTCCGTTGCAAAGCCGTCTGCGCGGGATTGAACGGGTAGGAAGGCGCCGTTGGGATTTGGTTCTGGACCGCAATCAGCGTATTATGCTGCCCGAGGAAAACCCGATTGCCGCACTGGAGCGTGTGATCGCCTTGAATAAGGCGCAGGACATGCTGGCGCGGGATTTGACAGTGATTGATATGAGAAATGGGCAGCGCCCGACGATCAGGATTGCCGACAACGCCATCGAAGCGTTGCGGCAGATACGGGCGGAAAATTGAGGGAGAACGAGGCATGAGCAACCAATACGAGGCCCAACGCGCCATGCGCAACATGCGCAAAGCCGCAATGCAACGTGGGGTGATTGCGGTGCTGGATGTGGGCACTTCGAAAATCGCCTGTCTGGTGCTGCGGTTTGATGGCACGGACAAATTTTCCGGCGCTGACGAAATGGGATCAAAGGCAGGGCAGTCCGGTTTTCGGGTGATTGGCGCGGCCACCACCCGTTCGCGCGGTGTGCGCTTTGGTGAAGTCGATGCGATGCAGGAAACCGAACGGGCAATCCGCACGGTCATTCAGGCGGCGCAAAAGATGGCGGATTTGCGGGTGGATCATGTGATCGCCTGTTTCTCGGGCGCGCGCCCGCGTTCATACGGGTTGGCCGGATCAATTGATTTGCAGGAAAATGTGGTCACTGAAAACGATGTATCGCATGTGCTGGCGATGTGTGATGTGCCCGATTACGGCAATGATCGCGAGGTGCTGCATGCCCAGCCGGTGAATTTTGCCCTGGATCATCGCAGCGGGCTGATTGATCCGCGCGGGCAGATCGGCAACCGTCTGGCAACCGATATGCATATGCTGACGGTGGATGCCACGGTTGTGGCGAACCTGCTGCATTGCATCAAACGCTGTGATCTGGAAATCGCGGGGCTGGCCTCGTCTGCTTATGTGGCGGGCATTTCGGCGCTGGTCGAGGACGAACAGGAACTGGGCGCGGCCTGTATCGATATGGGCGGCGGCGCGACGGGCCTGTCGATCTTTATCAGAAAGCACATGATTTATTCGGATTCCGTGCGTCTGGGCGGCGACCATGTCACGGCGGATATTTCGCAAGGGCTGCAGGTGCCGATGGCCACTGCCGAACGGATCAAAACCTTTTATGGCGGTGTTGTTGCCACCGGTATGGATGATCGCGACATGATCGAGGTCGGCGGTAATACCGGCGATTGGGAACATGACCGGCGCACCGTTTCACGGGCCGAACTGATTGGCATCATGCGCCCCCGGGTCGAGGAAATTCTGGAAGAGGTGCGCGCCCGTCTGGACGCGGCCGGGTTCGAGCATCTGCCCAGTCAGAAGATCGTGCTGACCGGCGGCGGAAGCCAGATTCCGGGCCTTGACGGTTTGGCGACAAAAATATTGGGCCAGCAGGTGCGCCTTGGGCGTCCGATGCGGGTTCAGGGGTTGCCACAGGCGGCGACAGGACCGGCCTTTGCGGCCTCGGTCGGGTTGTGCCTGTTCGCGGCGCACCCGCAAGACGAGTGGTGGGATTTCGACATTCCCGCAGAAAAATACCCAGCACGGTCCTTCCGGCGGGCGGTAAAATGGTTCAAGGACAACTGGTAAACCGCAACATTTGGTGAACATGGCGAAATACTGCCGAAAAATAGTATGTTTACCCCATATTTTGTGGCTAATTTGCGTTTTTTAGGTGACGTTTGCGGTATCTGTGGATAAGATCGGTTAAGAGTAGGCAATCAATAGCCCGTTAAGGGCTTGGAACGAAGAACAGGCGGATAGTTACATGGCATTGAATTTTATAGAGACCCAACAGCAGCAGGATCTGAAACCACGTATCACGGTTTTTGGCGTAGGCGGGGCAGGCGGCAATGCTGTCAACAATATGATCGAAAAAGAACTCGACGGGGTCGAGTTTGTGGTGGCCAACACCGATGCGCAGGCGCTTCAGCAAAGTAACGCCGCCGCAAAAATCCAGATGGGATTAAAAG
>WFNH01000091.1 GCA_015488685.1 Marinosulfonomonas sp.
ATCAAATCAGTCAGGCGACCAATACCTTCCCCGAAATCTGTGGCCGAATTTGTCCGCAGGACCGGTTGTGCGAAGGCAATTGTGTGATTGAAAATTCCGGCTATGAAACGGTGACGATTGGTGCGGTTGAAAAATACATCACCGATACGGCCCACCGGAGATATTCAATTCGGACCAGAGATCCCAATTTACCTCCGACAACTTCACGCAGGTTCTGGAAAATGCTAGGGTGAAAATCTTGATGGACGGGCACCGTCGCTGGATCGACAACCGCATGATCGAGCGGTTGTGGCGATCCCTGAAATACGAGTGCGTCTATATTCAGGCGTTCGAAACCGGCTCCGGGGCCCTGCGCGAGATCGGGAAATGGCTGAGCTACTACAGCACCGAACGTCCCCATTCCCGGCACGGAATATTGACCCTGATGAGATCTATGCGATTAAAACGACACCGAGATAACTGGCAGCAATTTAAGGTTAAGCTAAAATACTTTAACGTTTGCGCAACGATGTGCCAGCAACCTTGCCCTGATGCAAAAGCACCTCTTCCCAAGAAGAGTCGTTTCCAAACTGCTTGTAAAGCGTAACAAATGCCATACCCTTTTCCAGTGCTGCAATATGTTTTTCCGGGCAGGGCTCACCCTTTGGAATCTTGCATATACGTCGTTTTATCTGCTCATATGCCTTGTCTGCCTCAGTAACGGAAATATCCTTGTTGCTTGGATCATAACGCATTTGTTCGTGCAACACAGGTGACCCGATCAGCGCCAGCGCTGCTGTGAACTGGCGGGCGCATCCGTCTTTAAAACCGGTTAGAAAATAGGTGCGCGGCTTGGTGCTGGCAGGATCACTGTCAAACAACCGGTATCCCTTTCCCCTGACTGGGAACCGGTCCACTTCTTTGCCAAGCGCATGCCCCCGAACCCCGCAAGCCACACCGATTTCACCAAAAGGCAAAACCGTTCCGGGCGCGAGTGTTGGCGCAATAGTCTGTTGGCGGCGCGGGCCAAACAAACCATGACGTGCAGGCCGCCGGTCTATGGCGTTCACAATAACTGGTTTGTCATCCGGTGCTTCAATCGCATCCTCTTTTGCGGGATCCTCGGTAATAACCGGTTGCGGTTTTTCCACTTCTATCGCCGCTGTCGTGTTTCGCTTGCCACCAAACAGTGCGAACAACCCGCGATGCTGCGTTTCCTCTCTGGGCACATCGGAAGCCGCAGCCCCGGATGCAGCCGAACCGATATCTTCGGGTGCCTCACTAACGGATTTGTCTTCTTGCGCTGTGGCAGTATCGCTCTTGCTGCTATTTGCTTCTGCAGTGGCTTGCGTATCTACATCATCCGAGGCAGCCCCGCCCGATGCCTGCAAACACCCGGAAAGCAGCATCAAAGCACATATTACACCGATAATCCGCATACCTTAACCTTAACATTCCTCAACCGTGATGACGCCGCCAAGGCTTTTGATCGCACCTTTGATCTGCGGGTTCACCGGATAGTCCTTTGGCAGGGAAAGCTCAACCTCTCCTGGCAGGGATGCGTCAATCAGGCAGAATACCACCGGACCACCGCTGCGCGATGTACCGTCTTTGGCGGCGCGCTCCAATACCGAAGACACCGATTTCACCGCCTCGGCGCGGTCAATAAACACCCGCAATCCCATTGATCCGGCTTCTGCGGCCACACCATCCACCGCCTGCACCCCGCGCGCCAGCAGTTTCAACTGGTCGGATTCCATCGTCGCCTCGATGCTTAAAACCACGTTGTTGCCTGCATTCAGCAAATCACCTGCCGCTTCCAAAGTGTCCGAAAACACCGTGACCTCGTATAACCCCGTCGGATCGGACAAGGACACAAAGGCATAGCGATTGCCCCGTGCCGATTTGCGTTCCTGTTTGCTGGAAACCGATCCGCACATTTTCACCACGCAAGCACCGCGTTCGGCTTTGCGCTCAACTTCGGTCAGGGTCATTACGTTTTTACGTTTCAGCGGCACCATATAGTCGTCCAGCGGGTGACCGGACAGGTAGAAACCGACGGCCTTGTGTTCCTCGGCTAGCCGCTCATTTGGCAACCAGTCCTCGACGGTGGCAAGGCGCGGTTCAGGCAGATCATCGCCTGCTTCGCCAAACAGGGACACCTGATTGGAATTGCGCTGCTCGTGGATCGCGGCGGAATAGGACACCAGCGCTTCAAGGCTGGCAAACACCCGCGCACGATTGCGATCCAGCACGTCAAAGGCCCCGGCACGGACCAGCATTTCCAGCGGGCGTTTTCCAACGCGTTTCATGTCAACGCGGCGGGCAAAATCGAACAGCGACACAAATGGTGTTTCGCCGCGGGCCTCAACAATCAGGCGCATTGCCTCGACACCGACGTTTTTCAGCCCCCCAAGGCCATAGACCACCTTGCCATCAGCCACGCTGAATGTGGCGTCCGAGGCATTGACGCAGGGCAGCACAATTTCCAGCCCCAGCCCTTTGGTGATTTCCTCTTTGTAAACGCCCAGCTTATCGGTCAGGTGGATGTCGCAATTCATCACACCAGCCATGAATTCGACCGGATAATTCGCCTTTAGCCAGCCGGTTTGATAGGACACCACCGCATAGGCCGCCGCGTGGGATTTGTTGAAACCGTAGTTGGCGAATTTTTCCAGAAGGTCGAATACCTCGCTGGCTTTTTTCTGATCCACCCCGTTTTCCATCGCGCCCTTTTCGAACTTGGGGCGCTCCTTGGCCATCTCCTCGGCAATCTTTTTACCCATCGCGCGACGCAACAAATCCGCGCCGCCAAGGCTGTAACCGGCCATGACCTGTGCAATCTGCATCACCTGTTCTTGATAAACGATGATACCTTGGGTTTCCGCCAGCAAATGGTCGATCAGCGGGTGAACGGATTCAATTTCCTTCAGCCCGTTCTTGACCTCGCAATAGGTCGGGATATTTTCCATCGGGCCGGGGCGATACAGCGCCACCAGCGCCACAATGTCCTCGATACAGGTGGGTTTCATGCGCTTTAGCGCGTCCATCATGCCGCTGGATTCCACCTGAAACACGGCGACCGTTTTGGCGCTGGCATAGAGTTTATAGGTCTTTTCGTCATCCAGCGGGATATGCCCGATGTCAATGTCCACACCGCGCAATTTCAGCAGGTCCAGCGCGTTTTGAATGACGGTCAGGGTTTTCAAACCCAGAAAGTCGAATTTCACCAGACCGGCCTGTTCCACCCATTTCATGTTGAACTGGGTCGCGGGCATGTCGGAACGGGGGTCCTGATACAGCGGCACCAATTCGTCAATCGGGCGATCGCCGATCACCACACCGGCAGCGTGGGTCGAGGCATTGCGCAACAACCCTTCCACCTGCTGGCCGTAATTCAGCAGGCGTTCGACCACTTCTTCGGACTTGGCCTCTTCGCGCAGGCGGGGTTCTTCGGCTAATGCCTTTTCGATCGACATCGGCTTGACGCCCTCGACCGGAATCAGTTTTGACAGGCGGTCCACCTGCCCGTAAGGCATCTGCAAAACACGGCCAATATCGCGCACAGCGGCCTTGGACAGAAGTGCGCCGAAGGTGATGATCTGCCCCACACGGTCGCGGCCGTATTTTTCCTGCACATAGCGGATCACCTCTTCGCGGCGGTCCATGCAAAAGTCGATGTCAAAGTCGGGCATCGACACACGTTCGGGGTTCAGGAACCGTTCGAACAGCAGATTATAACGCAGCGGATCAAGGTCGGTGATGGTCAACGCATAGGCCACAAGGCTGCCAGCACCCGAACCACGGCCCGGGCCGACCGGAATATTATTGTCCTTGGCCCATTTGATAAAATCGGCAACGATCAGGAAGTAGCCGGGAAACCCCATACCCTCGATAATATCCAGCTCGAAGGCCAACCGCTTTTCGTATTCCTCGACCGAGGCGGCGTGGGGGATCACTTCCAGCCGCATTTTCAACCCCTCGGCGGCCTGACGGCGCAATTCAGTGACCTCGTCATCGGCGAATTTCGGCAGGATCGGCGCACGACGGTAGGTGGCAAAGGCACAGCGGCGGGCGATTTCGACGGTGTTGGAGACGGCTTCGGGCAGGTCGGCGAAAAGGGTGATCATTTCCTCTTGCGACTTGAAATAATGCTGCGGCGTCAGGCGGCGGCGCGGTTCCTGCTGATCGACATAGGCACCATCGGCGATGCACAGCAGGGCGTCGTGGGCCTCGAACATATCGGGTTTGGGGAAATGCACGTCATTGGTGGCGACCAGCGGCAGGTCCATCGCATAGGCCATTTCGACAAAGCCGCGCTCGGTGGCGCGTTCGGCTTCGGTGCATTGACCGCCCTCGCCGGGGTGGCGTTGCAGTTCGACATACAGATGGTCGGGGTAGATACTGGCCAGCCGCTGCATCAGGGCCTGCGCCTTGGGCTCATGCGCGGATTGCAACAGTTTTCCGACAGGGCCATCGGGGCCGCCGGACAGGCATATCAGGCCATCCGAATATTGCGCCAACTCGTCCACCGTCACCTGCGGAATCGCCCCGTGTTTGTCCAGATAGAGGCAGGAGTTCAGCTTCATCAGGTTTTCGTAGCCGCGTTCATTCTGGGCCAGCAGCACTACGGCGGCCGGATCACGATGCTTTTCGCCGGGCTGGGCCGGATCATAGGCCACGTCGATTTGACAGCCGACAATCGGCTGCACGCCGGCGTCTTTGGCAGTGACGGAAAATTCCAGCGCGGCGAACATGTTGTTGGTGTCGGTCAGGGCCACGGCGGGCATATTCGCCGCTTCGCACATTGCAGGCAACTTTTTGACATGCACGGCCCCTTCCAGCAGGGAATACTGGCTGTGCAAACGCAAATGGATGAATCGGGGGTCAGACATTGGGTGAACCTAACCCGAGACGGGGCGGTTTGAAAACCGTTAACCGGCGGGGGCAGGTTGCAACAGCTCAATCCGGTTGCCGAATGGATCATTCACATAGCCCCGGATGAACCCCGGCAGGTTGTCATCATGGGTGACTGCCACACCCTTTGCCGCCAAATGTGCCAACAGGTCTGTCACATCCCGCACCTGAAATGCCGGATGGGCCTTGCGGGCGGGGTGAAAATCCTGCTCGACCCCCAGATGCACCCGCACATCGCCCCTTTCAAACCAGACACCGCCACGGGCGGCCAGAATCGGTGGTTTGGGCGCTTCGGACAGGCCCAACAGGCCCCCATAGAACGCGCGTGCAGCATCTTCGCCGCCTTTGGGCATGGCAAGTTGAACGTGGTGGAGCGCGCTAACAGGCACGGTAATCCCTATTTTTTCAAATGGTTACGTTAATTGTATGCAACAGTATACCGTATTTGGATAATATTGGTAACAAAATTATTGCTTTGCAGCGGCGCTTCGGGTTTGCTGACTCTGGTCAAACGGTCGCACCCATCTGCTTTACGTCGCATCGGGCGGAGGGTGCACAGGGCCTGACGGTAAAGAACGCGGCACGGAAATTTTATGACTGACATCGTGTTTCTTCTGAACGGAGAAGCCCAACGCCTGCGCGATGTGCCGCCAACGCGCACATTGCTGGACTGGCTGCGC
Organism: Marinosulfonomonas sp.; assembly: GCA_015488685.1. Classification (GTDB taxonomy): domain Bacteria; phylum Pseudomonadota; class Alphaproteobacteria; order Rhodobacterales; family Rhodobacteraceae; genus Profundibacter. The sequence continues at coordinate 5,577 of WFNH01000091.1, forward strand.
GAAACCAGACATCTGACAGGAACCAAAGAAGGCTGCAACGAGGGCGATTGCGGCGCCTGCACCGTGATGGTTACGGATACTGATGGCGCAAAATCGCTGAACGCCTGTATCCTGCTAATGGGGCAATTACACGGCAAGGCTGTGCGCACGGTCGAGGGGATCAGCGCGCCGGACGGCACAACGCATCCGGTGCAGGATGCGATGGTGAAACATCACGGCTCGCAATGCGGATTCTGCACACCGGGGATCGTGGTATCGCTGGCGGTCGGGCATATGAACGGTGCGAAAAACCATGACGAGGTGCTGGCAGGCAACCTGTGCCGCTGCACCGGCTATGCGCCGATCATCCGCGCGGCCGAAGCTGTGGAAGGTGTGGATGTGCCCGAATGGATGACCGAGGATTTGACCGCACTGGAAGGGGTGGCGGGGTCAACCCTGCCCTACGCGCCAACCACAAGTGATGCGTTGGCAGACTGGTATCTGGACAACCCCGACGCCACGCTAGTGGGCGGGGCGACCGATGTGGGGTTGTGGCTGACCAAACGGTTGATGGACCTGCCCAAAGTGGCCTTTCTGGGCGGCATTGACGAGATGAAGCAGATCGAGGTCGGCAAAGACGTAATCCGCATCGGCGCGGGCGTGACCATAACGGCGCTGGAGCAGGTGATGGAGGAGTATCATCCGTCATTCGCGGCGATGTTGCGGCGCTATGCCTCGACACAAATCCGCAATGCGGCAACGATCGGCGGCAATATCGCCAATGGCTCGCCCATCGGCGATGGCCCACCGGCGTTGATCGCGCTGGGGGCCACCTTGCATCTGCGCTGCGGGGACAAGCGTCGCGAAATACCGCTTGAGGATTTCTTTATCGCCTATGGCAAACAGGACCGCGCGGCGGGCGAATTTGTCGAGGCGATCAGCGTGCCACGGCAGGCGGACCGGCTGAAATGCTACAAGCTGTCCAAACGCTTTGATCAGGATATTTCCGCCGTTTGCGGCTGTTTCAATATCACGGTCAAAGACGGCAAGGTCACAGCGGCCCGCATCGCCTTTGGCGGCATGGCGGGCACACCGTTAAGGGCCACACATGTGGAACAGGCACTGATCGGGCAGGACTGGAGCGAGGATACCGTGCTGGCCGCCCGTGACGGGTTTGCACAGGATTACACCCCGATGAGCGACATGCGCGCCACGGCACAATACCGGCTGGAAACGGCGCAAAATATGCTGCTGCGCTGTTATTTTGAGGATCAGGGCACGCCAGTCAATGTGCTGGAGGTGCAGCCATGAGCGTTGGAAAACCCCTGCCCCATGATTCCGCCCCGCTGCATGTAACGGGGGCGGCGCGTTATATCGACGACATTCCGGTGACCGCCGATTGCCTGCATCTGGCGTTCGGCCTGTCCAGCGTGGCGCATGGCGACATCACCGCGATGGATCTGGACGCAGTGCGCGCGGCCGATGGTGTGGTCGCGGTGCTGACGGCGGATGATTTGCCGCCTGATTGCGATGTGTCGCCAGCCGCCCATGACGAACCCTTGTTGGCGGACGGCACGGTGCATTATGTCGGCCAGCCGGTATTTATCGTGGTGGCGACCAGCCATCTGGCTGCGCGCAAGGCCGCAAGGCTGGGAAAAATTGAATATGCCGAAAAGCCTGCCATCCTGACCATCGAGGATGCGCTGTTTGCCGACAGCCGGTTCGAAGGCGGCCCTGTGGCCTGGACCAAAGGCGACGTGGAAGGTGCACTGAAGAACGCACCGCACAGTCTGCGCGGCAATATTACCATGGGCGGGCAGGAGCATTTCTATCTGGAAGGTCAAGCCACACTGGTGATCCCGCAGGAAGGCGGCGATATGCTGGTGCATTCCAGCACCCAGCACCCGACCGAAATCCAGCACAAGGTCTCGCACGCTTTGGGTTTGCCGATGAATGCGGTGCGGGTGGAAACCCGGCGCATGGGCGGTGGATTTGGCGGCAAGGAAAGTCAGGGCAACGCGCTGGCGGTGGCTTGTGCGGTGGTGGCGCGGCAGTTTGGGCGCCCCTGCAAGATGCGCTATGATCGCGATGACGATATGATCATCACCGGCAAACGCCATGATTTCCGCGTGGATTACCGCGTGGGGTTTGATGACGAGGGCCGGATTAACGGTATCGAGTTCACCCAATACGCCCGCTGTGGCTGGTCGCAGGATCTGAGCCTGCCGGTGGCGGACCGTGCGATGCTGCATGCCGATAATGCCTATCATCTGCCCGATATCCGCATCACCAGTCACAGGCTGCGCACCAACACCCAATCGGCCACGGCCTATCGCGGCTTTGGCGGGCCGCAGGGGATTGTCGGGATTGAAAGGGTGATGGACCATGTTGCGGCGACGTTGGGGCTTGATCCCTTGGCGGTGCGCCAGAAGAACTTTTATGCCTCCGGCGGGGATATTTCCAAAAAGAAGAAGGGGGCGCAGGAAACGCCTTATGGTCAGCAGGTCGAGGATTCTATTCTGAACGAGCTGGTGGCTGATCTGGTGGATAGTTCCGATTACCATGCGCGCCGCGCGGCGATTGCTAAGTGGAACGCGGCAAATCCGGTGCTAAAGAAGGGCATTGCGCTGACGCCGGTGAAATTCGGGATCAGTTTTACCCTGACCCATCTGAATCAGGCCGGCGCGCTGGTGCATGTGTATCAGGATGGATCGATCCATCTGAACCACGGCGGCACCGAGATGGGGCAAGGGTTGTTCCAGAAGGTGGCGCAGGTGGCGGCAGAGGTGTTCGGGGTCGGGCTTGAAACCGTCAAGATCACCGCGACGGATACGGCCAAGGTACCCAATACCTCGGCC
>WFNH01000092.1 GCA_015488685.1 Marinosulfonomonas sp.
AGATCGGACACCGGCACACCGCTTTCGGCCTGCTTCAAAATACCCATGATCTGCGCGTCACTGTATCGTTTGTTCTTCATCAAAATCTCCTCAGATATTATGCCGAGAAAATTCTACTTGTGAACACCACTAATTTTCGGGGGGATTACCGTGTCATCTTATACAAAGGCTTAGCTGTTTTTTGTTTGGGAAGCGTTTGCAGGAAGCAACCACCCAACAACCACACCGCGTATAAATCTGTAGTAATGTGTAGAGGACCATCGCCAAAATGGCAGGTCAGTCTAGTTCAGGTTCCCCATGATTCCTGTCCTAGACCTACCCGCTCAATTCGAAATCACTTAGTTTTCTTACCTTTGGATTTCCTTACAAGAAGTTTGGTCTCGTGCTGAGTGCTTGAATGCTGAAGTATGTAACCCACAAGATGGTTGTCTGGAATGTTTAGCTTGCAGCCTTTTACAAATGTGGGATGTTCCCCGTGACATTAGGCGCACAAAAGGTGGGCTGAACTCCAAGCTACACACCGTTTGCGACGGATTTGGCAAACCGGTGCTCATGTATCTGACGGCCGGTCAGGTTTCTGATTATAAAGAAGCAAGAAAGCTTCAGAGCGACTTCCCCGCAGCCAAGCACCTTCTGGCTGACCGCGGTATGATGCTGATTGGTTCAGGGGTGGCCTGCTGGAAAAGGGGATTAGGCCCTGCATTCCCCCTAAGAAAAACCGCAAACGTCAGATCTCGTATGACAAAACCCTGTATAAACAGAGGCATAAAGTCGAGAAATGTTTGGCAGGCTGAAGGATTGAAGGCGCATATCGACCCGTTACGACCGCTGCCCACACCTTCTTCTCTGCAATTTGCATCGCCGCATTCATCATATTCTGGATTTAACGAGTCCTAACCCTAGATCGCAACTGGACGGTTAGATTTTGGGCACGACCAACAGCGGATAGTTCATTTCTATCCGAATCCGCTTCGAGACCGGAGATGGCAGCCCTTCCGGATCGTTCAGTCTTTTTTGCCGCCAACCTGATGGGCATTTAGCCGCTTGTTATATCAAGAATATTCCATATAAGTAAGCCCCATAGCAAACTGAAATTATTGAAACAGGAGAAAAACTTGAAACCAATTGTGCGTCTTGGAGATAAACACATCTGCCCCATACATGGGCCAAACATAGTTGCATCGGTGGCTTCCACATCGACCTGCCAAGGACAACCGGTGGCTACCGTTGGCGATGTAACAAGTTGTGGAGCAACAATAATAACGGGGTCGTCTGTTAGCACTATCGACGGAAAGCCAACGGCAATAATTGGCTCAAAGACAAGCCACGGCGGCACGATTGTTAGTGGGGCAACAACTTTTACCGCTTAGCTTATTTTCAAAGAGTCACAAAAACGGCCATTATTACTGCGACGTAAGGCAGGCATAATACTGAGGATTCACCAAGTTATTAATGTTCCTATTTTGCTTAAGTTCGCGTAGTTGACATTCTGCATTGTCCGGCAACCGGTTGATTCTGGGTTTGGATCGTACATGCTCGTAACCCCCACATCATGGCTACTACTTAATTTATAGGTAAGTGGTTAATTTAGATGGTAATTTCTCCTCACGAACAATTCCTGAAATCTTGAGTACGTTTTGCGTTGGCTTTTGGCTGAGGATTGCTCTCGGATCAGCCTGGCAGCGCAAAAATCTCATAATTTTAAAGGAACTTTGCCATACCAAACGGTGCGGATGACAGGTGTTTTGAAAACCATCATCGAATTGAAGAGTTACACAAATACGCAGGATGAATGATGAGGTCCGTGTGACAGGTCTGTTCGTCATAGCCCGATGTCAGGGCCTTTGGATCATTCAGAAAATACGCGGCGACAGGCCAGACTGGAACCAACTGACAAAATTATAGATTGAATAGACCGGCAATCCTGTGGCGATGTGGATATCATGCGCATAGGGGGCCATGTTGGTGCACTCCAGAACGATTGCCCCGACATCCGGACAGGAATGGATAAGAGTTTGTGCCGCGCCGATCAGGTCCAACCGGCAGGCTGCAATATCCAGATCGGGTGTATCGCTTAAAATGGCTTGGCTAAAATAGCGCCCGCTTTCGGTGCCAACAACAGGTGTTTGCGGATGCACCCCCGCCGCCACCAGATGCACGGGGGTTAATGTATTTGCGGAAATTGTCAGAATGCCAACCCGCCGCCCCTTTGGCAAAAGTCGTTGAACCATCGGAACCTGCATTAGTGACGACGTTGCTACCGGCACACCAAGCGCCTCTTTTACCTCGTCCTGAATCAGCGACAGGAACCCGCAACTGGTGGTGATACCGGCACACCCCATCTGCACCAGTTCGCGACCGGCCTTGATAAAGGCCTTGGTCAGTGATCGTGGGTCATCACACACCACCTTATCTACCGTTGCACCCCGCACCATGCGGTAGTGCACCGGAAACGGCCATGTCTGGGGGTTGCCAATATCGCCCAGAATACGGGGGAACCGTGTTTCCAGCATCAGTATCCCGACACTTGCGGCAGTTTTCACAACGTTATCCTGTGTCATATGCGCCTTTTCCAACCAACCCTATATGGGGTTGTCTATCACCCTAAATCCCACCAGAGAAATCTATTTGGAGAGCCGTCAAATCTGTGCCACTCTTAAACATCACAGGGGGGGGTGATGAGGTGTTTCCAAACAACAGGATCAGCTTGAAAGTTCGCGCGGCGGGGGGCATGGCATGACCCCGCACCACATTGTCATTATAGGCGCAGGAATAATCGGCGCATCCAGTGCGATCTGGCTGCGCCGTGCGGGGCATCGGGTGACGCTGGTTGACAAAGGCGAGCCCGGTATGGGGGCCTCTTACGGTAACGGCTGCATTCTGGCCAGTTGTTCGGTTGTGCCGGTAACCACACCGGGTTTGATGCGCAAAGGTCCAAAATACCTGCTGGATCCGAATTTCCCGCTGTTTATGCGGCTGGCCTATGCGCCCAAATTACTGCCGTGGCTGATGCGGTATCTTTCCCACGCCAATGACGCTGATACCCGCCGGATTTCGGACGGGTTGTCGGTGATCATCGGCGATAGTCTGGAACAGCATCAGGCGCTGACGGGTGGAACGAAGGCGGCAAAATGGGTGCAGGAAAGCGAATATAATTTCGTTTATGCCGACCGCGCGGCCTTTGAGGCCGACGCCTATGTCTGGAATTTGCGGCGCAAGGCGGGGTTTGTGCCCACAATCATCGAAGGGCCGGCGGTGCAAGAGGCCGAGCCGATCCTGTCGCCCGGTGTCAAGCTGTTGGCGGTGAACAAAAATCACGGTTTCATCCTGAATCCTGCCGCCTATGCCAAAGATCTGGTGGCGCATCTGCGGGAACTGGGCGGACAGTTTATACAGGCTGAAGTGAAGGACTTCGATCTGTCCGGCGGGCGGATTTCGGCGGTGGATACGGATCAGGGGCGCATCCATTGCGACGGGGCTGTGTTGTCTGCCGGCGTCTGGTCCAAGCCGCTGATGGACAAACTGGGCATCAATGTGCCGCTTGAGGCCGAGCGCGGCTACCATATTGTTTACAAAAACCCCAGCGAAACACCGCGCAACCCGATGATGCTGGCAACAGGAAAATTCGTTGCAACACAAATGGATCAGGGGCTAAGGTGTGCAGGTGTTGTCGAATTCGGGGGGATGAAAGACAGATTGTCAAAGGCACCGTTAAAGCTGCTGCGCCGCAAGGTGGCCGAGATATTTCCGCAAATGCAGGCCGACAGTGAAGCGGAATGGCTGGGCTTTCGCCCCGCCCCATCCGACAGCCTGCCGTTGATCGGGGAAATCGGGGATAGCAGGGTCTTTGCCGCCTTTGGCCATCATCATATAGGGTTAACCGGCGGGCCAAAAACAGGGCGCATGGTGGCCGATCTGGTAAGCGGGACACAGGCGAATTACGATGCCCGACCTTTCACACCACAAAGGTTCGCAAAATAGACGCAACTGTAGATCAACAATAGGGAGAATATAAATGACCACATTCAAAACCAATCTGGCGGCGGCAGTAACCGTTGCCCTGTCGTTCGGCGCTTCTGCTGCAATGGCCGAAGACTGGGATATGCCGATGGCCTATTCCGCCACCAATTTCCATTCGGAAATGGGCGTGGTGTTTGCTGACAAGGTGCGCGAATACACCAATGGCGGCATCAATATCACCGTGCATCCCGGTGGATCATTGTTCAAAGGCGGCGAGATCAAGCGCGCGATCCAGACTGGTCAGGTGCCGATTGGTGAACGGTTCATGTCAGCCCATGCGAACGAGGCCCCGTTACTGGGATGGGACAACCTGCCGTTTGTTGCCACCACCTATGAAGATAACGAAAAGCTGTGGCATGCCGCCAAGGATAAGGTGAACGCACAACTGGCCGATCTGAACCTTGTGGCGCTCTACACATGTCCTTGGCCGGGGCAGGGATTCTATTTCAACAAAGAAGTAAATTCCTCCAAAGATACACAGGGGCTGAAATTCCGCTCCTACAACACCGCGACAGCCACCTTTGCCGAAGCATTGGGCATGGTGCCCGTGCAGGTCGAGGCCGCCGAGCTAAGTCAGGCATTGGCAACCGGCGTGGTCGAGGCATTTATTTCGTCCGGCTCAACCGGTTACGACCGCAAGGTTTGGGAATATCTGGATCATTACTACAAGGTCAACGCATGGCTGCCGCGCAACTATGTGATGGTGAACAAGGGGGTTTGGGACGGGCTGGACGATGCCACCAAAGCCGCGTTGCAAAAAGCTGCGGATGAAACCGGTGTTGCCTGTGCTGCAAAATCCGAGGAACTGGCAAACTGGTATTTTGAACAGCTGCAAGAGAACGGCATGACTGTTACCGATGCCGGCCCCGAATTTCTGGCCGAGCTGAAAGCGATTGGTGAAAAGATGACCGCCGATTGGCTGGCCCAGACCGGCGCTGACGGTCAGGCCATTCTGGACGCCTACCACAAAATGTAAAATCCAGTGGCCCCCGTAGATACGCGGGGGCCACAAACAAGGTTTCAGGGGATAACACGGTGAGAGACTGGCAACCATTATTAGGGCTGCCCTTGTGGGTGTGGCTGTTTATATTTCCGGCGTTGCTGGCGGGGTTCTGCCTGATTCAGCGCAAGACGGCAAAACGGCTTTTGTCCCCGCTATGGCGAATTCTGGACAGGGTATATGTCATATCCGGTGTCATTGCCGCCTTTTTCATGGCGTTGATCCTGTTGCTGATCGTGGCGCAGATGATTGCCCGCTGGTCCGGCATAACCTTTCCCGGATCAACCGAATACGCCGGTTATGCAATGGCCGCGACGTCGTTCTTTGCGCTGGCTTATGCGCTGGTGAACGGCAACCATATCCGCGTGTCGATTTTTCTGAACATGAACAAATATACCCGTTTCTGGCTGGATGCGCTGGCCACCTTGATTGCCGCTGCCACCGCCACCTATTTCGCCCGTTATGCAGTCAAAACCAACTTTATGTCGGTGATGCTGAATGACCGCACACAGGGGCAGGATTACACGCCCGAATGGCTGATTTCCTTCTTTTCGATGTTTGCCAATGCGCCGTCGAAATGGGGGCAAATCTGGGCCGATACCGGATCAGGCTGGGTTTATACCCCGATCTGGTTGCCGCAACTGCCGATGTCGATTGGCACCATCCTGTTGGCCGTAGCCCTGTGGGACGCGTTAACGCGGCTGCTGGTGAATGGTGAAACCAGCATTGTAAGCGAGGCAATAGAATGAACGAACTATACGCAACGCTGACCTTTCTTTTCGTGTTGTTTGCCCTGCTGGGTGGCTCGGTCTGGGTCGGGCTGGCATTGATGGGGGTTGCCTGGGTGGGAATGGAGCTGTTCACTTCACGGCCCGCCGGGGATGCGATGATCACCACTATCTGGACCGGCGCAAGCAGTTGGACATTGACGGCCTTGCCGCTGTTCATATGGATGGGTGAAATCCTCTATCGAACGCAATTATCACAGGATATGTTTCGCGGGTTGGCGCCGTGGCTGCGCTGGCTGCCGGGCGGGTTGCTGCACACCAATATTGCGGGTTGCACCATTTTTGCCGCCGTATCCGGATCATCCGCCGCCACCCTGACCACGGTTGGCAAAATGTCGATCCCCGAGTTACGCAAACGCGGCTATCCCGAACATATGATCATCGGCACGCTGGCCGGCGCTGCCACACTGGGCCTGATGATCCCGCCGTCCCTGACGTTGATTGTTTACGGGGTGTCGATCAATGAAAGCATCACCAAACTGTTTATGGCAGGCATCATCCCCGGTCTGGTTCTGGCCAGCCTGTTTGCGCTTTATATCATGGGCTGGCATTTCCTGTTCAAAGATCAGCGGCCAAAACCGGAACCGTCCATGCCGCTATCGCAAATGCTGGCCGAAAGCCGCTTTCTAATCCCTGTGTTGTTGCTGGTATCCGTGGTGATCGGATCAATGTATCTGGGATACGCCACCGCAACCGAAGCCGCAGCGGTTGGCGTTCTGGGGTCACTTGCACTTGCCGCTCTACAAGGGTCGCTGAGCTGGAACACCTTTGCGGCCTCGTTGATGGGGGCCACGCGGACCTCGGCAATGATTTCACTGATCCTGATGGGGGCATTTTTCCTGTCGCTGTCTATGGGGTTCACCGGATTGCCCCGGCTGCTGGCCGCATGGATCGACAGCCTGCATATGTCGCCAACCATGCTGATCGTGGTGCTGACGGTGTTCTATGTGTTTCTGGGTATGTTTCTGGACGGGATTTCGTCGGTGGTTCTGACCATGGCGATTGTCGAGCCGATGATCCGGCAGGCGGGCATTGACGTGATCTGGTTCGGTATTTTCATTGTTGTAGTGGTGGAAATGGCGCAGGTGACACCGCCGATCGGGTTCAACCTGTTTGTGCTGCAAGGCATGACGAAATATGAAATTTCCTACATTGCCAAAACCGCCGTGCCGATGGTCGGGTTGATGTTGCTGATGGTGGTAATCCTTGTGATCTGGCCGCAAATTGCAACGTGGTTACCCGACAATATCCGGCAAGGGGTGGGTGGATAGTTATTGGCTTTGGCATAGAATACGATACATCCTTATTCTGCCGTAAAGTATCATATATACAAGGTGCGTTTCCTGCTCCTGGCAGAGCAGGAAACGCTTGGCTTGGAATTATTCACTCGGCCGGAACTGCAACAACGTTACGCTTGGCCCCTGTGCGCATATGGGTGGAATACAACGTCAGACCAACAAATGTGATACCGCCCACAATATTGCCAAGAACTGTCGGAATTTCATTCCAGATCAGGTAATCGGAAATCGTAAACCCGCCACCCAACATCAAACCCGAGGGAAACAGAAACATGTTCACAACAGAATGCTCGAACCCCATGTAGAAAAACAGCATGATCGGCATCCACATCGCCAGAATTTTGCCTGTTACCTGTGTCGATATAAATGCGGCAACAACGCCGGTTGAAACCATCCAGTTGCACATGACGCCACGGATAAACAATGTCAGCATACCGGCAGCGCCATGGGCAGCATAGCCCAGCGTCCGGCCAACACCTATTTCACCGATCTTTTGGCCAATCTTGTTTGGCTCTACGTCAAAGCCGTAAGTAAAAACAATGGCCATGAACAGCGCTACTGTCAGTGCCCCGCCGAAATTGCCGACAAACACCAAACCCCAGTTGCGCAGCACCCCATTCAGGGTGACGCCTGGGCGTTTGTCAATCAAGGCCAGCGGAACAAGAGTAAAGACACCCGTCAGCAAGTCAAACCCAAGCAGATACAACAGAACAAACCCCACAGGAAACAGCACAGCTCCCGCCAATGGCTGGCCGGTATTCACATTGATGCTGATTGAGAAAGCTGCCGCAAGCGCCAGAATTGCCCCCGCCATAAAGGCGCGGATCAGAGTGTCGCGGGTGGACATGAACACCTTGGCGGCGCCCGCATCGACCAGTTTGGTTACAAATTCGGTTGGTTGTAGATATGCCATGGTGTGGCCCCTTCGGTTAAGCAGCGGAACGGGCCAGCAAACGCGCCCCGTCCAGCAAGATACGGCCCTGTTCGACCCTGATTTCATATGTATTGACGCGGCCCTCATCGGCGCCTTGCGCCATGCCGGTTTCCAGATCAATCACCCAATTGTGCAGCGGGCAGGTGACGGCGTTGCCATGCACGATGCCCTCGGACAGTGGTCCCTTTTTGTGCGGGCAGGCGTCATCAATCGCGAATACCCTGTCATCACCGGTGCGAAACACCGCCACACATCCAAGCCGTGTCTTCACCACCCGCGCGCCGCGCGGCGGGATGTCCTCAAGTGCTGCAATATCAATCCAGTTGCTCATTCTGCTGCCTCCAGTGTCAGATCGGCCAGTGCCGCCCATTTGCGCGGCCGGTATTCGGGTTTTGCCTGTTCGGCCCACGGATCCTTGCGGTAAACCGATTGGGAAATTTCAAACCGTTCGCACAGGGCGGCGCGGTTTTGGGCGTCCTCGACCACCTGCTGTTTCACCCAGTCCATCCCCACCTTGGCGACCCATTTATAGGGTCGGTCCAGATAGTTCGCGCTTTCGCGGTAGAGCTGGATGAATGCAACGGCCAGATCGATCACCTCTTGCTCGGTTGCAACTGTTGCCAGCGCCTCGGTTTCCTTCAGTTCCATCCCCGCGGCACCCGCGACCGACACCTGATAGCCGCTGTCCACACAGATCACGCCCAGATCCTTGCAGGTTGCCTCGGCGCAATTGCGCGGGCAGCCGGACACGGCCAGCTTGACCTTGTGTGGCGTCCATGACCCCCAGAGGATTTTTTCCAGCTTGATGCCAAGGCCGGTGCTGTCCTGCGTGCCAAAGCGGCAGTGGTCGGACCCGACACAGGTTTTCACCGTGCGCAGCCCCTTGGAATAGGCGTGGCCCGAAACAAGGCCGGCGCTGTTCAGATCGGCCCACATTGCCGGCAAATCCTCGCGCCGGATGCCCAGCAGATCAATCCGCTGACCGCCTGTGACATGGATGGTCGGAACATTGTATTTTTCCGCCGCATCGGCAATGGCGCGCAATTCCTGTGGTGTGGTGATCCCGCCCCACATGCGCGGCACCACCGAATAGGTGCCGTCCTTTTGGATGTTGGCGTGGTTGCGTTCGTTCACGAAACGGCTTTGCAGATCATCGGCATATTCCAAGGGCCATTCGGCGATCATGTAGTAATTCAGCGCCGGGCGGCAGATGTGGCAACCACAAGAGGTTTTCCAGCCCATTTCCTGCATCACCGCCGGAATGGATTTCAGCGCTTGTGATTTGATCACACGGCGGATGTCCTCGTGGCTGTGGTCGGTGCAACCGCAAATCCCCGAAGGGGTAGGCACCTGAAATTCATCGCCCAGCGTGCTGGCCAATACCTGTTCGACCAGCCCCGTGCAATTGCCACAGGATGCCGACGCTTTGGTCACCGCCTTGATTGCCCCCAGATCGGTCGCGCCGTCATGGATGGCCTGCACGATGGTGCCTTTGCACACGCCATTACAGCCGCAAATTTCGGCACTGTCGGGCATGGCAGCGACCACCGCCAGCGGGTCCAGTGCTTCGCCACCCTGAAAGGCGGGGCCATAGATCAGCGTGTCGCGGATATCGGAAATATCCTCGCCGGTTTTTAGCATCTCGAAAAACCATCCCGCATCCGTGGTGTCGCCATACATCACCACGCCGATAATCCGGTCCTCTTTCAGAATCAGCCGCTTGTAAATGCCTCGGCCGGGGTCGCGGAACACGATTTCCTCGCGGTCATCGCCTTGGGAAAAATCCCCGACCGAAAACAGATCGACGCCAGTGACTTTCAACTGGCAGGACACCACCGGTGCCTTGAATTCGGCCACCGTGCCTGTCAGGGTTTTCGCCAGCACCTTGGCCATATCAAACAGTGGCGCGACAAGGCCGTAAACCACTTCATCATGCTCGACACATTCGCCAAGGGCATAAATATCGGGATCACTGGTCTGCATGGTGTCATCCACCCAGATGCCCCGTTCAACCCGCAGGCCCGCATCCACCGCCAGCCAAGATTCCGGACGGATACCGGCGGCCATCACCACCAGATCGGCACCAAACACCTGTCCGTCCTCAAGCAGCACCGCCTCGACATGCTCCTTGCCCAGAATGGCCTGCGTGTGGGCCTTGCAGACAATATTGATGCCGCGCCCTTCCAGTTCCTTTTGCAAAAGGTATCCGGCGGCGGGGTCCAGTTGACGTTCCATCAGGTGGCCCATCAGGTGCAGCACGGTCACATCCATGCCCTGTTGCTTTAACGCCGCCGCGGCCTCGAGCCCCAGCAAACCACCGCCAATCACCACGGCTTGCCCGTCAGGTTTTCCCGCAACCTTCAGCATTGCCTCGACATCGTCCAGATCGCGAAACCCGACAACACCGGGTAAATCATTGCCCTGCACCGGAATGAAAAACGAGGCCGAGCCGGTGGCGATCACCAGCTTGTCATAGGGCGTCACCCCGCCGGGGCTGACCACCTGTTTGGCCTTGCGGTCAATTTTCACCACGGGTTCGCCAAACCGGCAATCCACCCCGTTGTCACGGTACCAATCGGCGTCATGGGTGATGATTTCACCGTATTCCTTTTCACCGGCCAGCACGGGCGACAGCATGATCCGGTTGTAATTGCCGCGTGGTTCGGCCCCGAAAAGGGTGACGTCATAAGCGCCCGCATCAATCGCGAACAGCTCTTCCAGCATCCGTCCCGATGCCATTCCCGCCCCGATCACAACCAGCTTTTGCGCCATGTCACAACATTCCTTTTCATGAATATGAATCACTTGAGATAGTCATACGGCTTGAAAGTGTTGCTGTCTGTTGCTAAGAAATCAGGAACCCGTTGCAAAAAACGCAACACCTTAGGCGAATACCCCATGCGTCACCAGCAAGTGCTGAAATACATCGAGAAAATCGCCCGCACCGGCAGCTTACGCAGCGCGGCCGAGGAGTTGGGCATCACCCCGTCGGCCCTGAACCGCCGCATTCTGGGGGTCGAGGAAGAATTGGGCGTCGAGATTTTCGAGCGCCACCCCGCGGGCTTGCGCCCCAATATCGCCGGTGAAATCCTGCTGAAACATATCCGCGACCAACTGGCCGATATGGAGCGTGTGAAATCGCGTATTGCCGATTTGTCGGGCATGCGGGCCGGGCACATCAACATCGCCACCACCCGTGAAGTGGTGGCCTATTTCCTGCCCGACCTGATCAAACAGCACCTGACCGAATTCCCCGCCGTGACCTTCGGCGTTAACCTGCATGAACGCGGCGAGGCGGAAAATTCATTGCAGGACAACAGCAACGACATCGCCATCGTGTTTGAACCGATGCACATGCAGGACATGCAAACGGTCTATGCCGGACCACAGGAAATGTTCGTGGTGATGTCGCAGGATCACCCGCTGGCGGGGCGCGAAAACCTGCATATCTATGACTGCACCGATTTCCCGCTTCTGTTGCCCAAAAGGCCCGAAGGCATCCGGCAGGTGCTGGACGAGGTAGCGGCCAAGGTGGGCGTCACGCTGGAACCCGCCGTGGAATCCAACAGTCTGGACCTGCTGCGGCTGATGTCGCAGGACAGCCTTGCACTCAGCTTTTGTCTGGCGATCAACCTGCGCCCCGATCTGGACAAGGCGCGGCTGGTATCGGTGCCGCTGAACCCTGGCGGGGTTCCGGCGGGGGTTCTGTCAGCCGGATACCTGAAGGGGCGCACATTGCCGGTTGCCGCCGCCCGGTTTCTGGAGACGATCGACAAACACCTGTCGATGCGGTTTTAGGACCAGCGCCCGATATGGCCCTGTTGCAAAGATTTCTTTGGCCGGAAATTAAACCTATCGCCCGATTTCAGGCAGGCCATGTCTCAATTTCTGCACGGTGGTGGTCAAATACCTCTGATAACATATCAGGTCCTAACCCAAAGGCCCGCTCTAGCAGACGGATTTCGCCCATGATGCCGAGTTGGATTTGGAACGCTTTTGCCTGATCCTTCTTTAACGCCCGCATCACCTCAAAACCCTTGATCGTGGCGTAGGCTGTCTTGCGAGACTTGAATCCGAGCGTCGGTTTGACCAGCCGTTTCAGCTTGCCATGATCGGCCTCAATCACGTTATTCAAATACTTAACCTGGCGATGTTCGGTGTCAGGCGGGCATGTGCCTTCAGCCTTCAATGCCGCAAGTGCTGGCCCATATGTCGGGGCTTTGTCGGTATTGATCACGCGTGGCTTTTCATAGTCTTTTAAGCCCTTTAATGCTTTGCCCAGAAAGGTTTTGGCTGCCTTTGTGTTGCGCGGCGGCGAGAGGTAAAAGTCGATCGTATCGCCCTGTTTGGTCACCGCGCGGTACAAATACATCCATTTTCCCTTAACCTTGATGTAAGTTTCATCGACCTGCCAACTGCCGCTCCAAGATGGTCGCCGCCAATGAAACCGGTGATGTTTGGGCAGTTGGAACCCGAACTTCAGGTCAATGTGCGGATCGAGTTCGATTTTGACTCGGCCGTTATTTCCGACACGCAAAAACCAAAATTGGCACAATTATGTGAGGCAATGAAACCCTGCGATATTTCGTTGTTCCGAATTGCGGGTCATACAGATACATCAGGCACCGATGCCTATAATGAAAAGCTGTCATTGTTGCGCGCAAAAGAGGTTAAGCGCTATTTCGTCAACGAATGCGGCATGAGCCCTACCCGGCTTGAAGCCATCGGATTGGGTGAACGATTCCCGTTCAATAAAGATGATCCAAAAGCGGCTGAAAACCGGCGAGTAGAATTTCAGGCACTTAGCTAGGACCGGCATATTTTACTGACGGGGTTCACCCGAATTTATGGCCTGCATTTCATGTAAATAAAATTTTAGCCCTGTTTTGTAGTAATAGGATGCCTTAAATATTACGGTAATAACAATGTGTTAGAAAATATTCCCACTTCTACTAAACTTTTAGTTTGACAGAAGCCAAACGCGGTCCGACTATGATTGCAGTCGCCGCCTGACGGCGAACATATAAAGATTTGGGAGGAAATGAGATGCGAAAGTATCTGCTATCCGCCGTTGCGGTTGCTGCCGTAATTGCGGGCACACCTGCGGCATTTGCCGATCAGGCTGCCGCGTTAAAATGGATTGATCAAGAGTTTCAGCCATCATCACTTAGCAAGGAAGAGCAAATCGCCGAGATGGATTGGTTTATCAAGGCCGCCGAACCATTTGCGGGAATGGAAATCAACGTCCTGTCAGAGGCCATTCCGACACACTCTTACGAATCCGAAGTGCTGGCAAAGGCGTTTTTCGAAATCACCGGGATCAAGGTAAACCATCAGATTCTGGGCGAAGGAGAGGTCGTTCAGGCCGTGCAGACCCAGATGCAAACCGGTCGAAATCTGTATGACGGGTATATCAACGACTCGGATTTGATCGGCACCCATTCGCGCCTTCAACTGGCTTATAACCTGACTGACTGGATGGCGGGTGAAGGTAAGGATGTAACAAATCCGGGACTGGATCTGCCCGATTTTATCGGCACACAGTTCACAACCGGCCCCGATGGCGATCTGTATCAGCTGCCCGACCAGCAGTTTGCCAATCTGTATTGGTTCCGCAAGGACTGGTTTGATCGTGAAGATCTGAAAACCGCCTTCAAGGCCAAATACGGCTATGATCTGGGCGTGCCGGTGAACTGGTCGGCTTATGAGGACATCGCCGAGTTTTTCTCGAACGATGTCCAGGAAATCGACGGCGTGCCGATCTATGGCCACATGGATTATGGCAAACGCGCGCCCGATCTGGGCTGGCGCATGACCGACGCGTGGCTGTCCATGGCCGGTGAGGGCGACAAGGGCGAGCCGAACGGGATTCCTGTCGATGAATGGGGCATCCGCATGGAAGCGGGCACCTGTAATCCGGTGGGTGCAAGTGTTAGCCGTGGCGGGGCTGCCAATGGTCCGGCCGCTGTTTACGCGATCCGTAAATGGGATGAATGGCTGCGTAAATATGCACCACCCGGCGCGGCTTCTTTTGACTTTTACCAGTCGCTTCCTGCCCTTTCGCAAGGCAACGTGGCGCAGCAGATCTTCTGGTACACAGCCTTTACCGCCGACATGGTAAAGCCGCAGTCCGAAGGCAACAACACGGTTGATGCCGATGGCAACCCGCTGTGGCGCATGGCGCCCAGCCCGCACGGTCCTTATTGGGAAGAAGGCCAAAAGGTTGGTTATCAGGATGTGGGGTCATGGACCATTTTGAAATCCACTCCGGTCGACCGTGCCAAAGCAGCGTGGCTATATGCGCAGTTTGCGGTATCGAAAACTGTAGACGTAAAGAAATCGCATGTTGGCCTGACTTTCATTCGCGAAAGCACCATCAATGACGAAAGCTTTACCGAACGCGCCCCGAAACTGGGTGGTCTGATCGAATTCTATCGTTCACCGGACCGGGTTCGTTGGTCGCCAACAGGGATCAATGTGCCGGATTACCCAAAGCTGGCGCAAATCTGGTGGCAGCAGATTGGCGACGTGAATTCGGGGGCCTTTACTCCGCAACAGGCGATGGATCGACTGGCGTCAGAAATGGACACAACGATGGCTCGTATGCAAGCCGCCGACGAGGCCGCGAATGTCTATAACGGTTGTGGTCCGCGTTTGAACGAAGAACGCGATCCGGAATACTGGCTGTCACAGCCCGGCGCACCAAAGCCCAAGCTGGACAACGAAAAGCCACAGGGCATGACCGTCAACTATGACGATCTGGTTGCCCGCTGGGCCCAGAACTAAGGGCTATCCCTGACATGAAACTCCGGGGCTGAACACGGCCCCGGAGACGCCTGACCAACAGGCCCCTTGTCGCGAAAAGAACACCAAATATGACCCTTGAGTTACAGAACATCACCAAACGCGTCGGTGCCATTACCCACATCAAAGAAACATCGCTGCGCCTTGAGCCGGGGCATTTCAATGTGTTGCTGGGGGAAACGGGCGCTGGCAAAACATCCTTGATCAAACTGATGGCGGGGCTGGATCGTGTCAGCAGTGGCAAGATCCTGATGAATGGCGAAGACGTGACCCGTCAGACACCGCAAAAACGTAACATTGCGCTGGTGCACCAGTTTTTTATGAATTACCCGCATTGGACGGTTTATGACAATATTGCCTCGCCCTTGCGGGTGGCCGGTATGGCGAAAAGCGAAATTCAGGGGCGGGTCGAAGAGGCCGCCGATATTTTGCAACTGCGCCCGATGTTAAAGCGCTATCCGCATGAATTATCGGGCGGGCAGCAACAGCGCACCGCACTGGCCCGCGCGATTGCCAAGGAAAGCAAGGCGGTGTTTCTGGACGAACCACTGGCCAATCTGGATTACAAACTGCGCGAGGAATTGCGCGAACAACTGCCTGAACTGTTCGCCGGACGCGGGGCTGTGGTGGTCTATGCCACATCTGAGCCCGAAGAGGCCCTGTTGCTGGGGGGCTGGACCGCCTTGATGCATGACGGCAGGGTCACACAATTCGGACCCACCGCCGAAATCTATCGTGCGCCACAGGATTTGTTATCGGCGCAGGTGTTTTCCAACCCGCCGATCAACCGCGCCGAAATCACCAAAACCGCTGATCGGGCCTATCTGGATGATACTGTTAATTGGCCGCTATCGGGGGATGCGGCGGCCCTGCCGGACGGGACGTATCAGGTGGCGATCCGCCCCGATTATGTAACACCCACCCCGCCTGACGCGGATGCGGTCAAACTGGCAGGGACGGTTCAGGTGACGGAACTAAGTGGCTCGAAAAGCTCGATCCAGTTTTTGATGGGACCGGATCACTGGGTATCGCTGGCCTATGGGATTCACCCGCGCGCCGCTGGCGAAGAACACGTTTTTTATATGGACCCGTCCAAGTGCTATTACTTTGCACCTGACGGCCAGCGCGTTGCGTGATCGGGGGCGGATATGGCAAAAATAACCCTTTCCAACCTGCGGCACAGTTATCAGGCCAACCCGAAATCGGGTCAGGATTTTGCGCTAAAGCAGATTGATCTGGATTGGGACGATGGCGGCGCCTATGCGCTGTTGGGCCCTTCGGGCTGTGGCAAGACAACACTGCTGAACATCATTTCCGGCTTGCTGACCCCAACCGAGGGACAAGTGTTGTTTGACGGGTGCGATGTGACCCATCTGCCGCCGGACAAACGCGAAATCGCGCAGGTGTTCCAGTTTCCGGTGATCTACGACACCATGACGGTTTACGACAATCTGGCCTTTCCGCTGCGCAATCGCGGCATGGACGAAGCGACGGTCAAACAGCGTGTCACCGCAATTGCCGATATGCTGGAGCTGGGGGATGCGCTGAAGCGGCGCGCGGCGGGTCTGTCGCCGGACAACAAGCAAAAGATTTCGATGGGCCGCGGGCTGGTGCGCGAGGACGTGAATGTCATCATGTTTGATGAACCGCTAACCGTGATCGACCCGCATCTGAAATGGAAGCTGCGCTCGAAACTGAAAGAGCTGCACCATCGGGTGCGTGCGACGATGATCTATGTCACCCATGACCAAACCGAGGCCCTGACCTTTGCCGATCAGGTGGTGGTGATGGATGCAGGCGAAATCGTGCAGATCGGCACGCCGGTCGAGTTGTTCGAGCGCCCCGCGCATGTCTTTGTTGGCCATTTTATCGGCTCGCCCGGGATGAACGTACTGCCCTGCGAGGTGCAGGGCGATACGGTGCGGTTCGAGGGGGTCGAGGTTGCGATTGAAGGGCCTGTCAAAGCTGGAGAAGGTGAATTGCGTCTTGGCGTGCGGCCCGAATATGTGTCGCTGGGTGACGGCCCGCTAAGGGGCGAAGTTACCCATGTGGCAGACGTCGGGCGTCACAACGTCATTGATCTGCGTATTGGCCAATCACAGGTGCGCGCCATTGCCGAAGGCGCGGTGCCGCCCATCGGACAGGTCATGGCCGTGGCGTTTCGCCCTGACAAAACACGGGTCTATCGGGACGGGCATATCGCCAGCCAACCGGCAGAGGGTGCCACATGAAAAAGGAATATCAAAAGGCGTGGTTCTTTGTGCTGCCGGTTCTGCTGCTGGTCGCGTTCAATGCGCTGATCCCGATGATGACAGTGGTCAATTATTCGGTGCAGGAAACCTTTGGCAACAACCTGTTCCTGTGGGAAGGTCTGGGCTGGTTCGAGAAAATCCTGAACTCCGAACGTTTCCATGCTGCGCTGGGCCGACAATTCCTGTTTACGGGCCTGATTTTGGCGATCGAAGTGCCGCTGGGTGTGATCATCGCACTGGCAATGCCGCGCAAAGGGATTTGGGTGCCGGTCTGTCTGGTGACGATGGCGCTGCCCATGCTGATTCCGTGGAATGTGGTCGGGGCAATGTGGAACATCTTTGCTCTGCCCGATATCGGCCTTCTGGGGTATCTGATGAACCACGTGTTGGGCATTGATTACAACATGACCCAAAGCCCCTTTGCCGCATGGGCAACCATCATTGCGATGGATGTCTGGCACTGGACGTCGCTGGTGGTGCTGCTGGCCTATGCCGGACTGGTGTCAATTCCCGATGCCTATTATCAGGCCGCGCGGATTGACGGGGCGTCGTCATGGGCGGTGTTCCGGTATATCCAACTGCCCAAAATGAAGCAGGTGCTGACCATCGCCATCCTTTTGCGGTTCATGGACAGCTTCAACATCTATACCGAACCTTTCGTTCTGACCGGCGGCGGCCCCGGCAATTCCACCACGCTGTTGTCGATTGATCTGGTGAAAATCGCACTGGGACAGTTCGACCTTGGACCGGCGGCGGCGATGTCGCTGATCTATTTTGCAATCACGCTGTTTGTGTCTTGGCTGTTCTATACGCTTATGACCAAAGACGATCAGAACTAGGGGGCAATGATGAAAAAACGAAGCCTGATACCGCTGTTATACATCCTGTTCCTGATGTTGCCGATCTATTGGCTGGTCGCGATGAGCTTCAAGACAACCGGTGAAATTCTGTCCGGATTTTCGCTGTTCCCGCGCACATGGACCTTTGACAATTACCGCACCATTTTTACCGATCCGACGTGGTATTGGGGCTATTTCAATTCGATCGCCTATGTGTCGATAAACACGGTCATTTCGCTGACGGTGGCCCTGCCCGCCGCCTATGCGTTTTCGCGCTACAGGTTTCTGGGGGACAAGCAGTTGTTTTTCTGGCTGCTAACCAACCGGATGGCCCCGGCCGCCGTTTTCGCGCTGCCGTTCTTTCAACTGTATTCGGCAGTCGGGCTGTTTGATACTTACCTTGCGGTGGCGCTGGCGCATACGTTGTTCAATGTGCCGCTGGCAGTTTGGATTTTGGAAGGGTTCATGAGCGGCGTGCCCAAAGAGCTGGATGAAACCGCCTATGTCGATGGGTATTCCTTTCCCAGGTTTTTTGTCAAAATCTTCTTGCCGACGATTCGATCCGGCGTGGGGGTGGCGGCGTTTTTCTGCTTTATGTTCTCGTGGGTTGAATTGCTGCTGGCCAAAACCCTGACGGCGGTTGCGGCCAAACCGATTGCTGCGACTATGACCAAAACCGCCTCAAGCGCAGGGTATGAATTGGGCCTGCTGGCGGCGGCGGGAACGCTAACCATCATCCCCGGCGCCATCGTGATCTGGTTTGTGCGCAATAACATTGCCAAGGGCTTTGCCCTGGGGAGGGTGTGATGCTGAAATGGATGGCATGGACATGGCCTACGGCCTTGGTTTTTATCGGGATTTTTAGCGCAATGGCAATCCTGACTGTGATCGAAATCCGTCACCCCGGCGGGGGGGAACGCAAGGGGGTTTTCCACCTGACCACCACACGGGGCGACCGGTTGTTCATCTCCTTGCTGGGGTCTGCCTATATCTTTTTGGCGTGGCTTGGTCTGTTCGGAATGCCGCTTTGGGCACCTCTGGGATTGGCCATCGCATGGGGGGTGTTCTGCTTTTGGAAGGTTTAATCCGGCAAAAAACCCTTGGGAAAACTAAAGGTTTCGTATTTACTCGGGAAAGGCACAAATACCAATATTTCCGGCGGAACGAGCATGAAAAAAGATAAACGAGAATTTTTGACCGAGGTTGAACTGGAGTTCATGACCCATCTTTGGCGATTGGGCCAAGGCAGCGTGCGCGACGTGTTGGGGCAATTGGCACCCGAACGCGACCTTGCCTATACCTCGGCTGCAACCATCCTGCGCATTTTGGAACAAAAAGAATTCGTAACCAGCACCAAAAAAGGAAAAACCCATATTTATAAACCCGTGCTGGCCAAGGACGCGTATCAATCGCGATCCTTAAAAGCCTTGTCAGAAAAACTGTTCGACGACACCCCGACCATGCTGATTGCACGGCTGGTGGACGATTATAACCTGACCGAAGAGGCACTAGAGGAAATTCGGGCGCTGATCGAGAAAAGGTTGAAAAATGACACAGATTAGCTCTGCTTTTACGGCATATATCAACGTGAATATCTTGCTTGTGCTGGCATTTTCCTTGTGGCTTTTTATCCGGTTTCTGCTGAACAGATTTGGGATGAAATACGCATACCGAACGCAACTTCGTTTGCTGAACGGTATCTTTCTGGCGATCCTCGCCAGCCCTTTCATTGCCTTGGGATATAACCGGCTTGCAGCGGGTGGAATGCTGCCCGACGCGCTGACATTCAATCTGTCAGATTTCATGCTGTCGCAATATCTGAATGGCCGTATCGGGTTGCAGGCGGGTGAAATGCAGCAGGTGCTGGATATGCGCGAAACGATGGAAACCAACCTGCTGAACCCTACCGACTGGATGAGCCAGATCATCGTTGCCCTGCTGCTAACCGGCAGTGTGTTGTGTGTTCTGCGCTGCGGGATTGCCACATTCAAACTACGCCGCATCATTGCCAGCAGTTATCCTTGGCGGCGTTTTGGTAATGTTCACCTGCGGCTGACCGATCAATCTGTTGTGCCATTTTCCGCACGTGGTTTTCGGCGGCGCTATATTGTCATTCCGGCCAATATGCTGGTGCGCAGGCAGGACATGCGGATCGCGCTTGCGCATGAATTCCAGCACCTGCGCCAGCATGATGTCGAATGGGAAATCGGGTTCGAGCTGTTCAAATCACTGTTCTTCTGGAATCCGGTGATCCATTTCTGGAAGCGCCAGATTGAACAGTTGCGCGAACTCAGCTGTGATCAGAAAATCCTGACACGCCGCTGGATCGATGCCCGCGCCTATTGTGAATGTCTGTTGCGGGTGTGCGAGGATACGATGCGCCGTCAACCCACACAGGCCATCGCCTTACCGCGTGTTTCACTGGTCCAGTTTGATCGGTCCTGGTTTATGCCCTGCCGTCTCAATCTGTTATACCGGCGCGTTGACTCGGTGCTGAATACTGGCGTCACGCCAGAGGGGAAACGCCTGACGCAAATTTTGTTTATCCCACTTGGCATGATCCTGATCTTGGCGACCATCGCGATTCAGCGGCCACAAAGCTGGACACATGATCGATTGATGCTGTCCTCGATTGTCAATCTGGAACGGTTGGAAGCGCTGAATAGCAATATGCACTAGACGCGGCAGCGAGTTCTACAGCACTCTCGATATCATGCGAGAGGTTGGGTAATCCCCCCATTTTTAATGGGGTCCGCTCGTAGAATTACGCGGCGTGTTTCAGTTTCATCGCGGGCGTGATCCCGCCGATGGCCATGTTGGGCCGGTCGTTGTTGTATGTCCAGAGCCAATCTGTGG
>WFNH01000093.1 GCA_015488685.1 Marinosulfonomonas sp.
CACAGGCCCACGGGCTGCACGCCCTGACTTTCCAGTTTGCGCATGACGGGGCCGATTTCGCCGCTGCGGGCCTCGGCGACGATGTTCAGCACATCATCCAGCGCGGCCTCGGTCGAGGTGGGGGCATTGGCCATCACATCCTCGGGGGTTAGCGGTGTGGTGTCGTTCAGTTTATAAAGGCTGATTTTCTCAACCACCTGCCGAAAATCACCCGGACCGATATCGCGCGACAGGGTGATCAGGGCGTCCATTGCGTCCGGCTGGATATTGGTCAGCCCGCCCTTGGCAAGATCGGATTCGATTTCGGCCTTTGAGGGCGGATCGTCGTAGATGCCGACGGCAAAGCTGTTGTTGTGCCCCTCGAACAATTTGCGCAAGCTTGAGCGCGCATTCAACTGTTTGGCGGTGACGATGATTTGTGCATCGCCCTCGCGCCATGCCTCAAGCGCGGGTTTGATGAATTTGCTCAGCCCGTCGGCGGCATCTTCGACAAAGGCAACGCGGGGGCCGGGGAAAAATCCCTGTGCCGTCATCGCGTCGATCAGGCAGGCGGGATCGGATCGTAGATCGGAAGCGGGGATGCGGGTCAGGCGCATTTCCTCTTCGCCGGTTTTGCCGATCAGTGCGGCGATCACCTGTTGGCGTTTCAGGGCAACCTGCATTGCGTCCCCGCCATAAATCAGCAAGCCCGCGCGTTTTGGATCGGGTTTGGCGAAATATCCGGCGGCTTCGCGGGGGGATAGCTTCATTTCATCCACGCACCGGATGTGCCAATCAGGCGGGTTGTGATCTGGTCCGCCAGAATGACCATCAGACGGGCATAGGCCGCGCGTTTGGCCGTTTGTGTGCTGACAGTGGTGCCGGTCGCGGAATAGCTGGTGAAACTGTCAACCGTGCCCGAGGTGACAATTTCGCCGGTGCCGACATTTTGCAGGGTGAACTGCGCCGATCCCAGCACATGGTAGCGGGTAATTTCCTGTGCCGGTGTGATGGCAAGGTCGTCTTCGCTCAGGTTCAGCGTATAGGACAGTTTATATTGTGCGGCGTTGGCGCGGCCCAGGCGTTCCTCGAGCCGGCGCACGAAATCAAAACCGTTGCGATCCGTCGGCACGTCCACCTGTATCTGTCCGCGCACCCCCTTGGCGGGGCCGTTAGGCCCATAGGCAGGGGTAAAGCCGCAGGCCGAAAGCGCGGCCAGCGACAACATCAAGGTTCTGCGGTTAAATGACGACATTCACGATACGCCCCGGCACAATGATCATTTTCTTGGGCGACCCGCCATCGAGCGCCTTTACGACAGCTTTGTTCGCCAGCGCGATTTTTTCAATCTCTTCTTTTGGCATATCGGCGGGAACGGCAATTTCCGACCGACGCTTGCCGTTGATCTGGATCGGCAGGGTGATGGTGTCCTGCACCAGCATTTTTGGGTCATGCTGTGGCCAAGGGGCCTGCGTGACCAGACCTTCGCCGCCCTGATGCGCCCAGATGTCTTCGGACAGATGCGGGGTGAAGGGGGACATTAGTTGTGCCAGAACCTTGATTGCCTGTTTTTGCGCTGTGCCGCCAGCCCTGGATTTGGACAGGGTGTTGGTGAAGGCATAGATTTTGGCGATTGAAGTGTTGAAGGCGAACCCTTCGATACCGGCGGTCACGTCGTGGATGGCGTGGTGCATGGCGCGGATCAGGTCCTCGTCATCCTTGGTTTCACCATCCGGCAGACCTTCGATTTTATCGCACAGGTTCCAGACGCGGTTCAGGAATTTATGCGCGGCTTCGGCGCCCGAGGCCGTCCATTCCACATCCCGTTCGGGCGGGCTGTCGGACAGCACGAACCAGCGGGCTGTATCGGCGCCGTAGGAATCGATGATGTTGACCGGATCGACCACGTTTTTCTTGGATTTAGACATTTTGGCGGACGGGATGATTTCTAGCGCCTCGCGGGTGGCTTTGACGGTTTTTGCTTCCAGATCAACGTCTTCTGGCAGGTGATAGACAGGGCGGCCCTTGTCATCACGCGTCTGGTAAATCTCGTGTGTGACCATGCCTTGGGTGAACAGGGCGTCAAAGGGTTCGTTCGTGCCTTGGGGCAGATGGCCGGTGATGTTCATCGCGCGGGCGAAGAAACGGGAATAGAGCAGATGCAGAATCGCGTGCTCGATCCCGCCGATGTATTGGTCCACATTCATCCAGTAGGCAGCATCGTCCAGATCGGTCGGGGTTTTGGCGTGCGGGCTGGTGAAACGGGCATAATACCATGACGAATCGA
>WFNH01000094.1 GCA_015488685.1 Marinosulfonomonas sp.
GAACTGGGCCTCGCAAGGCTGGGGCGGCATGGTGATCCCGCGCATCGGCATGGAGGTGATCGTCGAGTTCCTCGAGGGTGATCCCGACAAGCCGATCGTGACAGGCTGTGTGTATAATGGGAAAAATGATCCGCCGTATCCGCTGCCGGAAAACAAAACGAAAAGCGTGTTCAAAACAGATACGCATCAAGGGTCCGGATTTAACGAGCTGATGTTCGAGGATCGCAAAGATCAGGAACTGATCTACATGCACGGGCAAAAAGACCAGCAGATCGACATTTTGAATGATCGCAGCAAAACAATCGGACAGGATCAGTTCGAATCCGTTGGGCGGGACAAAACCATAACGGTTGGTCAGGACCACACGGAAACCATCGGACGGGATGCCAGACATTCGATTGGTCGCGATGTGGTCTATCAGGTAGCACAGAACCAGCAGGAAAA
Organism: Marinosulfonomonas sp.; assembly: GCA_015488685.1. Classification (GTDB taxonomy): domain Bacteria; phylum Pseudomonadota; class Alphaproteobacteria; order Rhodobacterales; family Rhodobacteraceae; genus Profundibacter. The sequence goes on from WFNH01000094.1 coordinate 445, forward strand.
ATACGGCAAGGACCATGTCCACTATGTTGGTAATATCCACAAACAGGATATCTACGCCGACCATATTGTTAAAGTTGGTCGCAATGTCACAGAAACAGTCAGTGGCAGTTTTATGCTGGATGCGACCAAATCTATTACCAACAATACCAAGACCCACACCCTGATGGCGTTTGAAACCTTCACTATCAAGGGGCCGGGCGGAAAAATAACTATTGATGCCAGCGGGATTACACTGGAGGCGGCGCAGATCAATCTGAAGGGCAATGTTTCCATGGGAGGAAGCGGAGGCGCACAGGTGCCGACATTGACCGGTGCGGCAAACGAAGCTTTGCCACTTGTCGAGGAATGTCTCAAGGCCAAGGAGTAATCCGGGTGCTGTCCGTTCTGTATCTTAAAGGTTTGTTTCATGCCTGAGCTCTCTTTATGGCTCGGCATTTGTCATTTTCATCGGACTGTTGATACCAACCTCGATACTTTTCCGGCCCTTGTCGCCGCCTGGGCCGACAGCGCTGAAGGGTTCGAGCGCGAGGTGCATTTTCACACCAACACCCACGGCTTGCAGATGATACTGGCCGAGGAGGTTTTGCCCGCTGCGGAGTGGATGCAGAAACACCCCGACCGCAAGGATGCCCAAAGGTTGGCCGCAAAGGTCAGCGCAAAGCATCCGGTCGAGATTGGCGCGCTTGGGGGCGGTGCGGCGGGAGCGGATGGTCAACCGGACGACACCGAAGGTTACTTGCATATCGAAGAGATCGAGGGGGTGGAGCCGCTGGGCAGCCAGTTCGGGGTGCATCCACCCAAGACCGTGCCGGACGCGCTCTATCAGCCGCTGTTCGGCCAGCCTGACCCGATCCCCGCCGAAGAGGCGCAATACGGCAGCGCGGATAAGGTGCCGCCACTGAACACCTACGCAATCCTTGACGCGGCCAAGGTGGTGAACTTTGTCGAGATGCTGGAGGCATCAGAGCTGGAACACCGCTGCCTGTTCAAGGGCGAGGCCGCCGAGGAAATGCGCGACGTCGCGCCCTATGTGGTGCGACTGGAGGAGGACAACGATTTTACCCGCAACCTGTTCAGCCATGACCCCGAGCAAGAGGTGCCGTGGTTTATGTGGGATCGGGAGCCGGGCATCTACGTGCGTTCGCGCGGGTCTCTGGAGGAGATGTGGCGACACTTTCGCAAGTTCACAAAGGTGCAGGATGAAAGCGGGAAGTGGTATTATTTCAGGTTCTGGGAGTCTCCCGTAAGTGCGCACCTGTTGTCACTTGGAAACAGTCCGGAGTTACAACAACTGGTTTCGCCGATGTTTCCCGCAGTGCATCCGACGGTGACCATACTCGTATTATCACAATATATGACGATTGTCCTAAGTCGGTATGCAGATAGTAAACCACCCGCAACACGGTCGATAATGACAAAGATGGTGCAGGAAACCATGCGCCACCTTCGCAAACAATATGAATTCGAAAAGCTGATAAAGATTAGTATTCGCCACATACCCTTGGCTTTGCACAGCAATGAAAAGGAAATAGCAGAACATCTTCGCTCAAAGCGGAACATGTTTTACAATTTGGGGTTTTGGCGACGCGACCACTTGGCGAAATTATGTTGCTGGGAAATAATGCTGGGGCCGGACTTTCTGCAAACCTATGCTCAGGGGGAAATCTGGCATATAATAACGTCTGTGAAAGCAACCCATGAAGCTATCGAACAGATTGAAACATTTCTGGACGTACAGGCCGGGGATGAACAAGAACGAAGTGAAACTGGTGATGATTGGATTGGAACGTGATAGATGCAACCGGCAAACCGAAGATATTCAAGTTACTGGCAGCAGTGGGCCTGGTGGTGGGCCTTATGATTTGGGCATTGTGGCCGTCGCGGCCAACGGCGCTGAGCACAGATATTCACTCGCATATTTCCACACCGGCATCCCTCTATCTGTCGCTGAACGGTCGCAAGATCGTCGATGGTTCTATACGGGGCCGCGGTGAAACCGGCGGGGCGACCTATGGCAGCCGCTGGGGGGATGCGCTGAACTGGGATGTGGCGTGGTATGATATTCTGGCAGATCGAAGTTACAGGCTGAAGTTTACGATTGCAGCGTCTGAATTGGCAACTTTTGGTGAAGACGGAAGCCATGCAACGGTAGACATTGTCGTTGGACCCGGAGCCGACATTATCGCAACAACAACAGATCATGAAGTTGCGCGTCTTATTGGCTTGGGTCAGACCAATGACATCTCGGCGCTCCAAAAACCTCGTATTGTTCTTCGCGAGCTTTGCGCAGAACCGTTGCCTGACGATGATCCTCTGGCGCAAAAACTGAAAGAAACCAGCCATGCGAATGGGTGGGCAGACCAATTAAAAGAAAGCATGGAAAACAGGGCGCGGTTTCTTAGCAATAATCAAGCCCCGCCCTCCCGCTGTTTTGAGACTGGAGAAAGTCAATGACACAACATGTCCAAGAAGACCCTGCCGCCGCCAACGCCGCGGCTCGTGCAGCCGGAAAAGAAGCCGGAACAGGGCCTGCTGATTCCATCATCATGGGCTGTGATTTGTTGCGGATCGGGGTATTTTTTGATGGCACGGGCAATTCAAGGGAACACATCCACCTACCCGATATTTCATGGCATACAAATGTTGATCTAATGCAAGAGAGGTATGAGGATACTCGGGGTGCTACGATAAAAGAAATCAACGGCAATCCGCGCAAGGTTAACTACTTCAGCCGTTACATGCGTGGTATTGGTGTTGAAGAAGATGGCGGAACTACGTACCGAGGGATGGGTTGGGGGACCGGTGCCGAAGGGGTGGAAAATCGTGTCAAACAGGCAATGAACCAAATAATTGATGATATCAACAAAAAGGCCCCTGGAATGCAGCCTTGCGATATCTGGTTCGACACCTTCGGGTTTTCGCGCGGTTCGGCCGCTGCGCGCGATTTTGCCAACGGGATTATTGATCAGGAAATCACCTACGGGTCTTCCCGCCTGAAAGTGAAATTCATGGGGCTTTTCGATACGGTTTCATCGGTTGGAAACGCTGGCAATATAGGCAGCTATGAAAATGTGATGATAAGCACAGTGGGCAATGTCGCCGAAACGATTGCCCATATTACAGCCAAGGACGAGATCCGTGAAAACTTCCCGCTTGCATTGGCCGTGAAGGGAACACGGATCGAGGTAGTAGGGGCACATTCAGACATCGGCGGCGGGTATGAACCCGGCATTCTTAAGGATACGTTTTCCTTTGATACGGCTGATTATCCGGGGATGCTGCCGTTCTATGAGACTCGCTGGGGGGTTGAAGACCGCAACTTCAAGCCGGTGGACGATGACAGAGTAACATCATTTAGAAACAGAAACCTGTTTACCGAAGATAGCCGGAATGTGAATCTGTTCACCACAGCAGAACACGGTATTCAATTTGTGACTTTGCGGCTGATGTATGATCAGGCCGTGGCTGCAGGGGTTCCTTTCCCGGAAACCATGCCGAATGATTTTGGCGGGACAAATGTTGCCCTCGCGGACAATTTGCAGGCCTATTATGATGAGCTTAAGAATTATCCGCATACAGCCAAACCTGAAACCGAACTGGCTATTCGACGGCAATATGGCCATCTTTCGGTTAATAATGACAGTAGTTGGGGTATCGGCTACAATCAGCCCGAAGCTGATGGTGTCCGGCGGGTAGCTACGATATAGCCAATATTTGCACCGAAAAGGGGTAATTGCCCCGCGCTTTGTGTTACTCTCCTAACTCGACCGCAGATCAGGCCATCAGGCTTTGGAATGCTTGCCAGATAAACGGTATGCACAGTAATTTACCAAGGCGTAGTAGCGGGCGGAAAAGCGCTCGGACGGGCTGGGTAATGTCCCTGCAAATTTCCAGCTTTCCCGCAGCTTCCCTGATTTGGTCGAGAGTTTGATATAGCGGCGTGCAATGTGTTGTCGCGCCTGTTTGTCAGTTTCCATAAGGCGCTGATAGCGATGGTAAATTGTTAAGAATATTTGTGCCCGGTTTGTGCTTTTAATGCGATTGGTTACATGGCCCAGTTCGTTAGGCGCGGTTTCGGCGTTGTGCTCGTAAATCCGCACACCGGGCTTTGCTGAAAACCATGCCGGTTTACCTGCATCAATCAACCGGCACAGATATTCCGTATCTTCGTTGGTTGCCATAGCCTCGTCTATCGGGCCAAGTTCCTCAAGCACATCGCGTTTGATCCAGAACCCTCGGCTAAATGCACAAATTCTCCTTCGGAAGGGTTCAGAGGCAGAGATAATCCCCTGCTGTAGTTTATTATTCCCGATTGTATCTTCGGTGGCGCCATTTGATTTGTTGCCGGATATCCAGCAAGCAGAAAACCCGTAGGCGATATTGTGATGTTTTGCCACGACTGTATCCAGAATTTCATTGCAGTAATCGGGGAGAATTTCATCATCGTCGTCAAGAAAAAAGATTACCTTTCCCTTCGCCGATTTAATCCCGAAATTGCGGGCAGCCGCAGCACCACTATTGCCATCATTTACCAATAAAACCAGCCTTGGATCGTCAAACTCCTCCAACGCATCCTGCGCAGGGGGATTGCTTTTGTCATCAATCACAATGACTTCGGAATTTCCTGGGGCCGCAATTAATGCAGATTTGACCGCTCGCCTAAGCAGGTTGGGGCGGTCTTTGGTAGGGATAAGAATTGTGCATGGAATTGTCATATAATGGTGCTACCCAATTTGCTACAGTTCTGCACACCGCAGGTCCCAACCGGTCCTTGCTGGGTGAATTACAATACTAATAGGCCGCAAGTTGTGTTTGAACAATAGACAAACGAATATGCGGCTTGCGGCTTTATTCAAAGTAAAACCCTTTAATCCTCCCGCGTTGTAATGTTACGGTAAAAACGACGTAGCAACAGAGATATTCATCATGAAAGCAGTCATTCTGGCAGGTGGTTTCGGCACCCGTATCAGCGAGGAATCCGCCTTGCGGCCAAAGCCTTTGGTTGAAATCGGTGGCAAGCCCATTCTTTGGCATATCATGAAAACCTATGCGGCGCACGGGGTGAACGAGTTCATTATCTGCTGTGGCTACAAGGGCTATATGATCAAGGATTATTTCCTGAACTATTACCTGCACCAGTCTGATATCACAGTTGATCTGGAAACCAATGAAACCCACCTGCAACGGCTGGTGGCCGAACCGTGGAAGGTGACGCTGGCAGACACGGGCGAAAGCACGATGACCGGCGGGCGGCTGAAGCGGGTTTATGATTATGTAAAGGACGAGGAGTTCTTTTTCTTCACCTATGGCGATGGCGTTGCCGATATCGATGTGGGCGCACAACTCGCCCATCACAAGGCACATGGCAAACTGGCGACAATCACCGCAGTGCAGCCGCCGGGCCGTTACGGCGCGTTGGATCTGGATGGCGATCAAGTGTGTGATTTTGTTGAAAAGCCTCGCGGGGATGGTGGCTGGATCAATGGTGGATATTTTGTGCTGTCGCCAAAGGTGATTGACTATATCGCAGACGACGAAACATCGTGGGAGGGGGATCCACTGACCCGCATTGCCCATGAAAACCAATTGAACGCCTATTTCCACAAAGGGTTCTGGCAGCCGATGGATACCCTGCGCGACAAGAACCATCTGGAAGAGCTGTGGAACAGCGGGGCTGCCCCGTGGAAAACATGATGTTGAACCCGGAATTCTGGCGCGGGAAACGGGTTTTCCTGACCGGTCATACCGGTTTCAAGGGCAGTTGGCTGGTCTGTATTCTGTCCCGTCTGGGGGCCGAAGTGCACGGTCTGGCGCTGGACCCCGATGATGGTCCAAACCTGTTTGATCTGGGCCATGTTGCGGGCTTGCTGGCCAGTGATACGCGCGGCGACATCCGTGATGCGGCTGTGCTAAAGCAGGCCTTGCAGGCGGCACGGCCGGATATTGTTTTCCATCTGGCGGCGCAATCGCTGGTGCATGCCTCTTACGAGGATCCGCTGGGCACGCTGGCCACCAACATCATGGGCACCGCCCATCTGTTCGAGGCCCTGCGCAACATTGGCAATCCGGCGGCGGTGGTCAATGTCACCAGCGACAAATGCTATGAGAACCGCGAATGGGTCTGGCCCTACCGCGAAAACGAGCCGATGGGCGGCAAGGATATCTATTCGGTCTCCAAGGGCTGTGCCGAACTGCTGACCGCGGCTTACCGGCAGTCCTTTCTGGTGGATCTGAACATTGCCACGGCCACCGCGCGGGCGGGCAATGTGATTGGTGGCGGGGACTGGGCCGACAACCGTCTGATCCCCGATATGGTGCGGGCGATGGCCGATGGTCAGGCCCCCGTGCTGCGCGCGCCCGATGCCCTGCGCCCGTGGCAACATGTGCTGGAGCCTTTATCGGGATACCTGATGCTGGCCGAACATCTGGCACAAAAACCGGATGGTTTTGCCGAGGGCTGGAATTTCGGCCCCGGACCATCGGATACAAGGACCGTTGCCTATGTGGTCGAAACTTTCCTGAAACTCAGCCACAGCGATCTGCGCCCTGTCATTCAGCCCCATGCCTATAAAGAGGCGCAAATCCTGAAACTGGATAGCGCCAAGGCCAATGCCCATCTGGGCTGGACCCCGCGCTGGTCGATTGATCAGGCGCTGGCGCGCACTGCCGACTGGTATCGTGCCCATGTCGAGGGGCAAGATATGGCGGCCTTTACCCTGCAGCAGATCGAGGATTATTTCGGGGACAGCCTTGGCACATCTTGAAATAACCAAAACCGCCCTTGACGGGGTGATGCGCATTGACAAGCGCAAACTGGGCGATGCGCGCGGGCATTTCTCGCGTCTGTTCTGCAAACAGGAACTGGCCGACGCCAGTCTTGATATGGAAATCTCCCAGATCAACCACAGCTACAGCGCCCGCAAGGGCACCCTGCGCGGGCTGCATTTCCAGTATCCACCAGCGGGTGAGGTGAAAATCGTCAGCTGCCTGCGTGGCCGCATTCTGGATGTGGCCGTTGATCTGCGCGAAGGCTCGGACAGTTTCGGGCGCTGGATCGCGGTCGAGCTTTCGGCCGAAAACTGGAGCAGCCTTTATATCCCGCAGGGTTTCGCCCATGGTTTTCAGACGCTGGAACCCGATGTCGAACTGCTGTATCTCCACTCTGCACCCTATACGCCCGACTGCGAGGGCGGGGTTAACCCGTTAGATGATGAAATAGGTATTAAATGGCCCCTACCAGTGACCGAAATATCCCCGCGGGATCAGGCCCTGCCGACGCTGCGAAATCTGCCACGCAAGATCAGCCCAGATGCCGGCATTGTGCCGCCCCACTGACCCGCGTTTTTGTCGATCTGGGCAGCGCGCCGCCGTCAAACGCCTATCTTGCGCCCGAAGATTTGCAAAAGCCGGAAATCTGGCTGCCGTTGCGGGTGCTTTACTGTGATCAGTGCTGGCTGGTGCAGACACAGGATTTTGCCGCCGCCGACAGCCTGTTCACCAGCGATTACGCCTATTTCAGTTCGATGTCGGCCTCGTGGCTGGACCACGCCGCCCGCTATGCCGAACAGATGACGGCACGTTTTGGGCTGGGCAAGGACAGCATGGTGGTCGAGATTGCCTCGAACGATGGCTATCTGTTGAAGAATTTCCAGACCGCCGGTATCCCCTGTCTGGGGGTAGAGCCAACCGCCGCCGTAGCCACAGAGGCCCGAAAGCTGGGTATCGAGACCCGCGAGATATTCTTTGGGGTTAAAACCGCGCAAAAGCTGGCGGCAGAGGGCATTTCCGCCAAACTGATGGCCGCCAACAACGTGCTGGCCCATGTGCCCGATATCAATGACTTTGTCGGCGGTTTCAAAATTCTGCTGGCGGCGGATGGTGTAGCAACCTTTGAATTCCCGCATCTGTTAAATCTGGTGCGCCTGAACCAGTTTGACACCATCTATCACGAACATTTCTCCTACCTCAGCCTGCTGTCCGTTGCGCGGATCATGCAGCAGCAGGGGCTGGAAGTGTTCGATGTGGAAAAACTGACCACCCACGGTGGTAGCCTGCGGGTGTTTGTGCAACATGCGGGTGGGCCACAACGGGCAAGCGATGCGGTGCAGGCGCTGCTGGATGAAGAAACCGGTGCAGGCATGAACACACCTGCCTTCTATGAGGGGTTCCAAAGCACGGTCGAGGGGATGAAGGACGCTTTGCTGTCCTTCCTGATCGATGCCAAAGCCGCAGGCAAAACCGTGGCGGCCTACGGGGCCGCAGCCAAGGGAAACACCTTTTTGAACTTTGCCGGTGTGCGCCCCGATCTGGTCCGCTTTGTGGTGGACCGCAGCCCCGGCAAACAGGGCCGCTATATGCCCGGCAGCCGGATACCGATTGTCAGCGAGGATAGCATCCGCGAAACACGACCGGATTATGTGATGATCCTGCCATGGAACCTGCGAACGGAATTGTCGGACCAACTGGCTTATATTCGTGACTGGCAAGGGCAGTTCGTGGTTGCCGTGCCAAAACTGGAGGTGTTCTGATGCGAACAATCGTGCAGTGACCAAACCGGTTTTGCTGACCGGCGCGACGGGATTTGTCGGGCGCCAGGTATTGCGGGCCCTGCTGGGCGAAGGCCAGCGCGTGCGCCTTGTTGTCCGCATAGGCCATGACGAGGGGCTTGCGAAGCAAGAGGGTATCGAGCGGGTTGTGACAACGCCCGATCTGTTTGCCGAGCCTGCCCACTGGTGGCAGAAAACCTGCAAAGGGGTGGACACCATCATCCATGCCGCATGGTATGCCGAACCGGGCAAATATCTGACCTCTGCGAAAAATCTGGACTGTCTTGCAGGCACAATTGCGATGGCACAGGGGGCGACGGCCGCCGGTCTGCGCCGTTTTGTCGGTATCGGCACCTGTTTTGAATATGATGTCTCGGCGGGGGATTTGACGACCGATACGCCGCTTGCCCCGCAATCCCCCTATGCCGGGGCCAAGGCTGCTGCCTTTCTGGCATTGTCACAGGCCCTGCCGGTGCAGGGTGTGGAATTTGTCTGGTGCCGGTTGTTTTATCTTTACGGCGAAGGCGAAGATGCGCGGCGTTTTGTGCCCTATCTGCGGGGGCAATTGGAAAAGGGCGAAGTGGCCGAACTGACCAGCGGCAAGCAATGGCGCGATTTCATGGATGTGCGCAGGGCAGGGGATATGATTGCCCGTGCCGCCACAGGCAAGGTGACGGGGGCTGTTAATATCTGCTCGGGGCAGGCTATTACGATCCGGCAATTGGCCGAACGGATTGCCGATGAGTATGGTCGCCGTGAGTTGCTGAAATTTGGCGCACGGCCCGACAATCTGGTGGACCCGCCCCGCGTTGTCGGTGTGCCGACGGTGCTATAGGAAAGAGTGATGATGCAAAAAAATCCAAACACGCGCGAATTGTATCGGCAAGAGCAACTGCCGGTTTTTCAGAACCGGATGTATGACAGCCGGGAAGAGGCGATCAATTGCCCAAAGGGTGATGTGTCGCTGGTCGAGGATCTGGACACCGGACTGGCGTATAATGCGGCCTTTGATGCCGATCTGATGGTGTATGATTCCAGCTATCAGAACGAGCAGGCCAACAGCGCCCCGTTTCGGGCGCATCTGGAACAGGTTTCTGAACTGGTGCGCCAAAAGATGGGCCGTGAAAATCTGGTCGAAGTGGGCTGCGGCAAGGGATATTTCCTTGAGATGCTACAGGATCAGGGCTGTGATATCACCGGTTTTGACCCGACTTACGAGGGCAGCAATCCGCGGGTGAAACGCGAATATTTCGGCCCCGGTCTGGGCATGTCAGGGGACGGGTTGATCCTGCGGCATGTGTTGGAACATATCGTCGATCCGGTCTCGTTTCTGATGCAACTGGCCGAAGCAAACGGCAATCGCGGTCTGATCTATATAGAAGTGCCCTGTTTCGACTGGATATGCCAAAACCGCACCTGGTACGATATTTTCTACGAGCATGTGAATTATTTCCGGCTGAGCGATTTCAACCGTATCTTTGGGCGTGTCGTACATGCCGAAAGGGTGTTTGGCGGTCAGTATCTGGCCATTATCGGTGATCTGTCCACCCTGCGCAGGCCAGTGGCTGATCCTGATGACAGAGTGGATTTTCCGGCCGATTTCACAGCAACCATTCCGGATGGTGCGAAAACAGGCAGGGCTGTGGTGTGGGGCGGGGCCTCCAAAGGGGTCATCTTCTCTCTTCTGGCGCAACGGGCCGGATATCCGGTTGCCGCTGTGATCGACATCAATCCGGCCAAGCAGGGTAAATATCTGGCGGCAACGGGTTTGCAGGTGCAATCCCCCGAACAGGCGCTTGCCGGACTGCCCGAAGGGGCGGATATCTATGTTATGAATCCCAATTACATGTCGGAAATACGGGAACTGTCAGGCAACAAATACAACTACATCGAGGTAGACAAACCATGACCGAATTTGAAAAAGAAGTGGCCGAGCGGCTGAAACACACGCAGGAACACGGCGAGATGTGCAAGACCGCCGCCGCCTTTCTAGAGGCGTCAACCGAGCCACAGTATTCCTATAATTTCTTCTGGATGGGCCGGCCCATCATTCAGTATCCGCAGGATATCATGGCGATGCAGGAACTGATCTGGTCGGTCAAACCTGATCTGATCATCGAAACAGGAATCGCGCATGGGGGTTCTCTGATTTTCAGTGCCTCGATGCTGGCTATGCTGGACATGACCGACGCGATCGAAGCGGGCACGACAATGGACCCCGCCAAATCACGCCGCAAGGTACTGGGCATTGATATCGACATCCGCGCCCACAACCGCACTGCAATCGAGGCGCATCCGATGTATTCGCGCATCGAGATGATCGAAGGTTCCAGCGTTGAGGACGGGGTGATCGAACAGGTGCACAAAGTGGCGGCGGATTACGAGCGTGTACTGGTCTGTCTGGACAGCAACCACACCCACGACCACGTTCTGGCCGAACTTAAGGCCTATGCGCCACTGACCTCGGTTGGCAGCTATTGCGTGGTGTTCGATACATTGATCGAGGATATGCCCGCCGATGCCTACCCGCATCGGACATGGGGACCGGGGGACAACCCCAAAACCGCAGTGCATGAATACCTTAAGACCCACACTGAATTCGAGATAGACAAGGCCATCGACAACAAGCTTCTGATTTCGGTTGCACCGGACGGGTACCTGAAGCGGATTGCCTGACGATGGACAAGGTGAAGATTTCCATCGTCATTCCCACCCGCTCGCGGGCGGCCTATCTTAAGGGATGCCTGCAAAGCGTGCTGATCGCCGCCGAGGGGGCCGAATGTCCGGTGGAAATCATCGTTGCGGATAATGCCAGTAGTGACGAAACCCAGTCTGTGATCGCAGGGTTCAACAGCCCGATAATCACCAGTTTTCGCCAGCTCGAACGGGTGTCGATGCGGCAGAATTTCGAGGACGGGCTGACACACAGCACGGGCAGCCATGTGATGTTCATTGGCGATGACGACGGTATCCTGCCCAATGGTTTGCGCCTGTTGCATGCCCTGATTGCGATCCATGATCCCGATGTCGTCAAATGGCGCAAGCTGAACTTCAAATGGCCAAATGATGCCGAACAGATCCCCGGGCATCTGGTGATCCGCTATATGAAACTGTCGGGCCGGATTTCGCAAATCAATCACAAGGCCCTGCTGGAAAAGTTTTTTCAAGGCACACATCGCGACTATTCCGACGGGGCGGGTATATACCACGGCTGCATTTCCCGACGGCTGATCGACAAGGTGAAAGCAGCCAGTCAAGGCACCTATTTCTGGTGCTCGATGCCCGATGTCTATACCTCGGTCGCCAACCTGCTGGCCACTGACCGCGATATTCTTAAGATCGACAGGCCAATATCGATTCCCGGGGCTTCCCCACGCTCGACCGGCGACAGTGCGGTCCGGATGGCGACAAAAGGGGACGCGGGCAAAGACAGCGACATGAATAAATACATCCGCGAGGCAAAAAACGACCCATACCGAAGCCATGTGCCCGATGAATGTATGAGCATCCAGTTGCATCTTCTGGCCGCGCTGGAACTGGCCTGCAAAATGCAGAATGTGCCCTTTGCGATCAATCGTGAAAACTGGGAAAAGGTCGTTATCCGCGAGTTGTCCGGTTTCGCACCGGAAATGGTAACGCCCTGTATGGAAGGAGCCAAAAAGCTTCTGGGTAATCTGAAACTGACGGCGGCTGCACCTGAAAGCCAGATAAATACCCCTACCAACCCTGCACCACAGGCACAGTCGGATATGGCCAAAGCACCGCAGGCATTAAATCACCGTATGTCGAAAACCACCATATCGGGTGGCGAATATATGACCGATATTGTCAGGGCCGCACAGTTTCTGGATGATCTGGTCGGGAATGACGATCTGAAGCAGGCCCTGCACCCCCCCGCTGCAATTCCCAGTATTTTGCGCCTCCGCAGAAAACTGCGGCAACTTGGGTGATTCTGCAGTTCCGCGGGCATCGTCAAGTTGTTGGGCTTAGTTTGAGCCTGTTCCTAACAGACAAAATTATCCGACTGAATAGCCCCTAGATTTGTAGACGCTCTGCTTGGTAATTTTGGAACCAAGGAGACGAAGAGATGTCAGGGCAACCGGATCAGCCGGACAGCCAAGGCAGGCGGGGCTGCGGCAAACGGCAGTTTTGTCCGATATATTCCCTGTTCAAACGGCACAGGCAAAACCCTTATGGCGTAGGATTTAGCCCCAGCCGAAACTAACCTCCATGCCCTGTTTTGTTGTTTTTACAGCGAAAAATACATTCAAAATCTTGCGGAATTACGACTAAGGCCCAGTTGCCCCAAAGCGGCGCCTCCTTCTTAATAAGAGTCTGAATGGAAAAATCCGGCTGCTGAACGAACGTGTTCATACGTTCGCGAACATCAAGGAAACCGGGGTGTAATCCAGCATCAAACGACAGCAGCGGGAACCGGATCTGGATGAACAAGGAGGAAAGAATGAAACGATTTCTTATAGGCGCTGCGTTACTACTGCTATCCGGCAGCCTGATGGCAAGCGCCAATGAATCCGTGATGGAGGCCACCGGAAATCCGGCACAATGGGCGATCCAAACCGGCGACTATGCCAACACGCGTTATTCGAAACTGGATCAGATCAATGCCGGCAATGTGGGCGACATGCAGGTGGCATGGACCTTTTCAACCGGCGTTCTGCGTGGGCACGAGGGCTCGCCCTTGGTGATTGGTGATGTGATGTATGTGCATTCGCCATTCCCCAATATTGTCTACGCGCTGGACCTGAATAATGATGGCAAGATCCTGTGGAAATACGAACCCAAACAGGACCCCAACGTCATTCCGGTGATGTGCTGTGACACGGTGAACCGTGGGCTGGCCTTTGCCGATGGCAAAATCTTCCTGCATCAGGCGGATACCACTGTCGTTGCACTGGATGCCACCAGTGGCGAGGTCGTCTGGTCTGTGAAAAACGGCGACCCCAGCAAAGGCGAAACCAATACGGCCACAGTTATGCCGGTGAAAGACAAGTTGATCGTCGGGATCTCTGGTGGTGAATTCGGTGTGCGCGGGTCTGTGACCGCTTACAGCATCGCGGATGGCACACGCATCTGGCGCGCCTATTCGATGGGACCGGACAGCGATATTCTGGTTGATCCCGAAAAAACCACCCATCTGGGCAAACCAATCGGCAAGGATTCCGGCCTGAACACATGGGAAGGCGATCAATGGAAAATCGGCGGCGGGGCAACCTGGGGCTGGTATTCTTATGATCCTGACCTGAACCTGATCTATTACGGTTCGGGCAACCCGTCGACATGGAATCCGGGGCAACGTCCTGGCGATAACCGCTGGTCGATGACCATCATGGCGCGGGATGCCGATACCGGCATTGCCAAGTGGTTCTACCAAATGACCCCGCACGACCAGTGGGATTATGATGGTATCAATGAAATGATTCTTACGGATCAGGAAATCGGCGGTGAAATGCGCAAGGTGCTGACCCACTTTGACCGCAACGGTTTTGGCTATACGCTGGACCGTGTTACAGGTGAACTGTTGGTGGCAAAACTGTTTGACCCTGCGGTCAACTGGACAACCGGTGTCGATATGGATCCGAATTCGGACACATATGGCCGTCCGGCTGTGGTGCCTGCCATGTCTACGGAAACCAATGGCGAGGATGTAAACTCGGTCGGGATTTGTCCGGCGGCGCTGGGATCAAAAGACCAGCAGCCAGCAGCCTATTCGCCCAAGACCGAGCTGTTCTATGTGCCAACAAACCACGTCTGCATGGATTACGAGCCTTTCCATGTTGCCTATACAGCAGGTCAGCCCTATGTCGGCGCGACCCTGTCGATGTATCCGCCAAAAGGCGAAACCAATATGGGTAATTTCATCGCGTGGGATGGCAAAACAGGCTCAATCAAATGGTCTTTGCCCGAGCAGTTCTCGGTCTGGTCCGGTGCGCTGGCAACGGCAGGCGACGTGGTGTTCTACGGCACACTCGAAGGTTATCTGAAAGCGGTTGACGCCAACACGGGTGAAGAACTGTACAAGTTCAAAACCCCGTCCGGCATCATCGGCAACGTGATGACGTTCGAGCATGGCGGCAAACAATACGTCGCGGTTTACTCGGGTGTTGGCGGTTGGGCCGGGATTGGCCTTGCGGCCGGTCTGACCAATTCGACCGATGGTCTGGGGGCTGTGGGTGGTTATGCCGCACTTAGCAACTATACCGCCCTTGGTGGCACGCTTACGGTGTTCGGATTGCCGAACTAACCGGCGATCCAAGACTAATGGCCTAATGGACCGGCGCAGTATCTTAAGTGAAACTGCGCCGGTATCCGTTTCAATAAGGGGCAACGATAGATGCAGAAAATTACAGTGATATTCCTGTCAACATCCGTGGCACTGGGGGCTATGTTACAAGGCGCATTGGCCGAAGACGCGGACAACATCACCGCCGCCTACAGCAAGGACGGGCGCTATTACACAGCTGATGATGTTCCGACATTCAACGTGGCCGAAGATGGCACTGTCGATTGGCCCACCTACGAGGGGTTTCGGCGCTATCATTCGGAATGCCACGTTTGCCATGGGCCGGATGGTGAAGGGTCCAGTTATGCACCAGCGATCAAGAACTCGGCTGTGGACTTGGATTACTATGATTTTCTGGAAATCGTTGCCAGTGGTAAAATGGAATCCAAGGGTGGTACCGAATTTGTGATGCCCACATTTGGCGCCAACCGCAATGTTATGTGCTATCTTGATGACATCTACGTTTACCTGAAGGCACGCGGCAGTGATGCAATCCCGCGGGGGCGGCCGCGTCAGAAAGAGCCGAAATCGGATGCTATCAGGGCGGATCAAAAAGAGTGTCTGGATGGGTAGGAAACTGGTCAGAGTATTTTCGATAGTTATTGCCTTTTGCGGGGCAATAAACGCTCATGCCCAGACTGCTGATCTGGTTTCCAAGACCGCCTTTCGGGTTTGTGCGGATCCTGCCAACAGCCCGTTTTCCAACAAGGAAGGCACGGGTTTCGAAAACAGGATCGCCAAACTGTTTGCCGATCAACTGGACCTTCCGTTGGAATATATGTGGTTCCCAATGGCCACGGGATTTGTGCGCAAAACCCTGAAAGAGAACCGGTGTGATGTGATCATCGGCTTTGCGCAGGGGCATGAACTGGTGTTGAACACCAACCATTACTACACCTCGGCCTATGTCATTGTGACCCGTGCGGACAGTGATTTGGCATCGGTCGATACCTTGGCTGATCCGCGCCTCAAAGGGCATGCCATCGGGGTAATTGCAGGCACACCGCCTGCCAGCCATATGGCCCGAAACGGTCTAATGCCGTTGGCCAAACCCTATCAGTTGATGGTGGACCGGCGGTTCTATTCCCCGAACGAAGACATGCTGGATGATTTGCGCGCCGGTGTGATTGATGCAGCTTTCCTATGGGGACCGATTGCCGGAAACCTGTTGCTAAATGGGGATGGTGATCTGGTAATGACACCGCTTTTGAAAGAAACCCTGCCGCCCAAAATGACCTACCGGATCACCATGGGGGTGCGCCAAGGCGAGTTGGTCTGGAAGCGCAAACTAAATTCGATGATACGTAAAAATCAGGCGGCGATTGACCAGATACTGACCAGCTATGGCGTGCCGTTGCTGGACAATATGGGGCAACATATCAAGGAGGTGACCCAATGATACGCCGGATGTTCAGTGCTATTCTTGCCGCATCCCTGCTGGCCTCGCCCATCAACGCCCAAAGCGTCACGGTGGACGAGCCGGACGATTACATGCAGGAACATTACCGCTCGCCGGTGCCCGCAACGCTGAAGGGCGGAACGGTGGTTGGGCCGGAACAGGCGCATGAATTGTGGCAAAGCGGCACGGTGGCCTTTGTCGATGTGGTGCCACGGCCGCCAAAGCCCGCGAACCTACCCGAGGGCACAATTTGGCGCGAAAAGCCGCGCCATTCCATCCCCGGCGCGATCTGGTTGCCCAATGTCGGCTATGGCAAAATCGCCCCGCAAACGGACGCTTATTTCCAGCAGGGGCTGGAGAAGGTTACAGGTGGTGACAAGGCGCATCCGGTGCTGTTGTTTTGTCTGGCTGATTGCTGGATGTCATGGAACGCCGCCAAACGCGCGATCGAGGAATATGGATATGAAACCGTCTACTGGTTCCCCGAAGGCACCGACGGCTGGACGTTCTATGACTATCCAACCGAGGTGCTAAAGCGCGAGCCGGAACCCGTGCAAAACTGATTTATCAGCCTTGTCCAAGCGAGAAAAGCTGATGGAACGCGGCCCCGTCGGTGTCCACCATATCAACGCTCAAGGTGCCGGAACCTGCGGGCAGCACCACGGATAGCGCCGGATCCTCGCTGATCGAAATGCTGCCGGTCATGGTGAACATCGGGGCATCATCGGTGGCGAATTTGACCGTCTCGATGAAGCGGGCGGGTAGATACAGCAGGGTGATCTGGTTCATTTGCAAGCCGGAATGGCTGGGATGGCTAAAGGTCACCGTTGCCTTCACCGGTTGTGGTTCAACCTTGGTGCCACTGGCCAGCGAAACCAGCCGTGTCTTGGCGTTTACAGGGTTCGCCGGCGCCAGGGCCAGCTTCATCTGGCCAAGGGTTTTCAGGGCGATGGCAGGATCATTCACCGGCGGGGCCGCGCAAGCCCCAAGGCCCGAGGTTTTGGTAAACCCTTCGCTGACCAGCAACTGCCCGTCGGTGGTTTCCACCACCAGATGGATACCGCTTGGCCCGTTCAGGCGCATGGTCATGTCAAAGGTGAAATCGCTGGTCGGGCGCTGCATTTCGAACACGGCAGACACCGGCATCGGGTTATCGTCAATCACCAGATAAACCTTGTCGATCAACTGCCCGTCAGGCAGGGCAACATTGGCCCCCATCAACACCCGCCGATCATCCGTTGCGCGGTAGGGGGTGCGTAGCGTGACGGTTCCGGCAGTGGCCATAGTCACGTCGCGGTCTTTGTCAAACATCAACGGACTGATGTCATCCCATGCCTCGCCAGCGATGCTGGTCGTTGGTAAAACCGCAAGGGCCGCGGTGGCAATGATTGTCTTGAAAACCGATTTTAACATCTGTTTCTCCCTGTTCACGCGTTAAGGCAATATACAATTGCGTCAATGACCTGTCACCGTTCCTATGGTCGTAGATGGATCACTGGGCCAACAGGAACGCACCAAAGGCCCGTGGCCCGTCGCCGGTTTCATATTCCGCCGTTACCCGCAGCGTTTCCAGATCGAATACGCTGACCGTATCGGCATATTGGTTGGTGACAAACCCGCGTCCGCCGGTCAGCGCCACAACATAGGGCCGTTCCTGCACCTTGACCTGCCCGACCACACGGGCCTTAGCGATGTCGATCACCGTCACCGTATTGGTCCCCACATCCGCCGTATAGGCACGGGTTCCGACGCTATTGATTGTCACGCCAAATGGTCGTTTGCCGACGGGCACGGTGGCAATACGTTTGCCACTACCGGTATCAATGATCGAAACCTGATCTGAATCACGATCCGCAGACAACAGGCTGCTTCCGTCCGGTGTAACGGCAATCCCCGCCGGAGCATTGCCAACTTTGATAATGCGCGTGACCTGACCCACGTCCGGCGCCACCTCGAACACCCGCGCGTTGTACCAGTCGGTGACATAGATGCGGCGACCATCTGGGTGAACGGCCACCCCGAAAGGGCCACCGTCAAGTTTGATCCTTTTGGTTACACTCAGGGTGTCACGCGCAATCACGCTCAGGGTTTTGCTGTCGGGGCTGACCACATAGATGCGCGCGCCCGCCGGTCCCACCGCAACAGCCGCCGGTTTGCCACCAACAGGGATGGTTTTCAGTATTTTGCCATTGTCCAGATCAATCACGCTGACATCATTGCTGGATTGATTGGTGACAAACGCCATATCCCCCGCAAATGCAGAGGATACAGCCAGCCAACCAATCAGGAGAGATGGGAGAAGGTGGATCAATTGGCTGCGCCGAACCGCTCGGTTAGGGCGTCCAGTCCGGCTTTGTATACGCCTGTAACGGCGGCGATTGCGGCTTCGTCATTCAGTTCCTCGGGCGGATCATTGTTCGGATAGCCCCGATAAAACGCCCCGCGCCATTCCACGATGGATCCGCCTCCATCACGCGGCTTGACCGTCAGATGCGAGGAATAGTTGGTGACGGGCAGAACCTTTACGTCAACCTTTTCGATCCGGTAGGAATAGCTCATCTTTTCGGCACTGTATTTGTATAGTAACTCGTTGATGGTTGGGCCGCCTTCTTTGCCCAATGTCAGAACGCGGGTGGCGTTTATTTCGTTACCGCCATTGCCCGTAGTGCTGAACACCACCGGATGCCAGCTCATGTCCTGAAAGTTGCCAATCGCCGCCCAGACTTCGTCCGGCGGGGCGGCAACCTCGGCGGTCAGGGTGATTTTCTGGCGCGACGGGCCGTGGGCCTGTGCGGTCAAGGCTGACAACAACAGCACCATAAATGCCATCACAATTGCATAAATTCTCATTTTTTCCTCCCTGAAGCGCCCAAATTGTTCTTCGATGGTCCCCGCTGGCATTCGGCGGGTCAATATCGACCATAGTCCAAAGGCGGGGGGTGCAATTGGGTCGTAGTCTGGCAGGGATATGAAAATTCAGATGGCAATCAGCAGCAGGGCGAAAACGGTTTGGTCGATGCAGTGGATCTTTGTGATCTGCCTGATCGTGACGGGCCTGTCCTGCGGGGCCAATGCTGCGGAAAAGCAGGTGATTTCAGCGCTGGTTTTGCGGGTGGATACGCCAAAAACCAAACCGATCTCGCGGCTTGATCTGCCGCCCGATGATCTGGGCTTTGCCGGTGGCGCACTGGCGACCGAGGATAACCAGACCACGGGGCGTTTCATGGGGCAGGAGTTTGTGACGCAGAATATCGCCTCCCCACCTGATGAGGCGGTGGCGGCGCTGGAAATGGCGATTGCCGATGGGGTGCAGTATATCGTGGTTCTGGCGGATGCGCCGATGGTGTTAAAACTGGCCGACGCGGCGGGGAACAAGGCGTTGGTGTTGAACGCCTTGGCACCGGATGATGCGCTGCGCAACGACGAGTGTCGCGCCAATCTGCTGCACATCGCCCCCAGCCGTGCGATGCTGACGGATGCTTTGGCGCAATTCCTGATCTGGAAAAAATGGCGCAACTGGTTTTTGGTTGAAGGCTCGCACCCCGAGGACAAGGCACTGGCCGATGCCTATCGCCGCGCCGCCCGTAAATTTGGGGCCAAGATCGTCGAGGAACGCGTATTCGAGGACACCGGCGGCGCACGGCGCACGGATTCCGGCCATGTTCAGGTGCAAAAACAAGTCCCTGTTTTCACCCAGCGCGCACCGGATTACGACGTGATGATCGCGGCGGACGAGGCCGATATATTCGCCGTCTATCTGCCTTTTCACACATGGGAAGCCCGCCCCGTCGCCGGTTCGGCCGGTTTGCGTCCCGTCACATGGCACCCTGCACAAGAGGCTTGGGGGGCAACCCAGTTCCAACGCCGGTTTGAGAAACTGAACGGACGCTACATGCGGCCCGAGGATTATCAGGTCTGGCTGGCTCTGCGGGTGTTGAGCGAGGCGGCGACCCGTACCAGATCGGACCGGCATGACGTGCTGGAAAAATACCTGTTGGGGGATGATTTCGAAATTGCCGCCTTCAAGGGCGAAAAGCTGACGTTCCGTCCCTGGAACGGACAGTTGCGCCAACCGATCCTGCTGGTGGGGGCCAGAGTTCTGGTCTCGGTCTCGCCACAAGAGGGGTTTCTGCATCAGGTTTCGCAACTGGATACTTTGGGAATTGATCAACCCGAAAGCGGTTGCCGTCTGGAAGGCCGCTGACATGAAAAGGAAACCGCGATGAAAAAGATGATCTGCCTTGCCGTATTCGCCGGATTATGTGCGCCTGCTGCGGGGGCCTATACTGTCTATGTCAGCAATGAAAAGGACAACACCGTCAGCGTGCTGGACAGTGAAACGCTCGAGGTGACGGATACCTTTGACGTTGGCCAGCGCCCGCGCGGGATACTGGTCAGCAAGGATGGAAAACAGCTGTATATCTGCGTTTCCGACGAGGACACGGTCAAGGTGTTCGACACCGCCACGCTGAAACTGCTGCACACCCTTCCCAGCGGGCCGGACCCCGAACAATTCGCCCTGCACCCGTCGGGCAACCCACTGTATATCGCTAATGAAGACGACAATCTGGTCACCGTGGTGGACGTGAAAACCCAATTGGTATTGGCGGAAATTCCGGTCGGGGTGGAACCCGAAGGGGTGGCTATCAGTCCGGACGGCAAGGTGGTGATCAATACCTCGGAAACCACCAATATGGCGCATTTTATCGACACGACCAGTTACGAGATTTTCGAGAATGTGCTGGTGGATCAACGTCCGCGGTATGCGCAGTTCACCGATGATGGCAGCTTGTTGTTTGTCAGTGCCGAAATTGGCGGCACGGTGACAGTGATCGACGTGACCAAACACCAAGCCATTCACAAAATCACCTTCGAAATCCCCGGCTTGCCCGATGAAACCATCCAGCCGGTGGGGGTCAAGGTGACGGCGGATGGCAGCATCATCTATGTTGCCCTTGGTCCGGCCAACCGGGTGGCGGTGGTGGATGGAAAAACCTTCGAGGTGCTGGATTATCTGCTGGTCGGTCAACGGGTTTGGCAGATGGCATTCACGCCCGATCAGAAATACCTGTTCACCACCAACGGCAATTCAAACGACATTTCGGTAATCGACGTGGCGCGGCAAAAGGTGATCAAATCCATTCAGGTCGGGCAACAACCGTGGGGCGTGGCGATATCGCCAAACTAGGGGGAAGAATATGAAACGAATTATTATTGTGGCCAGTCTGCTTTTTGCCCTGCCCGTCGTGGCCCGCGATCTGGGTCTTGGGCCGGCGGGTGTTCTGGCTGGCAGCAACAAGGAAGAGCTGGAACCGATTACCTTAAGTGCCGGCAAACCGTTGACTGATGCGCCCTATATGCTGACATCCGGCACCTATTATGAACTGACAATCATCGCTGACGGCACCACCGCGCAAAAACTGACCGGCGGGGATTTCTTTCGGGCGGTCTGGGTCGATAGCATCGAAACCGAAAGCGGTACCATAATGCCCACGGGACTGAACGGTATCGCGATGGATGCCGCGGGCGAAATGACCATCGGTTTTGTTGCCATCGTTCCGGGCCAATATGTTTTATCAATTCCGGGCGCACGTGGTGACACGCAAAAAGCCGTCTTTAACATTCTGGGTCAATGATGGGCAAATTGCATGACAGCGCTTGAGGTTTCCGATGTCAGCCATTCCTTTGGCAAGTTGAAAGCGCTGGATCATGTGTCGCTGGCGGTGGGCGAGGGGCAGTTCACGGCCCTTCTGGGCATCAATGGCGCGGGTAAAACCACGCTGTTTTCTCTGATCACACGGCTATATGACAATATCACCGGCACGATAAAGGTGGCTGGGTATGACGTGCGCCGTCAACCCGGACCTGCACTGGCGCGGTTGGGGATTGTGTTTCAGACCCGATCACTAGACCGCGATCTGACCGTGCGCCAGAACCTGTTTTACCATGCCGCCCTGCACGGTATGTCGCGGGGCGATACCCGCGCCCGCACCGCCGAAATGATTGAACGGGTTGGCCTGTCGGACAAGCTGGACGCGCGGGTGTCGACCCTATCGGGCGGCCAGTCGCGGCGCGCCGAAATCGCCCGCAGCCTGATGCACAAACCGCGCCTGTTGCTGCTGGACGAAGCCACCGTCGGGCTGGACGTGAAATCGCGTCTGGATGTCGCCGAACTGGTGCGCGGGTTGATCCGTGACGAAGGCGTGGCGGTGCTGTGGGCCACGCATCTGCTGGACGAGGTGCAGCCGCAAGACAACGTCGCCATTCTGCACCAAGGCAAAATTCTGACCGCCGGAACCGCCCGCGACATCGCCGGAAAATCCACATTGGAGCAAGCGTTCCTTTCGCTAACCGGCGTGGAGGAGGGGGTGTTATGAGCGGCACCCCCCTTGGCTGGCGTGGCCGGATGCGCGCCCTTTACGGTATCATCTGGCGCGAGGCCCTGCGCTTTGCCAAACAGCGCGAACGCTTCTTGTCGGCACTGGTGCGTCCGCTGGTCTGGCTGTTCATCTTTGCTGCCGGTTTTCGTTCGGTTCTGGGGTTGTCGATCACGCCGCCTTATGAAACCTATGTGTTGTACGAGGTTTACGTCGCGCCGGGTCTGTGTGCGATGATCCAGCTTTTCAACGGTATGCAGTCCTCGCTTTCGATGGTTTATGACCGCGAAACCGGCGCGATGCGCACCTTTCTGGTCAGCCCCTATCCACGCTGGTTCCTGCTATCCGCGAAACTGCTGGCGGGGGTGGTGGTGTCGATCCTGCAGGTCTATGCCTTTTTGTTGGTCGCGTGGTTCTGGGGGGTGGATCCGCCACCACTGGGTTATCTAACGGTATTGCCCGCGCTGGTGTTATCGGGGCTGATGCTGGGGGCGATGGGGCTGTTTTTATCGTCAACTATCCGGCAATTGGAAAACTTTGCCGGTGTGATGAATTTCGTCATCTTTCCAATGTTTTTCGCCTCGTCTGCGTTGTATCCGCTGTGGCGAATGAAGGAATCCAGTATCCTGCTATATGACATCTGTCGCTATAACCCGTTCACTTATGCGGCCGAACTGATCCGCTTTGGTCTATATGGCCAGATCAACTGGCTGGCGCTGGCAGTAGTGGTCGGGGCCACGGCGGTTTTTATGGGCGGCGCAATATATGCTTATGATCCGTCAAAGGGGATGCTGGGGCGTAAATCCGGGTAAGCATTGGCAAACCGAAACCAATAACTACCATCAATCCCGACGGTGATTGGCCCCGTCGGATTGGGCCGTATTTCAGTATATAACGATTGTGGCCAGCTGGTTGAGATCAGCCAAGCAGTGATGTATCTAACGTCAGCGCCTTGGCAACGTAACGCCCACTGACGGCTACATCGGGCGGGGAAAGAGCATCATCAGAGAAAGGGATAAGATCGGAAAATAGACAATCCGGAAACACCGCTTGCAACATCAAAGGCAAGCTGCATAATCGACGAACCGGATAAATCAGAGCCTCCAATGCTCAAACCGTCTTCATGTTCCACGTATTTGATGACGGACACTCTTGATCCTTAGAATGTTGCCTATGTCTGTAAAAATCAATTTGTTAGGTACTGGGTCGGCTATTCCGGCCAACATCCTGAAGTCCGGATATTTTGACGCTAAACTTGGTAAAAAATGTGGAACGCTGGCGGCCGCAACAGGTGTATTTCAGCGCCCTGTTTGCAAGACTGAAACCCAGATTGATCTTGCCATAGACGCTATCGAGAATGCTGTAGAGACTGCCGGCATTAACCTGCATGACGTTGATCTGGTTGTTTCGGCTTGCGGGATTCCATACCAGACTCTTCCTGCTACTGCTCCTTTAGTGATGGGTCGGCTTGGATTACCGGATGGGCGCGCGAGCGCTTTTGATGTGAATAGTACCTGTCTAAGTTTTCTGACGGGTGTTGAGACGGCGTATCGCCTATTGGTGGCAGAGCAATATAGAACGGCAATTGTATTTTCATCCGAAGTGGCGTCGCGGGCGCTTCCTTGGGATAAGGCACCCGAAACGGCGGCGCTTTTCGGGGATGGGGCTGCGGCGGTTGTGTTGGGGCGTACCGATGAAACTGTTGCATCCGGATTGCGGGCAAGCCTGTTGAGAACCTATCCTTCGGCATATGATGCATGTTCGATTGCAGCGGGAGGGACGCGATTTGATTTTCACCAACAGCAAGACGAGTTTGTGCAAAACGCGGTATTCCATATGGATGGTAAGATATTATTCCGCATTGCCTCGAAATATTTGAAGGGATTTGTGGATGAGCTGTTGGAAAAAGCACAATGGAAAATGGACGAGATTGATTTGGTGATCCCCCATCAAGCCAGCCCTTTTGCATTACGGCATATGATCAAAGTGACAGGTTTTGATACACATAAAGTGGTTGATATTTCGCGCAATTATGGCAACCAGATTGCGGCCTCGATCCCGTTTGCGCTGAATATGGCATGGCGCGACGGGCGTATAAAACCCGGATCGAAACTTGTATTTCTTGGGACATCTGCAGGTGTTTCGCTAGGTGGTATGGCTTGGGAAGTGTGATGCGTGTTTTGGTGACGGGCGCGACCGGGTTTCTGGGCGGTGCTTTGGTTCGTCACCTGGCGCAAAACAAGATCGATGTTGTGGCGATGGGGCGCAATCCAGAGCGCTGCGCGGGTTTGGTGAAAGAAGGATTTCAGACCGTTTGCCATGACTTAAGCGAGCCGTTTCCAACGACAATCGATGTTGGCCGGATCGATGCCATAGTTCATTGCGCGGCCCTGTCGGCAGCAACCGGACCGCACAAGGCGTTCCAACAGGCAAATGTCGTGGGAACAAACATGATTGTCGGCCTCGCAAAAGCACTGGGCGTCACGCGGTTTGTTCACATTTCGTCGCCGACAATATATTTCAAAATGGCCGATGCGCTATTGGTGCGCGAAGATGCGGTTTTGCCCAAGCCGGTCAACGCATATGCGGCAACGAAACGCCTTGCTGAAAGCTCTGTTATGAGGGCTGCGGAAATCGGGCCGGTAATCCTGCGCCCGCGCGGCCTGTATGGTCCGGGGGATACAACGCTGTTGCCGTCCCTTTTGCGTGCGGCCAAACGGCCATTACCTTTGTTGCGAAACGGGCGGGCGTGCATTGACCTGACCTATATCGACGATGTGGTCGCCGCGATAATGGCGGCATTAACCGCTGGGCAGGACATGAACGGCGAGGTGTTTAATATTTCCGGAGGCGAGGTGCTGCCCGTTCGGGATATTGTCGAGATGACATGCCAGAGTTACGGGTTGACCGCGCGATGGCGCCCTATACCTCTTGTGTTTGCCTTGGCTTTTGCACGGCTATCGGAATCGGTGACAAATGCTGCACCTTTCCTGCCCCCTGCAACAATCACACGCTATACGCTTGGGCTGTTCGCCTATCAGCAAAGTCTGGATATTTCCAAAGCCAGACAGATGCTGGGATGGACGCCAAAAGTGAAACTTGCCGAAGGATTGCGCCGCACCCGCGCAGCCGGGGCGGTGATATGAAGGTTTTCTTTCCCAATAGTGCGTGGGTCAAAACCCGTGAACGGCTGGTGCTAAAGGGTGGCAGGTTTGCGAAAATTGACCTGAAAGTGCGCTATGGTGTGATCATACATCCAAAATTAGGCCCCATCTTGATAGACACTGGGTATACCGAAGAGGTGATTTCAGGCACGAAGCGCGGGGTAATGCTCGACCTTTATGCACGTGTCCTGAGGCCGAGGCTGAACAAGGCGGAACAGCCCAAAGCGGTCCTTGCAAGGATGGGATACGGCCCTGAGGATGTGCGCTATGTTATTGTTACCCATTTTCATGCGGATCATGTTTCGGGACTTGGGCAATTTCCCAATGCACAATTTATCGTTGATGGTGCCGCCTATAAACATCTTCGGTCAACGCCTCGCCGGGGAAACCTGCGTCACGGAATTTTCACCGAATTACTGCCGGACAATTTTTCCGAGCGGGTGATAGAGCTATGTCATTTACCAGAGGCGGACCCGGGGTATGGATTGCCTGTCGGGCATGATATTTTCGGGGATGGCTGTGCTGTTGCCGTGAGCTTGGAGGGACATGCCAAAGGTCAGTTTGGAATTCTGATGACGTTGAACGGATCCCCGCTGTTATATGCTGTGGATGTCCAGTGGTTGGCATGTGCATTAACCGAAGGCCGCATTCCCGGATGGCCGTCACGGTTGGTTGCAGATGATTTTACGGCATATAAACATTCAGCGGCAATTGTTGCGGATTACATTAAACAGGGGCATACGGCTGTGTTTTGCCATGACCCTGAAACCAGTGCCTATGATTACCTGCCCGAGACGATAGCGAAATGATCGGGATCGCAGAAACAATACGGTCATTTGTTACAACCCGCTGGCATAGCCGCCATCGGCAGGGGCGGGATCGGTTCAGGGCATGGCAGCAGTCAGCGCTGGAAAACTGGCTGGTGCATGATGTGCCAAAGGTGGATTTTTATGCATCTGCATTGCCAACCCTGCAAGATTTGCCTGTGGTGGATAAAGCTTTGCTGATGTCGCGGTTTCATGATTTCAACATTCTCAAACTGACAGCAGACGAAGTGCGCGCAGGATTTGAAACAGATTTTCGCGTGCATAATATGACTGTTGGGGCCAGTACAGGAACCAGCGGGCATCGCGGGCTGTTTGTCATTTCGGAACGTGAAAAATACCGCTGGCTCGGCAGTATTCTGGCCAAAACAATGCCGGATATGATTTTGCAAAAGTCACGTGTTGCGATTTTGCTGCCGCAGGGGGGCGCACTGTATGAATCCGCGCAAAAGGCAAGCCGGATCAAGCTGGCATTTTTCAGTCTGGTCGAGGGCGTGGAAAGTTGGCAGCATGAACTGGAACGGTTTGATCCAACGGTAATTGTGGCCCCGCCCAAGGTTCTGCGCCATCTGGCCGAGGCCGAATCCTGCATTTCACCGCGCCGGCTATTTGCAGCGGCCGAGACCCTTGACCCGATCGACCAAGTGGTGATCGAGGCCTATTTCGGCGGGCCGCTCGAGCAGATATACATGGCGACCGAAGGGTTGTTAGGGGTGACATGCAGGCATGGCAAACTGCATTTGGCCGAGGATTCGATCTTCTTTGAATATGAACCGGCGGGTGATGGTCTTGTGTCGCCATTGATCAGCAGTTTCCGGCGCCAGACCCAAATACTTGCGAGGTACCGGATGAATGATTTGTTGCGTCTTTCGCCTCAGCAGTGCGCATGTGGGTCGCCCTTGCAGGCAGTGGATGAAATTGTCGGCCGGGCCGATGACTGTTTTCGGTTTGACACAGTGGGGGGCGAGGTTCTGATCACCCCCGATGTTTTGCGAAATGCGGTATTGGGTGCCGGCACGCAAATTAATGATTTCCGCTTGTGCCAACAGGCAAAAGATAAGGTGCTCTTGCGCCTGCCGCCCCATCTGGAGGCTGATCAGGCTGCTCTTGCCCGGACATCGGTTGAAAACCTGTTCAAGGCGCGCGGTGTGTCTGTAAGTGTTGTTTTGAAACAAGAGCCACTGCCGCTTGATCTGGGCCGAAAGCTACGCCGTGTCGAATGCCAGTATAATGCGGCGGGGCATCCATAATGCACCCGCAGACAGGGGTTCACAACGATGCGGAATTGGTAAGGCGTTTTGTTCAAATGTTTGACGATTGCGGTGTGTCCGAATTGATTTCGGATATGGAAACCCGCATCGGCATTGAGGAAATCGCCAATTCCAGTTTTCCTGTGACGCTGAACGACAAGACAGAAAAGCCGACCAATTATTTATGCAGCCCCTCGCGTGCCTATATTGATTACGCGATTGACGAGGCCCGCAATTTTGCAGACCAGCCCATGCTGTATAATAGTATAAAGCTCCTTATCAGGATATGCGCCCCACTGGTGCGCACAACTGGGCTTGACCGTCAGGTGCAACTGAACAACTGGCTGTTTTCGACCAATCCTATGCCCGAATTGACGGCACAAATGGCATCAGACGTGCGCGATGCGTTGGTTTCCAAATATCCTGATCGCGCCACCATTATTCGCTCTCTTAATGAATGTGCGGATAAGGTGACGCTTGACTCTTTACAAAAGGCTGGATTCATTTTGTTGCCCTCGCGCCAGATTTACATTGTGGCAGGGCAGGTAACGCACACCAAGAACATGAAAGCGGACCGGCTGAAACTGCGGCAGTCGGGATTGGAATTTGTCGGAAACGATGAATTTCATCAGGATGATTATGCACGTAGCGAGCAGCTTTATAACATGCTGTACCTTGAGAAATACACATCGCTTAACCCACATTATACTCCCCGTTATATTCAGGAAATGCATCACCGCGACATTCTGAAAATGGCTGGATTGCGAAATTCGGAAGGGGTGCTTGTGGCTGTTACGGGGCTGTTTGAAAATGGCCGGACCTTGACGCAACCAATCGTGGGCTATGACACAAGCCTGCCGATAAACACGGGGTTGTACCGGATGATCATGGCAATCGGGCAGGATTTTGCTTTTGAACGGGGTTTGTTTTTCAACATGAGTGCGGGGGCAGGAGATTTCAAAAGACGTCGTGCGGCCGTGCCGGTGATAGAATACAGCGCGGTTTTTGTCCGGCACCTGCCACGCCGCCAAAGGCTTGCTGTGCACATAATGGCAGGGCTGTTGCATAAAATCGGGATTCCGCTGCTGAAAAAATGGGAGCTTTGAACATGCAGGATCATTGGGTGGCGGTTTTATTATCGTCTGACTTGAAGGCCAAACCGCAGAAAATATTCTGGAAAGGGATCCCCATTGTTGTGTTTCGGTCCGGGCAAAATGTGAATGCGATTGCAGACCGCTGTCCACACCGGATGGCCGAGTTTTCCAAGGGGCGCGTTGTGCAAGGAGAGATAGAATGCCCCTATCATGGGTGGCGGTTCGACGGGGCAGGGCAGTGCACTTCGATCCCCGGCCATCTAGGGGAAACACCACGGTACCGCATCCAGAGCTACAAGGCGATTGAACAGGACGGGGCGATATTTATCAGTGCGGGAACACCTGATACCCTTCCTTATGTGCACGGGTTTCCCACATTGAAAGCGGTTGTTCGTCGTGTGCACAGCACGACACATTCAACGGTTGTGGATGTGGCTGAAAATATTCTGGATGCAACGCATACGCATTTTACGCACAAGCGATTGCTGCGCGGGCTAGGCACCAAACGGCACCGGGTTTCGGTTGAAGTAACAGGCGCTGCGGGGCGTGTCGAAGCCTGCTACACAGGAGAGCCAAAACAGGAAGGGCTTGTCAGCAAGCTGCTGGAAGGCGGGCGGAGTAAAACCGTGGGCCGGTTCCTATACCCCGGCATTGCCGAACTGGAATACTGGGGGCCAGATGGGATTGTTTTGACGACAAGCTTTCATCTGTACCAATCTACCGATGAAATTGTGAATGGTATCGGATGGCTTGTAGGGCCTAAAACGGGCCTGTCGTCGTGGTTGAAGGCGGCGCTATTCAAACCACTGTTCCGTATCGCGCTGGAACAGGACAGGCGCGTTTTGAAGTTGGCGCAGGAAAACGCGCAAGTGCATGGACGGCCTGATATTATCAAGGGGCCTCTTGATTTTTTACGGGGCGATATAGAAGCAATTATGAAAGGCGAGCGCCCAGATGCGGCGGATAATCCGCGCCATTATCAGATTGAACTTTAATCGGGTCCGTTCCATTCGATGTCACGGGTCGCAGCACGTTGCAACCCCGTCCGGTTACGCAGGGCAATGCGCCCGATTGCTGCCAACGTCGCAATCTGTGCACGTCTTGGGGCAGGATCGTTAGGCCAGTCCAGAATATCATCGGTGCGGCCAAGGGTCGAAAGAAAACGGTGGACAGTTCCCGACATGACCGCATGTGGAAGCCCGTATGCCCACATCGCCAGTTTGGATCCAAGTACCGTTGTTATGTTTGGCCGGATGGCTTCCCCGCCCCAGAATGCTGCTGAAAACGCTTTTGGATCCTGAAAGAAATGCAGCCCGCTTGTGGCCCTCGGATTGCATTCAAGCGCGAAAAGTTTGTGTTCGGCTGTCAGCATCATATCAAACGAAACCTGTCCGTCCCAACGCGTCGACTGCACGAATGTTTGCACCCATTCCCGCACCAGCGGGTTGGTGACTGGCTGAAAACAAACCCCAGCCCCTTTGCCCGCTTTGTAAAGTGAACGGTAGATGGATAGTGCGCCCAGCTTGCCCTGCCTGGCAACGGCATAAACGCTAAGCTCGGTGCCTTTCAGGTATTCCTGTGCAACCCACGGAATCTGCCTGGTTGGCGATATAGAGGCAAGGGTTTTCGCTTTTGGCCCCAGTAGAACATCGCTGGCAAAACGGGACCAGACAGGCTTGAATACCAGCTGGCGGGACTGTTGCATGACCCGCCTGACGTCGGCTCTTGATTGTAATATTTGCGTTTTCGGGGTGTCCAGACCCAGCTGTTTGATGTGTTCAATAAACGTAAATTTATTGTGGACCATCGCAAGGGTATCCAGCTCAGGCGCAATAACGGGAACCGGCAGTTCAGGACTGATTTGAGCCAGATAGAATACTTCTTCGCAGGTTGGAATAATCGCCTGTATGCCTTCGTTCTTGATGGCCGAGATCAGGGTATCGCGATAGGCTTCCAGCTGAAAGGCAGGAGGGGGCAGCGTTAGAAATTTATGGCAGCTTTTGCTTCTTTTGCTAAGGGGGACGGGAAAGCTGTCGGCAAGAAAAACATCCACACCAGCCCCGTTCAGTAATCGGGCCATATGCACAGCAACGGGTGCGCGGGCACCTGTCACGATAACCTTGGAAGGACGGGAATTGGCTTTGTGCGTCACGCGAACTTTTCCTTTTTGAACGCCTTCAGTATAGAAGATGGCACCCTGATAGAAACCATTAAGCCGAACAAGGTCGACCCACAAACCTAGCTTACATGAATAGGCACAAACAGGCACAAGGCTTACTATGCATGAAGACTGTAGCGTGTGCGGCACCTCCATCGTGTGAAACAGTGCCGCATTGGAGCAGCCGGATACCTTCGAAATTTTGGCCCAGAGCCACAAGCAGGAAGGGTTGCAAAGCAAAATCCAACAGTGTTGAATAACGGTTTAGATTGGGAAAGCTGATCAATGTGTCAAGGACGAGGGCATAAAACGAAACATCCTTGTTAATTCTTGAACTTGATATGATGGGAACCTTGGATGATATCACGTCGATCTATGCTGGTAGGTGCCGCGGCCATTGCCGGGTTTTCGGCCAAAAGTGCGCGTGCAATGGATGTGTTTCGTCTGGGGCTAACGCCGGTATTTCTGGATAACGACGCCGAGGTTGTGGATCGGTTGCGCGGGGCGTTCGCGGATACGCTGGGGATTCCCGTTGAACTGGAGCAACGGCGCACATACGAGGAAGTAACCGGGCTATTGCTGGAAGGGTCGGTGGATGCGGCATGGTTGTGTGGTTACCCCTATCTGCAACACCGCAAAAGTCTGGAACTGATGGCGGTTCCGGTTTGGAATGGAAGGCCGCTTTATCAGTCTTATCTGATTGCAGAGTCTGACAATACCGCAACCACTCTTGCCGATCTGCGCGGTGGTACACATGCGTTTTCCGACCCCGATTCAAATTCCGGCTATCTGGTTACCGCCTCGGATCTGGCGCGGATGCAGGAACGGCCCGACAGTTTTTTCAAGCGCACAATTTTCACCTTTGGACACCGCAATGTGGTGCGGGCCGTGGGTGACGGGCTGGTGCAGTCAGGCAGTGTGGACGGCTATGTCTGGGAGGCCCTGACCAAAACCGAACCCGATCTGACAAAGCGCACAAAGGTCATCTCAAAATCCGAATGGCTGGGCTTTCCGCCGTTCTGCACCCGCGCGGATCGGGCTGGCGAGCCGGCAATCCGGGCGATGCGGCTGGCGTTGCTGGATATGGGCAAGACAGCACAGGGCAAGGCAGCGCTTGATCTGCTTCAGCTTGACAGAATGGCGGCGGCGCAACCGTCATTATATGACGGCATTGCAAAACGAATGCGCGAGCTGGAAAATTTCCTCTGATGCGGGGACTTCAGCCGCTTCCTCTTTCGCTACGGGTGCCGTTGTTGACGGTTGCGCTGATGGTTCTGGTTGGCATCATTGCATCGCAACAGGTTCTGACCACCCTGCGCAACGTGCAAAATGAACGCATCCGCGAATTGGCACAATTGCAGATCGAAGCTCTGTCGGTCGCCCTTGGCCCGCTGGTGCTGCGAAAAAATGTCTGGGAAGTGTACGACACGCTGGACAGGGCAACCGGCGAAACCCATGTTCAGCGGTTGGTGTTTACCGCCGTGGCAGACGAGAACGGTAATATTCTGGCGGCAACCGACCCCAAACGCGCGCCGCTGGACAGCCCGATCAAGGCGCTGGCGCAGGATGCGCAGAATCTGGAAACCCTGGCGATACCCGATCAGGGAACGGATATCCGCCTGCTGTCGGACCTGACCTATCAGGACCGAAAAGTCGGGCAAATCCTGATCGAACTGGATGTGTCCGACCTGCTCGCTGAACGCAGCAAAGCGGCGCGATTGCTGTTAATCGGCAATGCGGTCGCCACCGGTTTTCTGGCCTTGCTTGGTTATTTCGGGATGCGCCGGATGTTGCGGCCAATCACCCTGTTGGTCAGCCATATGCGCAATTCCGGCGAACGGCCCGAACCGATCCCGCAATCTGATCTGCCACGGGGCGATACCGAAATGACGCGGCTATTTCACAGTTATAACAGCATGGTCGGCTCGATCGAGGCCAAGGCCGAGGCCGATAAACGGCTTGCCAACCGCGAGCGTTTTGTCAGCCTTGGCCGTTTGTCAGCCTCATTGGCGCACGAGATCAATAACCCGCTGGGCGGGCTGCTGAACGCGGCTGACACCATCAAAACCTATGCCGACCGCCCCGAGGTGGTGCGCGAATCCGCCGAATTGCTGACCCGTGGTCTGGGGCATTTGCGCGATGTGGCACGGGCCACGCTGGACCAGAACCGGCTGGACCGATCCGGTGCGGTTCTGGTGGCCGAGGATTTTGATGATTTACGCCTGCTGATCCGCCCCGAGGTATCGCGCAAATCGCAGGATCTGGACTGGAAGATCGAGGCGGATCAAAAGGACCTGTCGCAGCTTGCGGCAGCGCCGGTGCGCCAGATCGTGCTGAACCTGCTGCTGAACGCCACCGAGGCCTCGGGGCAGGGGGGCAAGGTTGGGTTACAGGTTTACACGGGGGACAATTCCCTGTGCATCAATGTATCCGACACCGGGCCGGGCCTGTCCAAAGCGGCCTGCGCGCGTTTGTTGGGCAACGGCCCAGCATCATCCGAAGGGGGTGTCGGGCTGCGGCTGGTGCATGATATGACCCGTGAGTTGCAAGGCTTTGTCCGGCTGAACCGCATAGACGGCGTGACTGCAATATCCATTGAACTTCCCCTGAAACCCGAAAATGAAGGTGACCTATGTTAAGGGGCGCGCATATCGTTCTGGTCGAGGATGACGAGATCATGGGTGCGTCGCTTTTGCAGCGGATGCAGCTGGAAGGGGCCGAAGTGATCTGGCACAAACAGGCCCAGCGGGCGCTGGGTGCGATCCGCACACCACGCAGCCCGATTGACGCGGTAATCTGCGATATTCGCCTGCCGGATGGCACAGGGGAAGAGTTGTATAACACCCTTTGCCAAACATCCGCGCCGCCGCCGTTTCTGTTCATTACGGGTCATGGCGGTATTGATCAGGCAGTGCGATTGATTAAGGCGGGGGCGGCGGATTATGTGACGAAACCCTTTGAAATCGCAGTGTTTCTGGAGCGGTTGGCGATGCTTCTGTCGCAACGTCCCAAAGGCGGTATGCCGCCCTTGCTGGGGGTTTCGCCAGCGGCGCAACGGGTGGATGAACTGGCACTGAAGGCGGCGAAAACCGATCGTCCTGTGTTAATCGTCGGCGGGCCGGGCACCGGCAAGGAACTGGTCGCCCGCCGGATACATCAGGCCTCGGATCAGCGCGCCGCCGCTTTTGTCACCGTCAATCTGGCGCGGGAGGCCGATCCTGAAAGCGCCCTGTTCGGCAGCGGTGGTGCATGGGATCAGGTGGGCGATGGCGTGCTGTTCCTGAATGCGCTCAGCCGTCTGCCCGAAGCGGCGCATCTTGCCCTGCTGGATGCGATGGAAGGCGGATTTGGCGGGCGGATCATTGCCTCTTGTGGGCAGGAAATGGCGGAAATCATTGCCAGCAACGATGCGCGGGCCGATTTCTTTTACCGTCTGAATATGGTGGAAATTCCAATCCCGCCATTGGGGCAACGCACCGAAGATGCGGTCTGGCTGATGCAGCAACTGTATCCCGAGATGAACGCGGCCCGAAACCGTCCGCTGAGCGGGGTCAGCAGCCTGTGCATTGAATCCGTGCGTGCCCACGACTGGCCGGGGGGCGGGCGTGAATTGCGGGCGCGCTTGCAACGCGGGGTCGAGAACGCCAGCGGTGATCTGTTGCAACCGCTGGATATCTTCCCCGAAACCCTGATCCAGCCGGGCAGGGGTCAGACCTTGGCCGAGGCCCGCGATGCCGCGGAAAAGGCGCGCATCATTGATGCACTGGCCCAGACAGACGGCAAGATCAGCAAGGCGGCGGAGATGTTGAAGGTGTCGCGCACCACTTTGTGGGACAAGATGCAAAAACTGGGGATTGAAGTGAAATCCCGATAGTGGGTGTTCGGAATTCTGAACATCCATAAAAACCACAGAAAAATCAATAATATAGGTGTGGTTTTCCTTTTATGAATTTCATCCGCTTTTGGGCGCCCTGTTGATAAACTTGATCCATATCAAGAAAACAGGGAGAGATTTTCATGAGATGCAAAAAGATGGTTGACGTTGGTCGCCGTCAGTTCCTACGGGGTGGCGCGCTTGCTGCTGCCGGGGCTGCAGCAGCAACTGTTACAACGACGCCGGCACAGGCCACACCGGCCAATGCACAGGTGGACTATCCGTCAGGTAAACTGGCCAATGTGGCTGATCTGGCTGTGAACGAACCGGTGGACATCGAATATCCGGATGCCGACAGCCCCGGTGTTCTGATCAAGCTGGGACAGGCCGTAGATGGGGGCGTTGGTCCTGATGGCGATATCGTCGCCTATTCGGTTCTGTGCCCGCACAAGGGCTATTACATGTCTTATAAATCCGAAGATCGCACGATGAACTGCCCCGGCCATTTCTCGCGTTTCGATGTCGAGGCAGGCGGTCAGCAGGTCTGGGGACATGCCACACAAAACCTGCCGCAATTCACCCTGCGTGTGGATGATAATGGCGATATTTTTGCCGAAGGCGCCAGCGACCTGATCTTTGGTCGCCCGTCAAACGTGCTGTAAGGGAGGGGAACTCACATGGCTTATAAAAGACAAATCGACCGCCTTCCAATTCCGCCAAAGGATGCGAAGGTTCACAATGTCACCTGTCACTATTGTATCGTCGGATGCGGCTACAAGGCCTACACCTGGGATCGCAACAAACAGGGCACTCTGAAAGACAATGCTTTTGGCATTGATCTGGGCGAACAGCAAAATGCCGATGGCACATGGGTTGCGCCCTCGATGTACAATATGGTCAAGCAAGACGGCAAAGATGTGCATCTTGCGGTGGTGCCGGATCAGGAATGTGTGGTCAATTCGGGTCTGGTTTCGATCCGTGGTGGTCGCATGGCCGAAAACCGCCCCTCGAAAGTGACCGGCACCCAGCAACAGCGCCTGTCGGACCCGTTGGTCTGGCGCAATGGCACATGGCAGCCGACCAGCTGGGATGACGCGCTGGATCTGGTGGCCCGTGTCACCGCCCGCATCATCACCGAAGGGTCGGAAGATGACCTGCTGTTGTCGATGTTCGATCACGGCGGTTCTGCTGGCGGCTATGAAAACACATGGGGCACCGGCAAGCTGTATTTCGATAGCATGAAGGTCAAGAATGCGCGCATTCACAACCGCCCTGCCTATAATTCCGAAGTGCATTCAACCCGCGATATGGGTGTGGACGAGCTGCAATACCAGTATTCGGATTACGAAGTGACCGACACGATCATGATCATCGGGGCCAACCCGCTGGAAACGCAGACAAACCTGTTTCTGAACCACATGCGCAAAGGGCTGGAGAACGGGGCCAAATTCATCATGGTTGACCCGCGCCGCACGGTGACAGTGAATGCCGCCGAGGAAGTTGCAGGGGCCGAAAATGTGCTGCATCTGGCAATTGATCCGGGCAGTGACATGGTGCTGTTCAATGCGCTGTTCACCCATATCGTGGATCAGGGCTGGACGGATAGCGATTTTATCGCCAACTCGACCTTTGCGTCAGGTGAAGCCGTGGCAGAAGATGCTGCCCATCCGGCAGGTTTGGGTAGCCTTGATTACGCTCTGGCCACCTGCCGCACATCGACAGCCGAAGCGGCCGAAATCTGCAAGGTGGACGAGGTCGACATCATCAAGGCTGCCGAATGGATCGCCAAACCGAAGGATGGTGCGCGCCGTAAATGTGTGACCGCCTATGAAAAAGGCGTCATCTGGGGCAATGACAATTACCGCACTGTTGGTTCGATTGTGAACATCGCGCTGGCGACAGGTAACATCGGACGCGAAGGCGGCGGATGTTGTCGACTGGGTGGCCACCAAGAGGGGTATTACCGCCCATCGGATGCCCATGTCGGGCGGCCTGCCACATATGTTGATCAACTGCTAATTTCCGGCGGCGGCAAGGTGCAGCACATCTGGGCTTGTGACCATTACAAGACCACGCTCAACGCTTCGCAATACAAGCGTGCGCATCGCAAACGGGCCGAAATGGTCAAGGATGCCATGGATGCATCGGCTGCGGGTTCGCGTGAACAGCAGGTCGATGCCATTGTCGCAGCTGTCAACGCGGGCGGTTTGTTCGTGGTGGATGTGGATATTCACCACAGCCAGATCGGACAGAACGCGCATGTGATCCTGCCGGCCTGTGAAAGCAACGAGATGAACCTCACCTCGATGAACGGCGAGCGGCGTTTGCGTCTAAGCGAAAAATACATGGATCGCTACGGCAACTCGTTGCCTGACTGCCTGATTGCCGCCAAACTGGCGCAGAACATGGAACGCGTGTTGCGTGAAATGGGCGACGATGCCTATGCCGATCAGTTCAAGGGCTATGACTGGGAGACCGAGGAAGATGCCTTTATGGACGGCTATCATCAGGGCAACCCGGATGTGACCTATGAGCGCTTGCGCGCGATGGGGAACAACGGGGTGCAAGAGCCGGTTCAGGGCTTTGAGAATGGCAAACTTGTCGGGGTCGAGCGACTGTATATGGACGGGAAATTCACCCGCCACGGTCGTGATGACGGCAAGGCATTGTTCTGCGCAGCAAGCTGGCGCGGACTTCAGGCGCCGGGCAAAGAGCAGGAGCGTGCGACCCACAAGTTCTGGATCAACAACGTCCGTGCCAATATCTTCTGGCAAAACCAGTTCCTTGATAAAGACAACGACTTTATTCAGGATCGGTTCCCTTATCCGTTCATCGAAATGAACGCCGACGATATGGCCGAAATGGGCCTGAACGCTGGTGATCTGATCGAAATCCACAACGAGAACGGAACGACACAGGGTATGGCCTATCCCACCGATACCGCCGCACGCGGGCAGGTGGCGATGGTGTTCGGATCCCCCACGGGATCACAAGGCAACGTGGTGAACCCCGGCGTGAACGAACTGGTCCTGCCGGACTACAAGCACACATGGGGCAATATTCGCAAACTGGCGGATGCCACCCCTGCCGCCAAAGCCGTTTCCTTTAAGTCCAAGGAATACACCGGTTAAGGCAAGTCACATAAGAACAAGATGGGCGGCCATTGTGCCGCCCTTTTTATGTTTGCAGAAGCTCATTCTTCATATTCATGAAATATAGAAAAATGATTCTGGAACGTCTTACGACCTTTGGTCAGGTTTTGTCGCAAAATTTATCGACTGCTTCCTTATCGCCTGCCCTACTGCACAAAGCACAAGTCAAACCTGTTTCGGATAGGTATAAAATCCCGCGCCTGTAGAAATGCCAAGCTTGCCCTTGTCGATATAATTTTCCTTCAGCCATGCGGCGAGTTTCTGTTCATGGGCGTCACCATGGGAAAGGATATTGTAAGGCGTCTTGAGCCCGATAATATCGTAAATCTGGAATGGCCCCAACGGCGCCCCTGTCGCAATATGCCAGACCTTGTCGACGTCCTCGGGTTCGGCATAACCACCTGCGGCCAAATCTGCGG
Source organism: Marinosulfonomonas sp. (assembly GCA_015488685.1). Taxonomy (GTDB): domain Bacteria; phylum Pseudomonadota; class Alphaproteobacteria; order Rhodobacterales; family Rhodobacteraceae; genus Profundibacter. Next base: position 39,003 of record WFNH01000094.1, read on the forward strand.
CGGCATTCAACCACGGAACCAAAAGAGAGTTCAGGACATAGCCTGCTTTTTCTTTGTGAATCGGGATTGGCACCATACCGATCTGGCTGGCGAATGCGACCACGGTGTCAAATACAGCCGGATCGGTGTCAGGCGTGCCCATGATTTCGGCCGTGTTTAGTTTCCAGATCATATTGGCAAAATGCATGGCCAGAAACCGGTCGGGGCGCCCTGTGAAATCCTTCATGTCGCTGGGTAGCAATGTTGAAGAATTGGTTGCAAGGATGGTTTTGGCGGGCGCAACCTTTGCCAGCTTTTCATAGATGTCCCGTTTGATTTCAAGAACCTCTGGAACCGCCTCGATCACAATATCTGCGTCTGCGACAGCATCGGCAAGGTTGGAAGAAAGGGAAATACGCGCAATCGCTTTGGCGGTCTTGTCGCTATTCGCATTCGGGACTTCTTTTTCGTAAACCGCTGCAAGATGTGCGAACTTTTTGCGGGCCTGCTCCAGAATTTCCTCATTAATGTCATAGGCCGATACATCGAATCCGCTATAGGCGATCTGGAATGCGATCTGGCTTCCCATCACGCCGGTGCCTAGGATTGTGACTTTGTCGATATTTGTCATAGGATTTTCCTTTGTATTCATATTTTCAAGGTGTCGTCCTTGTTTCGTCACTGTCCCGGCCTGCCCAATGAAATGGGTCTGTTTTTCAGGAAGTACTGTCGCATAGATCATGCTACGGTTGCAGGATGCTCTTGCCTTTAGATCAAGTCAAGTGATTAACCCATAACCTGTTGCCCCATAAGGTGCGCTACCTTTTGCCGCTATGGCTTGTCTCTTCTTGCAGGTGGGGGCATCAGGTAGTAGTTATAGGTAAATAGCTACCAAATGTCGCTTTTCCATTTTTCGCGAAAGGCCCGACAGCGAATGAAAGGTATATCCCATGACAACTGACCATTTCGACGTTCTTGTAATTGGTGGCGGACCGGGTGGCACCCCTGCGGCACTGGCCTTGGGGCAGGCTGGCAAACGAGTGCTTTTGGTTGAAGCCGGCCGCGGGCTGGGCGGCACATGCCTGTTCGAAGGTTGCATCCCGTCAAAGATTTACCGCGAAACCGCGTTTCGCCGGCACGAGATGGTGCGGGCACCGGTTTTCGGATTGGGGGAAGCGCCGATTGTATTGCCAACGGTAGATTGGGCCGCCGTGCAAAATCGCCGTAACCATATTCTTACAGGCCGCTCGCAAGGGGCGCTGGCAAAGGCTGGTAAAATTCCGACGCTAGAGATCGTCTTTGGCC
>WFNH01000095.1 GCA_015488685.1 Marinosulfonomonas sp.
CAACCTGTCGTGATATGGCAAAAACGCACAGCCTATCTGCATTGACATCCCGCGCGTTTGGCTCCAACTCTGACCATATTGAATAGCGAACAGAGCGAGGCCCAGAACATGTCTATCCCCCAATCCGGCGGCAGCGCCCCGATCGAAAACCACGCCGATCTGGCACAATATCTGGCCGATGGTTGCAAGCCAAAGGACGATTGGCGCATCGGCACCGAGCACGAGAAGTTCGGCTATTGCAAAGATACGCACAAACCACTGCCCTACGAGGGCGCACATTCGATCAAGGCGATTCTGGAAGGGCTACGGGCGCAATTCGGTTGGAACCCGATCTACGAAGGTGAAAACATCATCGGCCTGAACAAAGACGGGGCCAACATCAGCCTGGAACCGGGCGGGCAATTGGAACTGTCGGGCGCGCCACTGTGCACCATCCACCAGACCTGTGACGAGGTAAATGTGCATCTGCGCGAGCTTCAGTCGGTAGCCGATGGTGCGGGCGTGCGGTTTCTGGGGCTGGGGGCGGCACCGATCTGGAAACACGAAGATATGCCGATGATGCCAAAGGGGCGCTATGCGCTGATGACACCCTATATGGATACGGTCGGCACCCACGGCACGCAAATGATGTATCGCACCTGCACGGTTCAGGTGAATCTTGATTTCGGCTCCGAAGCCGACATGGTGCAGAAATTCCGTGTGGCGCTGGCGTTGCAACCTGTGGCCACCGCACTGTTTGCCAATTCCCCGTTTTTCGAGGGCAAGCCGAACGGTTATAAAAGCTGGCGTTCGCGTATCTGGCGCGATCTGGATGCCTCGCGCACAGGTATGCTGCCCTTTGTGTTCGAGGACGGCATGGGGTTTGAACGCTATGTCGAATACGCGCTGGATGTGCCGATGTATTTTGTCTATCGCAACGGCGAATACATCAATGCTCTGGGCATGTCGTTTCGTGATTTCCTGAAAGGGGAACTGCCCGCTTTGCCCGGTGAAAAGCCAACGCTGTCGGATTGGGCGGACCATCTGACTACTTTGTTCCCCGAGGCGCGGATCAAGCAATATATGGAAATGCGCGGCGCCGATGGCGGCCCGTGGCGTCGCCTGTGTGCCCTGCCTGCCTTCTGGACCGGCCTGATGTATGATCAGGGGGCGCTGGATGCGGCATGGGATTTGGTCAAGGACTGGGATGCCGAAACCCGCGAGGAATGGCGCGTGAAGGCCTCGAAGGAGGCGCTTCAGGCCGAGGTTGGTGGGCGCACCATGCAGGATCTGGCCCGCGAGGTTCTGGCGATTTCCGAAGAGGGGCTAAAGGCCCGCGCCAAACCCGGCGCAGGCGGTATGGTTCTGGACGAGCGCCATTTCCTGAACGCGCTGATTGACAGCGTGGAAGAGGGCAAAGTGCCAGCGGACGAGTTGCTGGAGAAATATTACGGCGAATGGAACGGCGATCTGAGCCGGATATATGGTGAATATAACTACTGATTCAGGATCGGCCCGGTTTTTGAAGGAATTGCGGTTTTGCAATAGATGTAGGCAAATGTGCCAGCCCATATAGGGGCAAAAACCATGCCCCACATAAATACGAAGTCCACTTTGAGTGGATATTCTGTCATGTATCCTGCGCCTATTAGCGCCCTTGCCAGTATATGTGTGGCAAAATTGGTGATCAATCCAAGTAAGGCAAAAGCGCCAATGCTGGGTTTGCGGTAGCGCAGGAAAATGGCCATGACGGGGCCGCCGATAAATAAATACGGCAGCCCTCCGATGATCAGGGCAATGACGGGTACCAGGAAAATCCAGCAACCAAGGACCGCGACGGATATTGGGGCGATGATAAGGGCGAAAAAGAATGCGCCAATATCGATTTTTTGTCGTTCCAGTCGCTGGCTGCTGTTTTTCATAATAAACTCTCGGTTTTTCCTTTGTTAGCGATTTTGGGGTGGAGGGGTTGCCGCCACCCGCAGCGTGGCCACCGCATTGCTGAATCCCATCCCCAAGGCCATGCACACCAGACCCAGTGACAGCAAAAGGGCTGTGGCAGGGGCGTTGGAAATCAAGGGCAAGGCGACTGCAATCAGGAACACGCCGCCCGCCCCGATGGTCAGATAACCGGTGGCGATTGTGATTGAGGCGGATTTGGCCGCGCCAGTGGTTTGAGGGCAATTCCCCATCGCCGCACCGATCTTCATGATCATGCCGACAAGCGCCAGCAGCACGGTGAAAGACAGGGCAAAATAGGTAAGGTAGATAAAAGTCATAACAGGTCTCCTTTCAAAGAGGGTGGGAATAGAATTGACGCCGGAATTTGCGATAAAGGACGGCGAAAACACCGCTCCAGAGCGGGGCAAATATCAGGCCAAAGGCGAAATAGATCACGGCGGCATTTAATGCATCTACAGGCTGGCTGTTCACCATGTAGAACAGGAATACCAGAAACGGAGTTGCCATGTTTGCAAGCAGGCCAATGCCGGCAAAAGCATAGAAGGAGGGTTCATTGTAGCGCAGCCCGTTGGCCAACAGAGGGCCGCCTGCAAGTAGGTATGGCAGCCCGCCCAGTACAACAGCGAATACAGGGATCAGGAGCCAGAACCCCAGCAATGCGATCAGCAGTGGCGCAAGGACTAGTGCTGCAAAGAAGGCAACCGGATCGACCAGATAACGATTTTGCGGGGCGCTGATTTCACAAATTTCTGTCATAACAGAAACTCCAAGGTAAAAAAATTAGCCGGATTTCGGCAGGAAGCGGGCAATTTTGGCGCCCAGTTTCATGATGGTCAGTTGCACGGAACGGGGCAGGCGGTTGATGTCCTGATACCAGTTGTCCAGCTGCTCCATAATTTCCAGCGTTTCGGTCATACGGGCGCGGGTTTCTTTCGGTGTGCCGTCATCCTCGGCCTCTTTGGTGACGCGGCGCAGGGCGTCGATGGTGGGCAGGTATTCGCGTTCACGGCGCCCCTCCACAATCAGCGATACCATATCAAACACATCCTGAACCGAACTGAAATGATCGCGCCTGTCCCCCAGTTCACGAGTGGCCTTGACCAGTTTCCAGCCTTGCAGTTCTTTCAGGGCGGTCGAAACATTGGAGCGCGCCAACCCCAGAACATCGCAGATTTCTTCGGCGGTCATGGGTTTTGGCATGATATGCAACAACGCGTGGATTTGCGCGACAGACCGGTTCACACCCCATTTGGTGCCCATTTCCCCCCAATGCAGGATAAATTCTCGGGTGGCAGGGGTGAGGTCCATAGATTCGTTTCCTTATTTCTGTAATGACAGAAATAACAGAAACTATGCGGATGTAAACAAAAAACGCACAGCCTTTGCAAACTGTGCGTTCTAATTGTCTTTTGCGTGTGTTCGGTCGGGTTAAGCCGCCCCGTACATCTCTTTCATCTGGCGATAGGTCAGCAGCTTGCGGTTCTTTTCGTCCCACAACTGTAGCTTTACGCAAGACAGGCTTTCGCGGATGGTCAGGCGCTGGGCCTCGTTCAACACAGGGAAATCGCGCAGCACTTCTTTGAGCCGGTAAAACGGGATGCGGGCGTACATGTGGTGCACATGGTGGATGCCGATATATCCGGTCAGCCATTGCAGCGGCTCGGGCAGGACGTAATGCGAACTGCCATGCAGGGCGGCGTCATGCAGGTTCCAGTCTTGGTCGCGATCCCAATAGGTATCTTCGAACTGGTGCTGCACATAGAACAGCCAAACGCCAATCGTTGCGCCCATCACGGTGCTGGGCAAGAAGATCAGCAGCAGCGGCATCCAGCCGCCAAAATAAACGATAATCGCCAGCAGGGCCAAAATGGCGGCATTGGTGCCAAGGGCGCTGAACCAGTATTTTGCACCCGATTTCATCATGCCCATAGGCAAACGATTAGTCAGCAGGAAAATATAGCTGGGGCCAATCAGGAACAGGATAATCGGGTTGCGATAGAAACGGTATTTGAACCGCCCCCAGCGCGAAAGTGCCTGATATTCATCTACAGTGATGGTGTCGATATCGCCCAACTCGCGCCGGTCCAGATTGCCAGAAGTCGAGTGATGGATGTTATGCGCCCGTTTCCAGACATCATATGGCGTAACGGTAAACACCCCCAGCACACGCCCGACCCAGTCGCCGGTGATCCGGTTTTTGAAATAGGAACTGTGCCCGCAATCATGCTGGATGATGAACAACCGCACCACAAAAAAACCGTTCAGCAGGGATAATGCGAACGTCAGCCAATAACTGTAGGAAAGCGACCACCACGCCAATGCCCAAAGGGCGATGAAGGGGCCAGCCGTCGCCGTTAGCTCCAAAAGGCTGCGAAACAGCTTTGGATCACGGTATTTTGCCAGATGCCGCACCCACTCGCGTGTCGCTTCGGGTTCGGTCGGTGCCACATGTGGCGAATTCGGGTTGTTCATGAAAGTGCCTGCTAAATGTCGTTCCCGCTTGGATATAGGGAAACCCGCGCGGCACAACATGTATTTTGGGTAATAGGACAGATTGCCCTAGGTCGCGCTGTTTTTGTTGCCGATTTTTGGCTCGGTTCCGGCCTTGATCCGTTTGATGTTGGCCCCATGACGGATAAAGATCAGAATTGTCAGAACCATTCCGAGGAACAAAGGCTCCAGGTTGCCCAGAACCAGCATCCAGAACGGCGAAAATCCGGCCGCTGCCAGCGCCGCCAGTGATGATATCCGAAAGGTCAGTGCAAAGAACAGCCACGTAGCACAGGCGGCCAGCCCCAGCGGCCAGTAAAGCGCCAGCAGGATGCCCAGAAAGGTCGCCACCCCTTTGCCCCCGCGAAAGCCCAGCCAGACGGGGAACAGATGGCCCAGAAACGCCGCCAGCCCTGCGATTTGCGCAGCATCCTCGCCAATGAACGCACGGGCCAGCAGCACTGCAACCACCCCTTTGCCTGCATCGAAAAGTAACGTCAATGCGGCGGCCTTTTTGTTGCCGGTGCGCAGAACATTGGTCGCCCCGATATTGCCCGAGCCGATTTCGCGCAGGTTGCCCAGCCCCATGACTTTGGCAATAACCATGCCAAAGGGGATTGACCCCAGCAAATATCCCAGCACGCCCGCTATGATCAGCATCTGCATGCTGCTGGTGATTTCCGGCATGGGTTATCCTTTTCTAAACACTTCTTTGCCACCGACATAGGTCGCCAGCACTTTGCCCTGCATCCGCTGTTCGTCAAAGGGGGTATTTTTCGATTTTGACTGTAGCTTGAAACGATCCATCACAAAAGGCGCATCCGGATCGAACAGCACCAGATCGGCAGGCGCCCCTTCGGCCAGTTGCCCGCCCTCCAGCCCCAGTCGTTTTGCGGGGTTCAGCGACAGTGCGCGCCACAGGGTCGGCAGGTCCATATCGCCCGCGTGATACAGGCGCATCGCGGCAGGCAGCAGGGTTTCCAGTGCGACGGCACCGGAGGCCGCCTCTTGATAGGGCAGGCGTTTGCTTTCCTCATCCTGCGGGGTGTGCATGGAGGATATGATGTCGATCAGCCCGTCGGCCACGGCGGCGACCAGCGCTTTGCGGTCGTCCTCAGAGCGCAAGGGGGGCTTCAGTTTGAAAAAAGTGCGGTAATCGCCAACATCCAGCTCGTTCAGGGTCAGGTGGTGGATGTTCACCCCCGCTGTCACATCCAGCCCCGCCGCCTTGGCGCGTTCCAGCGCGGGCAGGGCGGTGGCGGTGGATAGATTGTCGGCGTGATAGGCGGCATTGGTCATTTCCACCAAGGCCAGATCACGTTCCAGCCCCATGCGCTCGGCCATGGGCGATACCGCGGGCAAACCGCGCAAGGAGGCGAATTTGCCGCTGGTCACCGCCGCGCCTTTGGACATCACGGGGTCTTGCGGATGGGCAATCACCAGCGCGTTCAAGCTGCGGGCGTAAGTCAGGCAACGGGCGAAAACCTTGGTATCTGTCACCACACGGTCGCAATCGGTAAAGGCGGCTGCACCGGCGTCATGCAGGAAACCTACCTCGACCATCTCTCGGCCTTCTCGGCCTTTGGTCAGGGCGGCCATCGGGATCATCCGCACTTGTGATGCCTCGCGCGCCCGCCGCGCCACAAATTCAAGAACCTCGGGGCTGTCGATGGCAGGGGTTGTGTCGGGGCGGGTGACAACCGTGGTCACCCCACCCGCCGCAGCGGCCAGTCCGGCAGTGCGATAGCTTTCCTTGTGCCGCTCGCCGGGTTCGCAGACCTTCACGCCGATATCGACAATGCCCGGGGCAAGGCATTTGCCGCCGCAATCCACCACATCACCGGTCGGGGTGGTGTTGATACCGGTGATCACACCATCCTCAATCGTCAGGCTGCCAATGGAGTCCGTGCCTGTTTCGGGGTCGATCAGGCGGGCATTTGTAAAGGTCAAAGTCATAGTTTGTGTCTCTGGAGGTCGCGAAGCAGGCCGTAAACCTTTAGCCCGTCCGAAATGCGTTCAAAACCGATCTTGTGCCGGTAGCTTCCATTCTTGCGCCGTTTCCATTCCTCTGCGAAATAGACTGTCGGGACATCGTTCTCGTCCAGTTCCAGCGGCATATTCCGCGTGATCGGGTAGGATTTCAACTGGCGCCCGAGCAGCGGAAGATCGGTGGCAATATAGGCGCGTTTGTTGGTCAGGGTATACCATGTATGGCGGCGGCGGTAAGGATCCCAGTAAATAGGGGCCAGGGCCAGCAGTAAGCCAATAGTGAAATGCAACAGGCCGAACATCCAGAAACTGCCGCCGGTTGATGCGGCCCCTATCATCCAGAACAGGGCAAAACCGGCAAATACTGCCCCGAACGCCATCATCGGAATGTGCCGTCTGCCAATATGGACGCCACCATCCGGCACCCCTTGCCAGACGATTTTCTCGTCCGCCTCGAAAATATCTTTCCACCCTGTGGGTGCGGTCATGCCATCCCCCTGTCACGCGCAGATAGTATAGCGTTTACTGTGCCTTTCGGATCGGCCAGATATTTCAGCATATATTTATCGCCGGTATGTGTGATCACCTGCACAGCGGAAAACAGGCTGCGCACGGTTTTGATGCTGGCCAGCGGGATTGACCGCTCGGACGGGCCGGTCAGATGGGTGTCGGTCAAGGTCCAGACGACGTTCATGGCTTCCGATGCCACATAGAACCAGCGGATGAATATGGCAATGGCCGCCCCGACAATGCCGGTCCACGGGAAGGGGTTTCCGATGGCCCATAAAACAAAATACATGCCGATGGCCCCGATTAGGAACAGCACCACATGCTCGCGGTTATAAGCGGCGCGGCTGGCGCGGATTTCCAGAATAGGGCTGCTCATGCGGTTGCCTCGATGTGATCAGGCGTTTTGGAAAAATGGCAGGCGGGAGTGAACATGTATCTCATACCATCACCCCTTGCAGCCCATCCTTGGCCCGCAAATTCCGCGCCAGCAAATCCATTGCGGCCATGCGCACCGCGACGCCCATTTCGACCTGTTCCTGAATAACGGACCGGTTGATGTCATCGGCCAGCGTGCCATCGATTTCCACGCCACGGTTCATCGGCCCCGGGTGCATGACGATGGCGTCGGGTTTGGCATGGGACAGCTTGTCGGCATCCAGCCCGAACCGGTGGTAATATTCGCGGCTTGAGGGGATGAACCCGCCGTCCATCCGCTCCTTTTGCAGGCGCAGCATCATCACCACGTCCACATTTTCCAGCCCTTCGCGCATGTCGTCAAACACCTCGACCCCGAATTCGGCAATGCCTGCTGGCATCAAAGTGGGTGGCCCGATCAGACGGATGCGGTTTTCCATTTTGCCAAGCAGCATAATGTTGCTACGCGCCACGCGGCTGTGCGCGATGTCGCCGCAAATGGCGATGCTTAGCCGGTGCAACCGCCCCTTGGCGCGGCGGATCGTCAGGGCATCCAGCAGGGCTTGGGTCGGGTGTTCATGCGTGCCGTCACCGGCGTTCAGAACCGCGCAATTCACCTTTTGTGCCAGCAGGTCCACAGCACCCGAATGCGGGTGGCGCACCACCAGCAGATCGGGGTGCATGGCGTTCAGGGTCAGGGCGGTGTCAATCAGGGTTTCGCCCTTTTTGATGCTGCTGGCCTGCATCGCCATATTCATCACATCCGCGCCCAGCCGCTTGCCGGCGATTTCAAAAGACGCCTGCGTGCGGGTAGAGTTTTCAAAGAACATGTTGATTTGCGTCAGTCCGGCCAAAGCATCGGAATGCTTCACCTGACGGCGATTCAGATCGACATATTGATCCGCCAAATCCAGAATTTCCGTTATTTCATGAGGCTTTAGATGCTCAATTCCAAGGAGGTGTCTTTGGTCAAAACGCATGGGTGTCTGTCCTTGTTTTCCTGCTTATAGAAAAGCCGCGGGTTTGCGGCAAGGCATTTACCTTGGGGCCAATCGCGCCTACCTTGCGGGGTATGGATTCTGCAATGGAATATTTTGAGGCCAAAGCCGCGCTGGAATGGCAGGTCGAACTGGGCGCGGACGAGGCGATCGGGGATGAACCGCTGAACCGTTACGAGTTGGTGAGCGAAACGCCCAAGCCAAAACCCGCACCTGTGGCCAAAGCGGCGGCGCCGGTTGCGGTGAAGCCGGTCGAGGTGGATACCGTCGCAGTGGCCAAGGCAGCTGCCGCAGCGGCAGCGGACCTGCCTGCATTGCGCGCGGCTTTGGCGGCGTTTGATCATTGCGAATTGAAACGCGGTGCACGCAACCTTGTGTTTTCGGATGGCAATCCGCAATCGCGGGTAATGATTATCGGCGAAGCGCCGGGCCGCGACGAGGACCGCGAGGGGCGGCCGTTTGTTGGCCGTGCAGGGCAGTTGCTGGACAAGATGCTGGCGGCGATTGATCTGGATCGCGCCGGACCCGATCCGGCGTCTTCGGTCTATATCACCAATATCCTGCCGTGGCGCCCGCCGCAAAACCGTGATCCATCGCCTGAAGAAATCGCCATGCTGCGCCCCTTTGTGGAACGGCATATCGAACTGGCCCAGCCCGATGTGATTGTGTTGATGGGGAATATTTCCTGCCTTGCAATGTTGGGCCGCAAAGGGATCACACGGATGCGCGGGAATTGGGACACGGTGATGGGGCGGCCCGTTTTGCCGATGTTCCATCCGGCCTATCTGCTGCGCAGCCCCCATGCCAAACGCGAGGCCTGGGCGGATTTGTTGAGCCTGAAGGCGAAATTGGCGGGGGGATAATTTCCCGTTTCTTGATCTGGCGCATGACAAGCGATGATAAAATTGGCTAATGAAACAATCAAGGAGAACGGCTCATCAAGCCTGACGGCTTTCTTCGTGTTAAACGAAGAGCGCCCGAATAAGGAGCGATGAGTGTGCCGCAAAACAGGAAAAGTGAAGTATGTCGAACGAAAAAGAATTCATCCCCGTCCGCATCGCCGTTTTGACGGTCTCGGACACGCGCAAGATCGAGGACGATAAATCCGGCAAAACGCTGATCGACCGGATCGAAGGGGCGGGGCACATCGTGGCCGACCGCAAGATCCTGCGCGATGAACGCGAACAAATTGCGGACCAGTTGCGCGAATGGTGCGTAAACAAGGATGTAGATGTGGTGATTTCTACCGGCGGCACCGGCCTGACAGGCCGCGATGTAACGGTCGAGGCCCATAGGGATGTTTACGAAAAGGAAATGGATGCCTTTTCCACCCTGTTCACCATGATCTCGTTCCCCAAGGTGGGCATGTCCGCCGTTCAATCCCGCGCCTGTGGCGGTGTGGCCAACGGCACCTATCTGTTTGCCCTGCCCGGCAGCCCCGGCGCCTGCAAGGACGCATGGGACGAAATACTGTCGGTGCAACTGGATTACCGTCACGGCCCCTGTAATTTCGTCGAGATTTTTCCGCGGCTGGAGGAACACAAGCGGCGCAAGTAAAAGCGGATTGTGCGTATCTGCCCTGTGGTAACTGCGGGTCAGGCGACCTATATTAGGGTCTGACCATGATCTGAAGGGCTATTTGATGCGATTCTTACGACGCAGCCTTGTTGGCCTGTTCCTGCTGTCTTTGACAGTGGGAATTCTGGCGTGGGCCGGCGATTCGGTTTATTCCGCTTTGCAGGACCGCTGGGCGCAGGAAAGCAAGGCGCAGCCGCGGCGTGAACGGGTGTTCTCGGTGAATGTTTTAACCGCGACAGCGGGCGATGTGGTGCCGGAAATGACCGCCTTTGGCGAAATCCGAAGCCAGCGGGTGCTTGATTTGCGCGCCACAGCGGCGGGCCGGATCGTGGAGCTGGCCGACGGCTTTGTCGAAGGCGGCACGGTGAAATCCGGCGACCTGCTGCTGCGGATTGATCCCGAAAATGCACAATCCGCGCTGGAGCGGGCCAAAGGCGATCTGGCCGAAGCCGAAGCCGAATTGCAAGAAGCCAAAGCCGCGCTGATTCTGGCCCGAGACGAGGTTTCTTCGGCCGAGGAACAGGCGCGGCTTCGCCTGCAGGCCCTGACCCGCCAAAAGAACTTGCGTGAACGTGGTGTTGGCACGGATGCGGCGGTCGAGGCATCGGAACTGGCCGAGGCCGTGGCTCGTCAGGCGGTGCTGTCACGGCGGCAGGCCTTGCAACAGGCTCAGGCGCGGGTAACCCGCGCAACAACCCGTTTAACCTTGCAAAAGGTTAATCTGGCCGAAGCTGAACGCCGGTTGGCCGATACCGAGATTTACGCGGGATTTGACGGTACGCTAGACAGTGTGACAGCCGTGCAGGGCGGGGTTGTGACACTGAACGAACGGCTGGCGCAACTGGTGGACCCGAACGCGCTGGAAGTGTCATTCCGCCTGTCCACCAGCCAATATGCGCGACTGCTGGACGAGGATGGCAATCTGACCAAGGCGCCGGTTTCGGTGTTGCTGGATGTGTTCGGTGTGGACATGGTGGCGCAAGGGCAGATCAGCCGCGAAAGTGCGGCGGTGGGCGAGGGGCTGACCGGTCGCCTGCTGTTTGCCACGCTGGACGCGGCACAGGGGTTTCGCCCCGGTGATTTCGTGACCGTGAAGGTCAAGGAACCTATGTTACGCGATGTGGTTATGTTGCCTGCATCCGCCGTGGATTCCGGCGGCAATGTGCTGTTGATCGGCGAAGGTGACCGGCTGGAGCAGGTCACAGTGACGGTTCTGCGTAAGCAGGGCGATGATGTGATTGTGCGCGGGCCCGAGATTGTCGGGCGCGATGTGGTGGCGGAACGATCGCCGCTGCTGGGTGCCGGGATCAAGGTCAAGGTGGTGCGTAACGGTGTTGTGCAAGAGGATGCGTCGCTGCTGGAGTTATCGGATGAACGCCGCGCTGCGCTGATAGCGTTTATCAAAGAAAACCCTCAAATGCCGGATGCGGCCAAGGCCAAGGTTCTGGCACAGCTGGCCAAGGAAAAGGTGCCGGCGCAAACGGTTGAACGGATCGAAGCAAAGATGGGGGGCTAGGGCATGTCGGTCACTGGCGCCACCAAGGGTGTTCTTTCGTATTTTACCCGCCACACAACGGCGGCCAACCTGCTATTGGTGGTGTTGTTGGCGCTGGGTCTGGCGGCATTGCCACGGATGCGGGCACAGTTTTTCCCGGATGTTGTGATCAATGAAGTCACCGTCAGCGTTGCGTGGAAGGGCGCCGGGGCCGAAGACGTGGATTCTGCGGTTGTACAGGTGCTGGAACCGGCGTTGCTATCGGTCGAAGGTGTTACCACTTCCAACAGCACCTCGCGCGAGGGTGTGGGGATCATCGATCTGGAATTTGAACCCGGCTGGGATATGGCCCGCGCCACGGACGAGGTGCAGGCGGCGGTGGATGCGGTAACCACCTTGCCCGATCAGGCCGAAGATCCGAACGTGCGGCGCGGTGCGTGGCGCGACAGGGTGACAGATGTGGTGATAACCGGCCCTGTGGCGGTGGATCAACTGGGACGTTTTGCCGATGAATTTGTCACCCGCCTGTTTAATCGCGGGGTAACGCGGGCCACCATTCGCGGGGTGGCATCGCCGGAAACGGTGGTCGAGGTTACATCTGAATCCCTGATCCGTCACGGTGTGACAATGGAACAGATATCCCGCGCGATTGCCGAGGAAGCCGCCGCCGATCCGGCGGGTGAAGTGGCCGGTGCCAACGCGCGGGTGCGCACCGGTGTTGCCAAACGCAGCGCCGACCAGATCGCGGCAATTGTGTTGCGCAGCAATGCCGATGGATCGGCCCTGACGGTGGGCGATGTCGCGCGGGTGCTGGTGGCGGGTGTGGATCGCGATCGCGCCTATTTCGTTGGCGATGATCCTGCAATTTCGGTGCGGATTGATCGCTCGGCACGGGGCGATGCGATCAAGATTCAGGGCAAGGTGGAACAGGTGGCCGAAAAGATGCTGCTGACCCTGCCCCCCGGGGTAAATATTGACCTGATCCGCACTCGCGCGGAAATGATTTCCAGCCGTCTGAATATCTTGCTGGAAAACGGGTTGATGGGGCTGGGGCTGGTGGTTTTGCTGCTGTTTTTGTTCCTGAACGCCCGCACGGCATTTTGGGTGGCAGCAGGGATTCCGGCCTCGATGCTGGCGGCGATTGCGATGATGTATATGGCGGGGATCACCATCAACATGATTTCGTTGTTCGCGCTGATCATCACACTGGGCATCGTGGTGGATGACGCCATTGTCGTTGGCGAACACGCCGATTTCAGGGCGCGGGAACTGGGCGAGGCCCCTGTGGAAGCTGCCGAAAATGCCGCTCGCCGGATGGCCGCGCCGGTGGCCTCGTCCACCATCACCACAGTGATTGCGTTCTTTAGCCTGATCGTGGTGGGTGGCAATATGGGGGACCTGATTGCCGATATACCGTTCACGGTGTCGGTGGTGCTGATTGCGTCCCTGATCGAATGTTTCCTGATCCTGCCAAATCATATGGCGCACGCCTTGGCCCACTCTGGCAAAGAACACTGGTACGACCTGCCCAGCCGCATCTTTAATCGTGGTTTTGGCTGGGTACGGGATGTGATTTTCCGCCGCCTGATGGCGCTGGTGATCTGGGCGCGCTATCCGGTGCTGGCGGGGATCGTGCTGTTGTTGTCGGTCTACGTTGGCCATTTCCTTAGGGGCGATGTGACATGGCGCTTCTTCAACGCGCCGGAACGCTCCTCGGTTACCGGCAATTTCGCGATGAGCGAGGGGGCAACCCGTGAAGACACGCTGGCCATGATGCACGAGATGCAGCGGGCCACGAACGAACTTGCGGCAAAATACGAGCAGGATTACGGGCTGAACCCGCTGGATTATGTGGTGGCCGAAATTGGCGGAAACACCGGCCATCCGATTGCCAGCGCACGCAACAAGGACAAGATGCTGCTGGGGTCCATTGCGATCGAGCTGATCGACCCCGATCTGCGCCCCTATTCGTCGTTTCAGTTTGTCGGTGATCTACAGGATGTGGTGCGCCAGCATCCGATGGCCGAAACCGTCAGCTTCCGTGGTTGGCGTTCCGGCCCGTCGGGTGATGCTTTGGCGGTGGATATTTACGGCGCGGATGCCTCTACACTCAAGGCCGCTGCCGAGGCGCTGAAAACCGCGCTTTCGCAATATGGCGAGATTTCGGGGCTGGAAGATTCTCTGGCCTATGACAAGGCCGAACTGGTGCTGGACCTGACCCCGCAAGGGCAGGCGCTGGGCTTTACGATTGACGGGTTGGGGCGGGTGCTGCGCAACCGTCTGAACGGGATCAAGGCGGCGACCTATCCCGACGGTGCGCGCTCGGCCGAAATTCGGGTCGAACTGCCGGACGGGGAAAAGACCGCCGATTTTCTGGACCGGATGCAATTGCGCACCAAGGCGGGGCAATATGTGCCGCTGTCCGATATCGTATCAGTCGCCAGCAAGACCGGCTTTTCCACTGTGCAGCGGGAAAACGGTATCCGGCTGGTTTCGGTGAATGGCGATATTTCCGAGGATGATCCGGCCCGCGCCGCCGAGATTATGAAAGATTTGCGCGAGGTGATCATGCCCGACATCGCCAGCCGTTTCGGGATTGAGTGGAAAGCAGCAGGCCAGTCCGAAGACGAGCGCGAATTCCTGTCGGATGCCTTGGTCGGCTTTGGCCTGTGTCTGATCGGGATATTCCTGACGCTGGCCTGGATTTTTTCCAGCTGGACACGGCCAATGGTGGTGATGGCAATCATTCCGTTCGGATTTGTCGGCACGATTTACGGGCATATGGCGTGGGACGTGCCGCTGTCGATGTTCACGGTGGTGGGGATGATCGGTATGACGGGGATTATCATCAATGATGCAATTGTGCTGATTTCCACGGTCGATGAATACGCCCGTGAACGCGGGTTGGTGCCTGCGATTATTGACGCGACCGCCGACCGGTTGCGGCCGGTGTTGCTGACCACGCTGACCACGGTTCTGGGGTTGGCCCCGCTGTTATTCGAGAAATCCTCGCAGGCGCAATTCCTGAAACCGACGGTGATCACACTGGTTTACGGGCTGGGGTTTGGATTGGTGCTGGTGCTGTTGTTGGTGCCGGCACTGCTGGCGATGCAGCAGGATTTCGGGCGCCAGTTGCGGGCGCTGCGCCGGTCTGTGCGTCTGGTCGGGCGGCGCGGTTCCGCCGTGACGCTGGTAACGGGCACTGTGGCGCTGGCCATGGCGGGGTTGTTTGCGGCAACGCTGGGGTCGGTGATCTGGAACGGGGCTTTGCCGGAAATGCTGGGATTGGGGGTTGGTTCCATGGCCGAAGCCTTCGGGCTGTTCGTCGCCGGATCAGCCGCGCTTGCGGTACTGGCCTATGTGCTGGGCATTGCGGCGTTCGGATTGCGGCGGCGTGTGCGCTAACCTGTGCAGCCCTGAATATCCACGGCGCGTTTTGCCCCCATCACGGTAATCCTGATTTTCGAGCGATCCAGCATGAAAGGCGCATTTGACGGTGGCACCATTTCGGTGATCGCTGTCAGGGTGTTGCCGTTGCGTTTGCTGCTGGCCTCGGCCACCCAGATGTTTTGATCCGGTGCTTCGATCACCGTCACCTCGTCCGCACCGGTCGGGGGCATGGTGATGATGGCAGTCACGCGCAGCCCGTCTGAAATGGGTTCAATCGAACAAACCACCTTGCGCACGCCGGCCTTGCTGGCGGGCATGGGCTGTTTGGCCAAAGCGGCGCGGATAACCGGATCGGCTTTGGTAACATTCGCAGGCAGGGCAGCGGTGAAATTTGTGCTGTAGGGCACGCAGATATCATTACAGACCCCCATGTCGATGCGGCCTTTCATGGTCAGCGGCTGGCCCGGCTTGGCGGGGGTGAATTCGACGGGAACGATGACTTCGTTATGGTAAACAATTGTGCGCATGCCGTTGGTGTTGGTGACCTCGGGGCGGGGCCAGTGGAATTGCACGCTGCGGATGTTGCTGGACCCGGACCAGTCGAATTGCGGCGGGATGCCGCCATCACCGGGCGCGCGCCAGTAGGTTTTCCAGCCCGGTTTCAACTGGATTTTCAGGGCGGCCATGTGGGTGCCGGACGCGGTGCGCCAGCCGGGCAGCACTGTCAGTTTCAGCACATCTTTGGGCACACCGCCGGATTGGGCGATGGCAAAGGCGGGGGCGGTCAGCAACAGGGTGCATAACAGAAGGATTCGTTTTATCATAACGCGAACATAGATATGATTTTCGCCAAGGGAAGTCACAATCGGGCGAGGGATGCCGTTATCGCCCCTTGCACATGTGCCTGCACTGCCCCATTTTGATACTATGGATATGCCTGAAAATACCGTGAACCTGTGCGGCAAGCTGCTGATTGCCATGCCCGGAATGGGCGATCCGCGTTTTGAAAAAAGCGTGGTCTATATGTGTGCTCATTCGGATGATGGGGCGATGGGATTGATCATCAACAAGCCGACACCCGAGGTGACCTTCCCGAAACTGCTGGAACAGTTGTCAATTGACGGGGCAGATAGTGCGCCTGATACGCGGATATATTTTGGCGGGCCGGTTGAATTGGGGCGCGGGTTTGTGCTGCATTCCGGTAAATATCATCTGGATGATCTGACTCTGACGGTGGACGACCGGTTCGGTATGACTGCCACGCGCGATGTGCTGATGGATATGGTGGCGGGTAAGGGGCCTGATAAGGCACTGTTGGCGCTGGGATATTCCGGTTGGGGCGCGGGGCAGCTCGAGGATGAGTTGCAGCAAAACGGCTGGCTGACCTGTGATGCGACACCCGAAGTGGTGTTCGATGTGCCGGATGCGGACAAATGGGTGGCGGCGTTGAAATTGCTGGGGATTGATCCGTTTATGTTGTCGGCAACGGCCGGGCGGGCGTAGCTGAAATCTTGCAAAGATTTCAGGACGTTTTCTTTTGAAGAAAACGGGGCGCTGCGTTTTGATTTCAAGACTGGTGTGGCTGTTGAGGGTGGATGCCTCCGGCGGAGGTATTTGGGAAAAGAAGAAGTCAGGGGCGGGGTGCAGCGGCGCGTTTCAGGCGGTCGTTGATGGCGATGCCAAGGCCTTTGTTCGGGATGGGAGCCACTGCGATGGGCGTGCCTTTTGCGTCCAGCGCGTGTAGGTGGGTGAACAGGTTGGCGGCGGCCTCGATCAGATCGCCGGTGGGCGAAAGGTTCAGATCGGCCTGATCATCCGGCCCGAAGCCCAGTTTCAGTTCACCCGCTTTTTTGGTTTTCGCGTTCAGCCGTAATGGAGCAGTTGGAGCATAATGCGAGGACAGTTGGCCGGGGGCGTTTGGGATGGCGTTTGGTTCATGTGCCATGAGGGGCGACCCAAGGCAGGCTTTGAGCGCCTCAACCGGCAGGCCACCGGGGCGCAACAGGACGGGGGCAGGGTCAAAGCCGATGATTGTGCTTTCTAGGCCAACCGCACAGGGGCCGGCATCAAGGATGGCGTTGATTTTGCCGGACAGGCCATCGGCCACATGATGCGCCGTGGTGGGGCTGATTTTTCCCGACGGATTGGCCGAGGGCGCGGCAACGGGGCCACCGAATGAGGCCAGCAGCCGCTGGGCGGTTTCGCTGTCGGGCAGGCGCACCCCGATGGTGGGCAGACCGGCGGTGACCAGCGGGGACAGGCCCGCCTCGGGGCGCAGGGGCAGCACCAAGGTAAGCGGGCCGGGCCAGAAAGCACTGGCAAGGCGCAGGGCGGTATCGTCATATACAGCAATCCCTTGGGCCATTTCCAGCGTGGCCACATGCACGATCAGCGGATTGAAGGATGGCCGCCCCTTGGCCTGATAAATCCGTGCCACTGCCTGCCCGTTACGCGCATCCGCGCCCAGCCCGTAAACCGTTTCCGTCGGAAAGGCGACAAGCCCGCCGTCACGCAGCACAGCAGCAGCGCGTTTCAGGCCGGTTTCATCGGCATTCAGCATTTCGGTTTTGATCTGTTCCACGGTCTGACGCTGCGTTCTGGTTGATAGGTGGGCAACTTCGGTTAGGTTGCCCGCATTACTGCTGACATATCCAAGCCGTTTCTAAAAGGAAAGACCATGCCCTACCGCGCCCCCGTTTCAGATTTCCGGTTTCTGTTTGACCATGTGGTCGGTCTGGATCAGGTGGCCGCGACCGATCTGTTCGCCGAGGCAACGCCGGATATGGTCGAGGCCATTCTGAACGAGGCAGGCAAGCTGAGCGGCGAGGTGCTGGATCCGTTGCAGCGGGCCGGTGATTTGAATCCTGCCGTTCTGGAAAACGGCAAGGTGCGGTGCAGCCCCGGGTTTGCCGAAGGGTACCGCGCGATTGCCGAGGGTGGCTGGATCGGCATTTCCGCGCTGCCCGAAAGCGGCGGCATGGGCCTGCCGATGGCGGTGACGACGGCGGTGAATGAAATGATGGCGGGGGCCTGTCTGGCGATGCAGTTGAACCCGCTGATGTCGCAGGGCCAGATCGAGGCGCTGGAGCATCACGCCAGCGACGAAATAAAAGCGCTGTATCTGCCCAAACTGATCAGCGGCGAATGGCACGGCACAATGAACCTGACCGAACCGCAGGCTGGCTCGGACGTCGGCGCATTGCGCAGCAAGGCCGAACCGAACGGGGATGGCACCTATGCGATCACCGGCACCAAGATTTTCATCAGTTGGGCCGATACGGATTTCATCGCCAACACCTGCCATCTGGTGCTGGCGCGTCTGCCGGACGGTGTGGCCGGCACCAAGGGTATCAGCCTGTTTATGGTGCCCAAACTGATCCCCGATGCAGACGGCAACCCCGGTGAGATTAACAGCCTGAAGGTAGTATCGCTGGAACACAAGATGGGTCTGCACGCCAGCCCAACGGCAGTGATGGAATACGAGGGTGCGACCGGCTGGCTGGTGGGCGAACCCCATCAGGGTATGAAAGCGATGTTCACCATGATGAACAACGCCCGTCTGGGGGTTGGAGTTCAGGGGCTGGGTGCGGCGGAAGGGGCGTATCAACATGCGCTTTCATACGCGCTGGAACGCAAGCAGGGGCGCACGCCGTTGGGCGATGGTACGATTGCGGATCACGCCGATGTGCGCCGGATGCTGCTAACGATGAAGTCGGAAATCCATGCGGCCCGCGCGATCACGCTGGCCTGCGGGGTGGCGACCGATATGGCCAATGCAACCGCTCAGGCCGACTGGAAAACCCGCGCGGCGTTTCTGACACCGATTGCCAAGGCCTATGGCACCGACACCGGATCGTTGGTGGCCAATCTGGGCCTGCAAGTGCATGGCGGCATGGGTTATATCGAGGAAACGGGTGCGGCCCAATATGTCCGCGACGTGCGCGTGACCGAGATTTACGAGGGCACCAACGGTATCCAGTCGATGGACCTTGTGGCGCGTAAGATGATGGACGGCGGCGAGATGGCCTTTCGTCTGATCGACGAGATTGAGGCAAACGCCGAAGCCGTGCGCGGGGATTTCCCCGATATGGCCGGTGCGGTCTGGGATGCGGCCGAAACCCTGCGCGAGGCCACCGAATGGCTGGTGTCGCAGGACGATATGAACGAACGCTTTGCCGGTGCCGTGCCCTATCAAAAGGCTTTCGCCCGCGTGCTGGGTGCGCATTACCACCTGAAAACAGCGGTGGCCGAGGGCGGCACAGGGCCACGCAGCGAACTGGCGCGGTTCTATATCACCCGTCTGTTGCCGGATCACGCAGCGCTTTTGATCCATGCCAAAGCGGGCGCCAAGGGCTTGTATAGCATATCGGTTGATGATCTATCGGCCTGATGGATCAACCAATAGCCAGCATTCGCTACCCGCACGAAACACCACCCGCCGAGGGCGAGGCGATTACCGTTGCCAAAGGCGTGCTGTGGATGCGCCTGCCGCTGCCGATGGCACTGGATCATGTAAACATCTATGCGCTGGATGATGGCGATGGCTGGACCATCATCGACACCGGCTTTGATTCCCGTCGCAGCCGCGCGATCTGGCAAAAGCTGCTGGAGGGACCGCTTGCAGGCAAACCCGTCACCCGTGTGATTGTCACCCACCACCACCCCGATCACGTCGGGCTGGCGGGCTGGTTTCAGGCCGAATATGGTGCCGCGTTGTGGACCACCCGCACCGCGTGGCTGTTTTCGCGGATGCTGACGCTGGATGTGCAGGACCGGCCTACACCGGAAACGCTGGCGTTTTGGCGCTCGGGCGGGATGGACGCGGCGATATATGAGAAACGCGCCAATGAGCGCCCTTTCAATTTCGCCGATGTGGTCGCGCCAATGCCGCTGGGCTTCAAACGGATCAAACAGGGCGATGTGATCCGCATTGGCGGGCGGGACTGGGACGTGCATATCGGCAACGGCCACGCGCCCGAACACGCGACGTTCTGGAGCAGGGACGACAACCTTGTGCTGGGCGGCGATCAACTGCTGCCCTCGATTTCCCCCAATATCGGCGTTTATGCCACCGAGCCGGATGCCGATCCGGTGGCCGACTGGCTGGAATCTTGCGAGCGGTTAATGCCAATGGCCCGCGAGGATCAACTGGTTCTGGGCGGCCACAAACTGCCGTTCATCGGCCTGCCCACCCGCCTGCGTCAGTTGATCGAAAACCACCACGGTTGTTTGAAACGGCTGGCGGAACATCTGCAAACGCCGCGTGTGGCCTCGGACTGTTTTACCCCGTTGTTCAAGCGCAAGATCGGTGAAGATGTCTATGGCCTTGCCTTGGTCGAGGCGATAGCCCACCTTAACCACATGCTTGTTACCGGACAGGCACAAAGGGAAATGCGCGAGGATGGCGCGTGGTTATGGTCTTTGAAAGGGTAGGAAATGGCAACGAAACCGTGGGATAAATCCTGTTCCGAACCACGCGCCCATGTTGTGCATCTGGACCCCGATGCGCCGGAAACAGCGGAAAACAAGCCGCTGCCCGATGGCATAGCGGACAAGTCAATCGAGGATAAAAGCCCCGCTGAATGGGCCTATGAACGGCTGGTGATCTATATCCAGAATTTCGAGGAACAGCTGGACAATGAACACGAGGTCGCCGTGGGATTTGTTGGCGGCGATACCGGTGTTTTGCGGATTGAGGGGCTGGGATTTTTCGACCCCGATATTGTGACGTTTTACGGACAGGATGGTAGCGGCACCAAAACCCAGCTGATCCAGCATGTCACGCAACTTAGTGTGATGTTGCGGGCGATTCCCAAGGTGGCGGATGCGGCAGAACCCAACAGGATCGGCTTTCGACTGGTGGCGGATCTGACGGCGGAATAAGGCCGGATTATCCATGCGTGACAGACACAGAAAAATCGTTTATTCCGGTTGGGCGAACTGGAGAAAAGGAAACGGATATGTCTGAATTTAAGCATGGATCAATGGATACAACCGCACAGGAAAAGACCTTTCACGGTTTTTTGAAATTTGTCGGGTACGGGTTGCTATTTGCGCTAGGTTTCTTGTTTTTTCTGGGATTGTTAAGAGGCTGATCCAAATACGTAAGGGTGATGGAGTGACGAATGCGTAAGTTATTGCTGGGCCTGTTGCTGCCCTTGATTCTGGCAGCTTGTGGCGCGGCCGAGCCGAAATGGGCGCCTGACGCAGATGTAGCGCGGGTGCGTTACCACCACAATGGTCCGCCCTCGATCACCCTGTTCACCGTGATTTCCAACCGCACAGGTAGTGGTGCGCATGCGGGCTTGATGATCAACGGCTCGCAACGGGTTCTGTTTGATCCGGCCGGCACATGGTGGAGTCCCAGCATCCCCGAACGCAACGATGTGCATTATGGTATCACGCCGCGTGTGCTGAGCTATTACATCGACTACCACACCCGTGTGACATATCACACGGTAATGCAAACCGTCGAAGTGTCGCCTGAAGTGGCGGAAATGGCGATCCGTGCGGTCGAGGCCCACGGCGCGGTGCCCAAGGCGCATTGCGCCAAAAGCATTACGCAGGTGTTGCGCACTTTGCCGGGATTTGAGGGAATCAAGGAAACCTATTTTCCCAAGAAGCTGATGGCGCAATTCAGCCGGATTCCGGGGGTGAAGGAACATACGGTTTATGATGATGACGAGGATGACAATTCGGGGCTGTTGAAGGAACAGCAGAAGAACCGGTATTAGGGTCGGATTTGCCTTATTTGAAGTGCGCCATTGGCCGGGTGAACCCCGCCCTACGCCATCAATTGCAACATCACAAACAAGGTTGCGCCGCCGCCGAATATGGCCAGCAACAGGTTTTTGAACATCACCCCTAACAGCACGGTAACCACCGCCGCCATCAGGCGCGGCAGATCGGGATTTCCGCCTGTGGCTTCGGGCCACAGCACCAGCGGGGCGACTAGGCCGGGCAGCACTGCAACGGGTGTATAGCGCAGATGGCGCAGCACCCACGCGGGCAGGTCGCGATCCCCGATCAGGCCGATGAAAGAAAACCGGATCAGATAGGTGCCAATCGCTACCAGCGCGATAACGGTCCAGATTTCTGCGTCGCTCATGTTCATGCCCGCCGCCTTTCCACCATCAGTTCCACCTGTGCGCCAACCATCATCGCCACCAGCGCCGCTACAATCAGCCCCAGATTATAGGGCAGGAACGACAGTGCCAGAGTCAGCGCCACGCTGGTAAACGCCGCGGCCACATGTGCCGCCGTTTTCAGCATCGGTCCGACCAGCGCCAAAAAGGTGATCGGCACCGCGAAATCCAGCGCATAGTCCTGCGGGATACGGTTGCCGAGCAACGCGCCAACCAATGTGCCGCCATACCAAAGCGGCATGTTCAAAACCATCGTGCCGACAAAATAGGCCACGCGGGCAGGCGGTATCAGGTTCGGTTCGGTTTCATATTTCAGCAATCCGATGGCATAGCTTTGATCAACCAGCACATAGGACATGAACGCCCGCTGCCAGAACGGCACGCCCCGCAGATAGGGCGCGATCGAGGCCGAATACATCGCCATCCGCAGATTCACCGCCAGCGCCGTGGCCACAATAATCAGCAGCGGCGCGTTGTCGGCCATCAGTTGCACAGCAGCGAATTGTGCAGCACCTGCAATCACTGCCACGCTGAACCCGAAGGTTTGCAATGGTGACAGGCCGGCCTCGGTTGCGACCACGCCGAACAGCATCGCAAACGGGGCCACCACCACGATAAAGGGCAGGCTGTCACGAATACCCTGCAGAAAGGCGCGTTTTGTGGTGGTCATTTTCGTTCCGATCAGTAATCTTGCTATCCGGAGTAGGGTGTTTTTGGGGAACATGTAAATGGCAAATAACGACCATCTGGCAGAGTATCTGATCGCGCCCGATCCCGAGGCCGCGCGTCTGACACGTGCGGTGCCCTCGGTGGATCATCTGGGCCAGAGCCAAGAGGTACGCGTGATCGAGGAACGCCCGCTAACGATTTTCCTGAACAAACGCGAGATTGTCACGGCCATGACCATCGGGGATTACCCCGATTATCTGGCGCTGGGTTTCCTGCGCAATCAGGGGATGCTGGCGGATGAAGAGGAAATCACCGGTGTTGATTTCGACGAGGAACTGGAAACCGTCGTCGTGCGCACCGCCGTTGAAACCGATTACGAGGATAAACTGGCGCGCAAAACCCGCACGTCGGGCTGTGCCGTGGGCACGGTGTTTGGCGACATGATGGAGGGTCTGGCAGGGGTAAAATTGCCCGATGCCGAACTGCGCACATCCTGGCTCTATGCCCTGTCGGACAAGATCAACCGCACGCCGAGCCTGTATCTGACCGCCGGTGCGCTGCACGGCACGGTGCTGTGCGAAAAGGAGCGCCCGCTGGTCTATATGGAGGACGTGGGGCGGCACAACGCAGTGGACAAGGTGGCGGGCTGGATGCTGTCCAATAACGCCACGGCGGCGGATAAAATTCTCTATACCACGGGGCGTTTGACCAGCGAGATGGTGATCAAAACCGCGATGATGGGGATACCGGTGCTGGCCTCGCGTTCGGGCTTTACCGCTTGGGGCGTGGAAATCGCCAATCAGGTTGGCCTGACGCTGATCGGACGGATGCGCGGACGGCGGTTCCAGTGCCTTGCGGGGGCCGAACGGCTGGTGCGCGATGCGGATCCGGCATCGGTGCCGGACGAGGACAAGAAACATCGTCGCAAGGGGGCGTATCAGGGATGAAGGCTCCTTTGGGTGTGATACTGGCGGGCGGTTTGGCACGACGCATGGGCGGTGGTGACAAGGGCATGTTGATGCTGGGCGGGCAAAGCCTGTTGTCGCGGGTGATTGAACGGCTGGAACCGCAAGTGGCCGGTCTGGTTATCAATGCCAATGGCGATGCGGTGCGGTTCGCTGGATACGGGCTGCCGGTGGTGGCCGACAGTATCGAGGGGTTCGCGGGGCCTTTGGCCGGCGTTCTGGCCGGTCTGGATTGGGCCGCTGGGCAGGGGGCGGACCATATCGTCACCGCCGCCGCCGACACGCCGTTTTTCCCCGCCGATCTGGTGCCGCGCCTGCAACTGGCCGCCGAAACCGAAGGCGTGCCGATCGCAATGGCCGCCACGCCGCACCCCAAACGCGGGATGTTGCGCCAGCCCACTTTTGGTCTGTGGCCAGTTGCCCTGCGCGATGATCTGCGCACGGCGTTGACCGACGGGGTGCGCAAGATTGTGCAATGGGCCGACAGCCACGGTGCGGCATTAGCGCCATTTGAGGTGCAGAGGTTCGATCCCTTCTTTAACGTCAACACGCCCGAGGATATGACACGGGCAGAAGAATTGCTGACAGGGGAAAAGGCATGAGGGTTTTCGGGGTTGTTGGCTGGAAGAATTCGGGCAAAACCGGTCTGATGGAACGGCTTGTGTCCGAGATCACATCGCGCGGGTTCACCGTGGCCACGCTGAAACACGCGCACCACAGTTTTGACGTCGACCATCAGGGCAAAGACAGCTATCGCCACCGCGAGGCAGGCGCAACCGAAGTACTGCTGGCCTCGCGCCAGCGCTGGGCGTTGATGCACGAATTGCGCGGACAGGATGAACCCACGCTGGAACAATTACTGTCACATCTGTCGCCCAATGATCTGGTGTTGATCGAAGGCTACAAGCGCGACGACCACCCCAAGATTGAGGCCAACCGCATGGCCACGGGTCAGCCGCTGCTGGCGCTCGAGGATGAAACCGTGCGCGCCGTGGCTAGCGATAACGGGCCGCAAGGGCTGTCGGTGCCGGTGTTTGATCTGGACGATACGGTGGCGATTGCCGAATTCATTTTGCAGGAAACGGGGCTGGTTGCCAAACCCGCCGCGAATGTTCCCGACATTGCGGCACCGGTGATGAAAGACGACTGTTTCGCCCTGCCACCCGGTGTGGAATGGATGCCTGTGGATGATGCCCTTGTGCATCTGGAATCCCGTCTGGGACCGGTTGTCGGGACCGAAAAAATTGCCGTGCCCGATGCAGATGGCCGTGTACTGGCTTTGGGCCAGAAGGCACTTCGTTCCAACCCGCCCGGCGCCAATTCGGCGGTGGATGGATACGGATTTGCCCATGCCAGCACCGGTGATGGCCCACAGGTTTTGCCGCTGGTGAATGGCCGCGCGGCCGCTGGCGAGCCGTTTGAAGGCGTGGTGCCTGCGGGCCAAGCCATCCGCATTCTGACCGGCGCCTTGATTCCCGAAGGGGTCGATACCGTGGTGATGCAAGAGGACGTGAACGCGCAGGACGGGCATGTCGCCTTTCAGGGGCCGGTCAAACCGAACGCCAACACCCGCAAGGCGGGCGAGGATGTCGAGGCGGGGCAGCTGGCGTTATCTGCGGGTCACAAACTGCGCAGCCCCGATCTGGCCCTTCTAACCGGTCTGGGTGTGGCCAAGGTGACGGTTTACAAACGCCTGCGGGTCGGGGTTCTGTCGACCGGCGATGAAATCGTGCCTGCCGATGGCGGTGCCTCGCCCAAGGGCAAAACCTATGACGCCAACCGCCCGATGCTGTTGGCGCTGGCCAACGAATGGGGGCATAATGCCGTTGATCTGGGCCATGTGAATGACGACCGCGCCCTGTTGAAATCCTGTCTGGATCAGGCCCGCGAAAAGGTGGATGTGATCCTGACCTCGGGCGGCGCATCGGCGGGGGACGAAGACCACGTTTCCGCCCTGCTGAAAGAAGAAGGCGCGCTGGAGGCTTGGCGCATCGCGCTGAAACCCGGGCGACCGCTGGCGCTGGGCATGTGGCACGGGGTGCCGGTGTTCGGCCTGCCGGGCAATCCCGTTGCCGCCTTTGTGACAGCCGCAATTTTCGCGCGCCCATCCCTGTCGGCCCTGTCCGGCGCGGGCTGGGTCACGCCGCAGGGGTTCATGGTGCCTGCCGCCTTCAGCAAATCCAAAAAACCGGGCCGGCGCGAATATCTGCGGGCGCGGATGGGGGCGGACGGACGGGTCGAGGTGTTCAAATCCGAAGGCTCGGGCCGGATATCGGGGCTGGCGTGGGCCAATGGTCTGGTGGAACTGCCCGATGGCGCGCTGGATATCAAAGAGGGCGATATGGTGCGCTTTTTGCCATATGGCAGCCTTGGTATTCCCGATTAACCTGAACGGGGCTTGCCCCGCGCAACATCCGGCGGGTATGGTTTCCTGTGGCTAAGAAAACAGTGAAAAAGAAACCCGCGGCCAAGAAAAAGCCGAAGAAGGACGCGTCCGCCGAAAAGCGGCGTTTTCGCCCGCTCCGGTGGGTGATGAAATGGGCGTTTCGCGCCGGTCTGGTGTTTGCCGCACTGATGTTTCTGTCCGTGGTTTTCTATGCCTTTGTAAACCCGCCAACCACCCCCTACATCTGGTCCGAAGCCCGCCGTCTGGATGGGGTGGACCGCATGTGGGTGCCGATCGAAGAAATCGCCCCCGTCATGGCACGGTCGGTCGTTGCGGCCGAGGATGCGAATTTCTGTAACCACTGGGGCTTTGACATGGCGGCGATCCGTGCGGCGATTGATTCCGGTGGCAACCGTGGCGCATCAACCATCAGCCAGCAGGTGGTGAAAAATACCTACCTGTGGCAAGGCCGAAGTTGGACCCGTAAGGCGCTTGAAGCGTTAATGACTCCACTAATCGAGGCCGTATGGACCAAACGCCGGATTTTAGAGGTTTACCTGAATATTGCCGAGTTTGACGAAGGCGTGTTCGGGGTCGAGGCGGCGGCGCGGCATTACTTTGGCGTTGGCCCCGAAGACCTGACCCCGACACAGGCCGCGCGGCTTGCAGCGGTATTGCCAAACCCCAAGGGGCGGTCAGCGTCAAAACCTTCGGCATTCGTGCGCAAACGCGCCCGCGCGATCATCAGCGGGGCGGCAACCATCCGCGCGGATGGGCGTTCGGCCTGTTTCGAAGGTTGATATGTGTGGCCAATCACGGCTAATACAAAAGAAAAAACCGAGTGGTATTTGCAATGAACCGACTTTTCCACGTCCCGCTATCCCCCTATTGCCGCAAGGTGCGCCTGTCGCTGGCGGAAAAGAAGATCGAGGTCGAACTGGTCGAGGAAAAATACTGGGAGCAAGACCCGGATTTCCTGCGCCGCAATCCGGCGGGCAAGGTGCCGGTGCTGAAAATGGACGGCATGACAATGGCCGAATCCGCCCCGATTTGCGAATATCTGGAAGAGGCATATCCAGAACCTGCCCTGCTGCCCAAAGACCCCAAGCAACGTTACGAGGTGCGGCGGCTGGTCAGCTGGTTTGACGATAAATTCCACCACGAAGTCACCGCAAACCTGCTGTATGAACGGGTGAACAAAAAGGTGATGGGGCAGGGATATCCGGACAGCAAGAACATCAAGGCCGGTGCGAAAAAGATCAAATTCCATCTGGATTACATGGGCTGGCTGCTGGACCAACGCCGCTGGCTGGCAGGCGGGCAAATGACGCTGGCCGATTTTGCCGCCGCCGCGCATCTGTCATCGCTGG
Organism: Marinosulfonomonas sp.; assembly: GCA_015488685.1. Classification (GTDB taxonomy): domain Bacteria; phylum Pseudomonadota; class Alphaproteobacteria; order Rhodobacterales; family Rhodobacteraceae; genus Profundibacter. The sequence continues at coordinate 27,341 of WFNH01000095.1, forward strand.
ATTATATTTCTGACGTGGACTGGAACCGCAACGAAAACGTGCGCGAATGGTATGCCAAGATCAAATCGCGGCCCGCGTTCCGCTCCATTCTGGCCGATCAGGTGTCGGGCTTTCCGCCGCCTGCCCATTACGCGGACCTGGACTTTTGACGGCCGAGCTAAAGGCGCGGCTGGTCGATTTTGCCCTTCAGGAAGGGTTTTCCAAGGTAGGTATTTGCCGCCCGTGGGACGTGCCGCAAATTGCCGAGCGCCTGAAAACCTATGTCAAGGAAGGACGCCACGGCCAGATGCGCTGGATGGCCGAACGGATGAACTGGCGGGGTGATCCGGCAGAACTGTGGCCCGAGGCGAAATCGGTGATCATGCTGGCCGAACCCTATACGCCGGACCACGACCCGATGCAGGTGGTCGGGATGCCGGACAGAGGGGCGATATCTGTCTACGCCCAGAACCGCGACTACCACGATATTGTCAAGAAACGGCTGAAACGGGTCGGGCGC
>WFNH01000096.1 GCA_015488685.1 Marinosulfonomonas sp.
AATATGCCATTTTAACCATCCTCGCAAACCTCGCATTTGTGCTAACTAGAGCAATCAAATCTACCAGCCTTACATTTCTACCTTTTGTAGATACTAAAAATACGTATTGTTGTTATATTTCCATACCTGTCGACCTACTCTCTCACTAGCGTCTCGCGTATATACATAACTCGCCTGCACCGCAAAACAGCCTTGGATTATTTTACGACTGACAAATCCAGTGCGTTTTTTTCGATCTGGAGGTTCCCAGCAGCGCCAAGTTCCGGCGTAGTCGGTTCAATCCCAAAAGCCGGATCTTCTTTGACAAGCTCCTGAAAGAACCCCGTCACCTCTTTCATGGCCTCGAATGAATCCTCGAATCCTTCAAGAGTGCAAGAAAACGTCCCGAAAGAGACTGTTAGCACTTTTTTATTGTCAGACATCACTGATCCCTTTCATTGTTATTCATCCAAGTATCTCAAGATTTGCGGGACTTTATTAAGAAACAATTATGATAATTATGGCGTCTTAGTATGTCTAAACTATGTTAATTTCCCCTAATGGTTGTGTAAAATACTGGTGCTACCGTGAAAGGGTACCTGCGCCAAGTATGGCAACACTTTATCATTCCAGCGGCACAACACAGCAATTCTCCACCCAAAAGCGGGTGAAAATTATATGAAATAGCTTCCCAATATTTTGGACTGCCAACAATCACATTAGGGGTTATTTGTGATAAAACTCAAAAACGATCAGCTGCCGTCTTCCCAATAGCGGCTAACAATTGGGAAGACAGAGAGAAAGGCACCTGATAGGTCGCATTCAGGCCGCTTCGGAATCAAAGTGCTTGCGATCAAGCCGCTCAAGCAATTGCGAAATAGCTTCGATCATCTGCGGCATGGTTTCGATTTCTTTTGAAGCAAGTATATCTTGCCACACTTCACTGGGGGATTGAGAGGATTCATATCCTCCTTCGCTATCTTCAACAGCCACCTCGTCCGAAATATTTTCCCCGGGTTCATCACCCGATACAGAAGCGATTTTGGAAACGACATTCAAGATGTCTTCGGCTTCAGCCTCTTTCTCTTGAATTTCGCTATCAGCTTCAGACTCCTGAATTGTATCATCATTCTGTAGCTCGCCCATATCACCAAGCTGGTCCAGAAACATCCGTGCATCGGCCTCTAAATCACTGTCTGATGCCTCTGGCTGCTCAATATGATTGGCGATAATATCCGCTTGGTCAGCGGGGGCATCACCTAATGATTCATCCACCTGCTCATCAGTTTCCAATACTAAATTGGCTGATATTTCCAGTTCATCTGTTTCGTCAGTAGAAATCTCTGCATTTTCCAGGGGCTTGTCTTCATTAACGGCGTCTTCAGCAACTTGGTCAGCCGGGTCTCTTTCCAATGTTTCCTCGACGGGTTCAGTCAACGAAACCGCACCTTCGGTAGAAGCGTCCACACGGGCAGGTGTGTCCACTTCAACTTCGGCTACATTAGCTGCTGCTTCTGATTGCTCTTCTTCGGAATTAGATATAGCGGTTTCAACCGCAGCAGAGGTCCTTTCAGCGACTTCCAGAGTACGAGGCTCATTGACCTCGGCGTGCACTTCATCACCAGCCTGCTCAAGCACCGGCACTTCTTCAGCCCCTTTTACCTGATTGAGTATATCGCTACGCATATTTGCAGCATCGCTCGCATTTGACTGCCCTTTACGTCGCTCTTGACTGTTGGGACGGATGCGGGTTGGACGAAGAATTGAAACGTTGTCGCCCACCGTTTCAGTGGCTCCTCTGGGTGTCCGATAACGCGCCAGTTCCTTCATACGCTTATCGCGAATTCCTGAAAGCACACCTTCCAGACTTTTCATAAAGGCTTCGCCACCACTTCTGACCCAAAGATTGTTTTTGTCTTCTCCTTGGCTGGCACGCAAAGCCAAAGTTAGTGAAATGAAACGATGGGCCACAAACAGACCACTGGTTTCACGCTGTAAACGGCGGTTGATTTTATTCAAATCCTCGCGGGAAACGATTTTGTCTGCCCGTGTCACCAACAACAGGCTGTTTTCGCGGAGCCGATCTGGTAATGCTTCCCACTGGCTACGTTCGCTCTCACGCCATGCTTGGCCAGCGTGGGTACACCATAGAACTGAATTGGCATAGCCAATGGTGCTAATCCAGCTGTCGGTGGGGATGTTTGGGTCCGAAATACCGGGGGTGTCAATCAGGTCGCACTTTTCCAGCTGTTCGGAAATGGCATAAATGCGGATATATCGCGCCTTATTGATCGGAACCGACGCAAGGTCATCAATATCAACATCATGCCGGTCACCATTCCTGTCTACCCAAAACGGTGAATCATCCCCATACCGCAGCCAGACTGGAGGCAACCGCGTCGCCGTAACCTGGGTCGGCAATATTGCCTTGCCAACAAGCATGTTCAATAGCGTCGACTTGCCCGAACTGAATTCCCCCATAAGAGCAATTACCGGTTTACGTTTGGCCCAGCGCGAAAGCCGTTCCATTTTTTTTGCAGTCACGGCCCGGACGGCTTTATCTCGACTAGGTGCGTTCATCTCTTTTCATTCTCCATGCCATCAGCGCGTAAGCTACGCTGCGAATTTTCCAATCGCTGCCAGCGCATCTTCCAGCGCTATCTGGACCGATTTGTCGCTTGTTTTATTCACCAGTAATAGCGGCTCTTTGCCCCGGTTTTCCGATATAATTACAAGGGTATCACGTTGTTCCTGCACGAAACCTTGCAACCTACGCTGTACTTCGTCCAAAATTTCCGCAATCTGCGCCCCTTCCAGTTCCTGCACAAGCGAAGCAACCTCGGCCTGAATCAGCGAAGAATAATCCTTTGCAAAAGCCTCGAAGCCTTTGCGTTTTTGCCACCAGCGACGCCACCAGTTGCTGTTCAGATCCAGCGCAATCGTGCGGGCCAGAACGACAGGGGGCGGGACCATTGGAACTGCGGGCGGTTCAATTCTGAAACCATCAATCTCCACACCGACGGCACGATAATATATGTCCTCAACCGCTGCGGCGGTATCAGTATAAACAGCGGTTGCCTGTTTCTTTAGTGTTGTAGCGAATTGGACATATGCAGACCGGAACAACAGACGCAGACCTGTTGCATCATACTGCCATGTATCCTGCTCGCCGAATCGGTCCAAGTGGGCAATCAGCGCATCGGTCGCACGGCGCACAAAACTGCTCTGGGCGCGATCCAGACGCGCGTGTAGATTATTTCGCAGCGTATCAACGGTTTTCTGTAAATTTGCAGCGCTGTTTTTCGACAATTCCTCAAGCGCCTGCTTCACTTCTTCAGTTTCCAACAAAACCACTTCGCCACTTTCATGCAACTGATGGACAGCGCTTTTTTCGGCTTTGATCTCGTTATAAATATTAGAAAGCTGCGATCCCATGCTATCCACCAGACGCATCCCTGATCCCTCCAGGATGCGGTGATAAATTGCTTCCATCAGCGCCGGGATACCGGAAAGGATCCAGGTGTGGTCATTTGAGTCCGCCGCATCCACCTCCGGTACGGCAGACGCATAATTCAACAATGCATTCTGGCTGTCTTCGCTCAGCGCATCCAGATCACCGGTTAATGCCGCTTCAGCCCATTTGGCGCTTCCGAATACAATTTCACTCTCTTCCGAAACCGAGAATGTCTTTAGTGTTTCTTTGATATTCTCGTGAATTTCGGCAATCTGCTCACTCGGGTTCTCCAATTCGTCAATCCGGTTCACAAACAGAATAACTTGCCGCTTTTCAAAGTTTGACATCATCCGGATCAATGCCATATCCGTCGTGTTCAATGCCTGGTGCGCCGACAAGACGACCAGACAGATTTCCGAACCACGCAGGCTTTTCAAAGTCGCCTGCTCGCGCACCATAAATGTATCATTCACACCGGGTGTATCACGCAAGCGCATCGCAATCGGAAACTGCGGGATATCCAGAGCGAGTTCGGCCGATTTAGTGATGTCCGCAAATCGCCCGCGCTTGTTTCCGGGATCTATTTCTTCTTCATCCGGGTCACCAACGCAAACGTAGCGCTGGATCAATTCATTATCATAATATCCGTACTTGTGCGATTTCCCTAGCAGCAGTTCGAAACTGCTGCCCAGACGGGCCTCGGTTTTGTCACGCATATCTACAATCTGCTGTTGAACTTTCTCGGCTTCTTCGGTTGCCCCGGCTCGCCCTGCCAGCTCACCCAATCTCCCACCGGTAGAAACCAGATTATCCCATTCATTTCGGTTAAAGAAGGTAAAGCGCGCCTTTCTATCCCCGTCAGTCAATTTCCTGTTAACCTGCAATTCCGTCACCACCGAGGTCCACGGGTTCACGTCCGAAGGCAGCAGACCCGGGATACCCACCAGGGCATTAACCAATGCTGTCTTGCCGGCTTTAACTTGACCGATCAGGGTAATGCTTGGGGCAAAACTATCCATCTTGCGCAACAGGCCCGCACCACGCTTTGAAATACGCTCGTCAGTATCATCGGCCAGACACGAAGCCGCTACGCGGACCTCATCAATTGCACTGATGAAACCGGATAACACCTCTGACTTCATCTTTAGCAGATGATTGTTTTTAACGCCTGTTTGAGAATCCATTACTTTTCCCACCAATTTAAATCCTTCGTTATTCAAGCAAATGTGCCCGAACCAGAAACAATGTCTATTATAAGTTTGTTAAAAACATGGCGAAACGACGTCGTGGTGAAGGATTCGGGATTCCTGGTAACGACCTGAACCATTTATAAATTCCAATAGATCCCAGCTTCAAACACTGTGGCGGTATATACAATATATTATTATTTATCAGATAGTTACTAAACTTCTCCTTGGCCAGACATACAAAGGAAAGGGTATGGAGAGAAGATGCCATCTTGGCGATAATAATATGTGCTGCGTTTACCACAATCGCCGACCAACCGCCTTAAATGGCGTAATCACGCCTTCGCTACAGTTCGATTTGGCGGCTCAGGTAAAGTGATTCTTTCTGATTCTTTTCAACCGGTTAATCCCGTGGCGTCTTAGCCGCATATCCCTCGAAAGTTATCATGTCGGCAATCTTGCGGGCCTGCGCCTCGGCCTCTGCGCTTCGAATTGTCCAACAGTTGATATGTGCCCCTTTGGCCTTTAATTCTGCGACCCGTGGATTCTGTAGATCATCATGACGGTGGCTGATAAAACAGGCACCAACTTTGTCATAGTCAGGAATGGCACGTAACCGGGCGCGAGTCACCTCATTCAGCAACGGCCAATGCTCGGCAGGGAAGGAACAGCTGACAATCCCGCGTGGGGTTTGGGGCGAAAAACCGGCGATGGCAGCAACCGAGTGGGGATTGAAACTCATCACAGCAACCGGACCCGCATAAGTTTTCAATGCGTCAGCCACGGATTGTTCCAACGGCCCCACATCCGCCCCCATCGCGCCGTCCTGATCTTTGATTTCTATTAAAAGAGGAGTACGGCCATCAACCAAGGATAGGATTTCCGGCAATGTGGGGATTGTCTCGTCCATACTCTTCAGCGGCATTCCCACCAGCTCGCTACGGGTGCGAGTGCGGATTGCTCCGTGTTCATTTGTCAAACGGGACATTTCATAATCATGAAACACCATGGCATGGCCGTCTTTGGACAGTTGCACATCCAGTTCGATCCCATAACCGGCCTCGATCGCAGCCAGAAATGCTTTGCGGGAATTTTCCAGAATTCCCGCAGAAACGTCATGATACCCGCGATGTGCCAGCGGGCGCCGGAAAAAACTTTCAGAAAGTGTCGTCATTTGATCTGAAAAATGCCTTCTATTTCGACAGCAACGCCTAACGGCAAAGCCGGCGCACTAACGGCAGCCCGCGCATGACGACCTGCGTCCCCGAAAAGCTCGACCAGAAAATCCGAGGCACCGTTCACCACCTGCGGCTGCTGGGTGAAATCAGGCGTCGAATTGACAAACCCGCCCAGTTTCACCACACGCACCAATCGGGAAAGATCGCCGCCACAAGCGGCTTTTAACTGCGCCACAAGTCCCAGCGCACAGGTTTTTGCGGCAGCAGCACCGGCTGCAACATCCATATCCGCACCCAGCTTGCCCAAAATCAATCCGCCCGGCCCGTTCGAAATTTGTCCCGACACAAACACCAGATTCCCGACGACCACATAAGGCACATAATTGGCAGCAGGCGCGGGGGCATCCGGCAGGGTAACACCCAGCTCTTTCAGGCGGGCTTCGTAATCATTGCTCATCTGGCTTCTCCGTTGGATCAGAATTCGGCCTGACGCTAACCGCAATTGCGATGCAGGAAAACCGCAAAATCACCCTTCGCGGAACGCTTTGGCAAAGTAATCGGTAAAGGGTTTTAACAAATAGGCCAATGGTGTGCGGTCATTGGTGCGGATATAGGCCTGCACCGGCATCCCGGGGATCAGCACCGCCCCTTCAGGTAATTTATCTGCTTCCCCGTCTGACAGTACAATTTCCGATCGGTAAAAACTGATTTTCGACCGTTGATCCGTAAAGGCATCCGCCGAAATTTTCGTAACATGCCCCCGCAAAACAGGCGTCGTTCGGGAAGCAAAGGCCGGAAACCTCAAGGTTACCTCTTGCCCGACGAACACTTCGTCCACATGAATGGTTTCGATTTTGGCCGCAATCACCAACGGGCGGTCCTGCGGCACCAGATACAACACAGGGTCGGCAGGTTTTATGACCGAGCGCGGAGCAAAAAACTGCAAGCCGTAAACCACCCCCGCCAGCGGGGCGCGAATATCCAGACGCGACAGGCGTTCTATAAGCGCACGACGTTTTTCTTGAAGTTCCAATTCGCGAAACTGCAAATCGCGCAAACGAGTGATGGCATCTTCCCGTCGTTTGGTCCCAAATTTCAAAATCTCGATATCAATCTCGGTAATCCGGCCTTCGGCCTGCGCTTTATTCGCAGCCAGTTCGCCCATAGTGCCACGCAGCCGCGCGCCCTCGCGTTGCAAACCCAGAACGCGCGAGGCCTGAGCAAGACCGCGGTCAAGCAAGGTTTGCTGGTTTTTCAGTTCTTCATTTACCAATTCCAGTTGGGCTTCCAGCGCAGTTTGCTGGGCCGTTATTCCATTGATCTGATCGGCAATCTGGCTTCGTTGTTTTTGCAGCTGTGCAATTTCTTGCTTCATTGACGCTTGCCGTGCCGTAAACAGACGCTGCTGGCCTTGCATTAACTTTCGGGCATCTTCAGATGTTTTCGCAACCTCCAACAACTCTGGATCGAAAACAATCGCCTGTGCCCCGTCCCGCTCGGCCTCAAGTCGGCCACGACGCGCCATCAGCTCGAACAACTGCCCTTCCACAACGACCAGTTTGGACCTCAACTCGGTCGGATCCAGCCGGATCAGGATATCGCCTTTATCAACCAGATCCCCCTCTTGCACATCAATTTCGGCGATCACCCCACCGTCAGGGTGCTGTACCACCTGCCGGTTTTGGTCCACTTCAATCTGGCCACTGGCAACCACAGCACCGGAAATATTGGCCATCACCGCCCATGTGCCAAAGCCGCCAACCAGCAGCAAAATAGCCAGAAACCCGATCACCAGCGGGGTGCGGGCGGACCATCCATTTTGTCTTGGCATGCTCACGTCACTCCCCCCTTGCCCCTGCTCTGGCGAATCTGCTCGTGGTTCTTGACCATCTCGCGCAGTATGTCATCCTTTGGACCGAATGCCTTGCGCGCGCCACCTTCAAGCACCAAAAGCAAATCGCATTCCTGAATGGCTGCCGGTCGATGCGCCATGATCAGCACCGCACCGCCATCAGCTTTCATCTGTTTGATTGCCGTATTCAGAGCTTGCGACCCTTCGTTATCCAGATTTGAATTTGGCTCGTCCAATACCAGGATCACCGGGTCACCATACATCGCCCGCGCTAGCCCGATACGCTGCAACTGCCCGCCGGACAACCGCCCTCCGTTCGAGGACACCCGTGTGTCATACCCCTCGGGAAAGGCCAGAATCATATCGTGTGCCGCGGCTTTTTGCGCCGCCTTCACCACGGCCTCATCATCCGGTTGTAACGACATGCGGGCAATATTTTCGGCGATCGTGCCATCAAACAACTGCACCCGCTGTGGCAAATAGCCGATGTGCTGGCCCAATACGTCAGGATCATATTGGTCCAGTGCGGCCCCATCCAGCCGAATTTTACCACCTGCCGCACGCCAAACGCCGGTTATGGCGCGGGCAAGTGTTGATTTGCCGGCCCCCGACGGCCCGATCACCCCCATCGCCTGCCCCGGATTCAACGCGAAACTAACCATCCGCAAAGATGCTTGTTGTTGCCCCGGCGGGACCACCGTCACCTGATCCGCAACCAGAATGGCCCTCGGCCTGGGCAAAGCGGTTCGGGATTGCTCGACGGGAACTTCAGACAAAAGAACCGCCAAATTGTCCCATCCTTTCAAAGCCCGCTGCACCAGCGCCCATTGCCCTATCGCCTGTTCTATCGGGGCCAATGCGCGCCCCATCAGAATAGAGCCTGCAATCATGGCACCGGCGGTTAATTGGCCCTGTAATACGAGATAGGCGCCCAACCCCAGCATCGCCGACTGTAGGAACATGCGAAATGTTTTGGTTAACACAGCAAACCCGCCACCGCTGTCAGCGGCATGAATACTGGTAGCCAGCGCCTTTTCCCGCGCCTTTTCCCAGCGTTGGAACACAGCGCCCCGCATCCCCAGACTTTGCACGAGTTCGGATTCACTGCGCAATTGATCCGCCATCCGGTCGGCAAAATTGGCCGTGGCCGCCGATTCCAACACGGGTTTGCGGGTTATCATCTGATTCAATAATGTAATTAAAATCAGAAATGCGCCCCCCAAAACTGCGAGTATTCCCAACCAGGGATGGAACATAAAAATTCCTGCAATGAAAAACGGTGTCCACGGAATATCAAAAATCGCTATCAAAACAGGGGATGACAGCAACCGCTGCACCGCCTCAAGATCGCGCAATGCGCTGTTTGTTAAAGTTGCTCCATACCCTCGGGCGCTGGCACGCAGCACGGCAGAGAACACCCGCCCGTCCAATTCCGACTGGAACCGCGCACCAATTCGCGCCAGAACACGGCCACGGGCATAATCAAGCAACCCCATGATTGTAAATAAAAATGCCGCCAGAATAGACAGGGCCAGAAGGGTTTCTTCTGAGCGGCTGCCCAATACGCGGTCATAAACCTGCAACATATACAAAGGAGCAGTCAGCATCAGCAAATTAACAAAAACGCTAAAAATCCCAACAGCCCAGAACAATGCCCTGCTTTTGCGCCGCGCTTTTTTCAGTTCCGCCAAACCATTGTTACGATCTGCTTGCCGCATTTTGTCTCTTTCATCTTTTGGCGTCAGCTATGTATCATCCTTAACGGATATAGGCCCGGTTCATTAAAGACTTGTATCCAAACTGTCACAAAACTAAACCATGCCTGATATAATATTGGGCATTTTCCTGCCAGACCCTATGTAGTGGAAAACTACAAACAACAAGTCGAGATTACCATTGTTAGTTGTTAAAACCAGATCAAGAGCAAAACCGGGGCTGTTTTTGGCCGCCCTGACTATCGTATTTATGGCGGCTTGCACTGCTCCTGCCCCTAAATCTTTTAACGATCCGAACGAAGCAGGAAACCGTCGCACCCACGAAGCAAACCGCCGCCTTGATCGTGCATTGATTCGCCCGGCATCAGGGGCCTATGGCCATGCCGTACCGGGGCCTGTGCGTCAGGGTGTCGGGAATTTCGCCTCAAACCTTGGTCTGCCCGGAAATGTTGTGAACAATCTGTTGCAGCTGAATATCAACGGGGCTGTCAAAAATTCGTGGCGTTTTGTGATTAACACAACGATTGGTGTGGGCGGGCTATTTGATCCGGCGGGCAATATCGGCCTTGATGAAGAGATGGGTGACTTCGGTCAAACCCTGCATGTCTGGGGCGTGGGTGAAGGCCAGTATGTAGAATTGCCCCTGCTTGGCCCTTCAAATCAGCGTGATACTTTGGGTATGGTGGTGGACGTTTTCACCAACCCGCTGACATTTGGTGCACCTTCGCCGGAGAAATATATGTCGCCGGTTGCCAAAGGGCTTTCAAGACTTGGTGACCGTTACGATTTTTCCGACACAGTCGACTCAATATTGTATGATAGTGCTGACAGCTATGCGCAGGCCCGCCTGTTGTATCTGCAACATCGCAGGTTCCAGTTGGGTCAGGAAGAACCTGTTGACGAACAAGGAGATGGCTATGACGATTTTTACGCGGACTAATCCGAACCGCCGTGCCGTAATGATAGGAATGGCATCGGCCGCAGCAATGCTTCCGCTGGCAGGACCTGCACTGGCGTTGTCTGATGCCCAGGCGACTGCGCATGTGAAAAAGCTTGTTGCGGCAATTAACAAAGTCATCGACTCGGGCAAACCCGAAGCGAAAATGATCAAGGAATTCGAGAAGATTTTCGTCAAATACTCTGACGTTAAGTATCTGGCTAGCTATGCGCTGGGCGTTGAAGGGCGTCGGGCAAGTTCCAGCCAGAAAAAGGCATTTGCCAAAGCATTTCAGGGCTACATCGCCCGCAAATACGGCAAACGTTTTCGTGAATTTATCGGCGGACGGTTGGAAGTACTGTCGACTAAAACAGTCAAAAGCCATGTTGAAGTAAAATCAGTAGCCTACCTGAAAGGGCAATCGCCGTTCGATGTGACATTCTTTGTTTCGGACAAACGCGGCAAGCCTCTTTTTTACAATATGTATATCGAGGGCATCAACATGCTGCTGACCGAGCGCACAGAAATCGGGGCAATGCTGGACAAGCGCAAGGGCAACATTGACCTGATGATCAAAGATCTGAAAGCGGCGGGTTAATATTAAGGCGAGTTACTCCCCGTTTCGCAATTCTTTTGACAAGGCAAGCGGCGGGGTCCGCCCCGTCAAACGCGCCCGATACACGGGCAGCGATTCCGCCACCCGCATCACATAGTTGCGGGTTTCGCGAAACGGGATGTGTTCGATCCAGTCCACCACATCCACCCCGGCAGAGCGCGGATCACCAAAGGCGGCGATCCAGCTGCGTACTCTTTTTGGCCCCGCATTATAGCCCGCCGAAATCAACACCGGTGACTTGCCGAACTCCTCTTGCAGTTTGACCAGATAAGCCGTGCCCAGTCGTGCATTATACCGCCAATCTGTCAGCAATCGCCCCGCCTCGAAATCCATCTCAAGGGATTCTGCAACGGCCTTGGCTGTTTTTGGCATCAATTGCATCAGCCCCTTGGCCCCAACCCCGCTTTCTACCTGCGGATTGAATTCGCTTTCACGTCGCGCAATCGCCAGCGCCAACTCTGGCGCAACCGGCAAATCCTCTTTCACCAGATCGTGCAGCGGATAATAGGCACGCGGTAATACGATGCCCCGCCGCGCCCCCTGTTTGGCAATCATCAGTGCGATATGCGGGTCCTGCAAAGCCAGTGCCAGATCGGCCAACTGTCCCAGCTCGGTGCGGTTCAGCCCTTCGGCCACTTGCAAAAAGAACCGTTTGGCAAGGGCTGTGTTTCCTGCCTGATACAGCATCAAAGCCGCTTTCAGAACAGACGACGACATGAATGGTGCCTGTCGCCAATCCGGAAAAGCCTCGGCCCCTGTCAGGGCTGTGTCCATGCTGAACCCGCCCCGCTCCGCCGCTAGCAACCCGTAAAAACTGGTCTGGTATTCCGCGCCAAATGCATAGGAGGCCTGCGCAGACCCGGCATCCTTCATAGCCTCGTAGGCCCGCCCCTCCCAATATCCGGCGCGGCCCAGACTGATCGGGCTTTTTACAGCCACGCGGAAGCTTTGGAAATGTGCCAGTGCGGTTTTGGGGTCCTTCAGATAGCGCAGCGCCAGATAGCCCGACAACCATTCCAGATCGGCATAATCGGACCCTTCCAGCAAATGGTGTGACGACGCCAACCGATAGGCCGTCATCCCGTCGCCTTCGCGCATCATTTGCCGTGCCAGCGACCGGCGGCGATTGGCCCAATAGGATGGCTCGCCCAAGGCCTCGGCCGATGTGCTGCGCTCCAGCAACAACGCCACCGCATCCAGACTGCGCCCCTTGCGGGCCCGCCAGACAAACCGCTCGTAAGCCAAACCAGGATCATCCTGCAAATCCTTTGGCACGGCCTTGATCAGTGCATCCACATTCTCGACCCGCCGCCGCAACCCAATCCGTGCCTGTGCCAGCGCCTGCCATCCCTCGCCAACCAGCGGAAATAGACGTTGCGCATCGGTAAACCGCCCGCGCCACAACAGCATATCCAGTCGCGCAATGTGATGCGGGGCCAGCAAGGTTTTATAGCTGGCCAGAAAGGCCTCGTGCTCCTGCTTGGTCAGGGCAAAGGTGCGCCATGCCAAAACAACTTCGGCAGCGGCCTCGCCTTTCTGCCCGACCGCTTCTTGTGCACGGGCCAATTGCAACACCCCATGACCGGTGCGCGGTTCATAATCCTTGAAATAAGCAATTACATCCTGTGCAGGTGTTGCCGCAGTAATCGCCGCTTCACCTTTCTTGTGCATCAAAGGCAGGCCCGGCCAGTCCGCGTTCCGTGTCAAAAAGGCATTATATTCCGCCAGTGCGCCCTGCCCTGCCCGCAGCCGGTACCATGTGACCAGATCCGCCCCGATCTGCCCCACAGGCTGTACTTGTGCAGATGCCAAATCCCAATCTGCCGCCGACGCGGCCTTTAATGCGGCGCTCAAAGCCGAAGGTGCGGGCTGTTCCTGCGCATGGGAAAGCGGCGCAAACGCTAGAAGGGCAATCGTTACAGACGGAATCAGGCGCATAACAGGCGGGAATCCTTTCAATTTCGGGCAGCATTGCCACAAAGATGTGCGTTTGGCCCCTCGCCTTCAATACACAATCTTGGCAATCCGTTAAAGTGCCGCTAGTTTCCGCCGCACATGCCTTGGGTGACTCGATGGTCGGGTCACACCATATTCAACGAAAATAAGGAGACGTGTCATGTTCAAAGGGTCTTTTCCCGCTCTGGTCACGCCGTTCAAAAACGGTGCGCTGGATGTTGATGCGCTCAAACATTTGGTCGAGTGGCATATCGAACAAGGCAGTAACGGTCTGGTGCCGATGGGCACCACCGGCGAAAGCCCCACCGTGACCCACGAGGAACACGAACAAACCATCGAAATCGTGGTCAAGGCCGCTGCGGGGCGCATCCCCGTGATTGCCGGCGCCGGATCGAACAACACAGCCGAGGCGGATCGTTATATGGCGTTTGCCCAAAAGGTGGGTGCCGATGCTGCATTGGTCGTGACACCATATTATAACCGGCCAACGCAGGCCGGTATGATCGTCCACTTTACAGCATTACACGACAATCACGATTTGCCGATTTTCATCTATAATATTCCTGCCCGTTCGGCGGTGGATATGACAACTGAAACGATGGCCGAGCTGGCCAAACTGCCACGGGTCATTGGCGTAAAGGACGCAACTGCAGATATGGCACGTGTATCCGAGCAACGTGCGGCTTGCGGCAAGGACTTTATCCAGTTTTCAGCCGAGGATGCATCGGCATTGGGTTTCAATGCACATGGCGGAATCGGCTGCATTTCGGTAACGGCCAATGTTGCACCGCGTTTATGTTCGGAGTTTCAAGCAGCAATGTTAGCTGGGAACTACGCCAAAGCGCTGGAATATCAAGATCGCCTAATGCCGCTGCACGAAGCAATCTTTGCAGAACCGGGGTTGGTGGGCGCTAAGTACGGGTTGTCCAAACTGGGTCTATGTTCCGAAGAGGTGCGCTCGCCTCTGGTGACGCTGACCGATGGCACCAAGGAGCAGATCGACGCCGCAATGCGCCACGCCGGTCTGCTGAATTAGGCCATGGCCAGCCATACCGCCCGCGTTCATCTGATTTGCGGGGCAACGGGTGCGGGCAAATCGACCTATAGCGCCCGATTGGCACAGGATATCCGCGGGGTGCAGTTTTCCATTGATGAATGGATGCAACGGCTGCACAACGCGGACCAACCTGCCGAAATGCGGTTTGAATGGTTTTTCGAACATGTTCAACGCAACACCGCACAGATGCGGGCGATGGCCGAGCAACTGTGCGAACTGGACATTCCCGCAATCTTTGACTGCGGCTTCACCAGCAGCGCCGAACGCGCCATCTTCGCCGACTGGGCCGAGGAAATGGGCTATTCGGTGCAACTGCATTTCGTTGATGTTCCCGCCGAAACCCGCTGGGACCGTGTGCAGCAACGCAACCATGAGCAAGCCGAGACCTTTCAATTCGAGGTCACGCGCCCCATGTTTGATTTTATCGAAAGCATCTGGGAAGCTCCCAGTGACGCAGAAATGGCCCGCATGTCGGGCATAGTGGTGACCCCCTAATGGCCAATAAAAAATCCGACCCCAACTACAAAGTCATCGCCGAAAACCGCCGCGCGCGGTATGATTACGCGATCGAGGACGATATCGAATGCGGCATCATGCTGATGGGGTCCGAAGTCAAATCCATGCGCGAAGGCCAGACCAACATCGCCGAAAGCTATGCTGCCGTCGAGGATGGTGAGTTGTGGTTGGTCAACGCCTATGTCGCCCCCTACAAACAGGCCAAAACATGGGGCCACGAGGAACGGCGCAAGCGCAAATTGCTGGTCTCGAAAAAGGAGCTGGCCAAGCTGTGGCAGGCCACCCAGCGCAAGGGGCTGACACTGGTGCCGCTGGTGATGTATTTCAACCACAAGGGTCTGGTGAAGATCAAACTGGGCATCGCCAAGGGTAAAAAGAACCACGACAAACGCGCCACCGAGGCCAAACGCGACTGGGGCCGTCAAAAGGCCCGCCTGCTGCGGGAAAACAGCTAGGGCCACATCAGGAGGGTGCCATTTCAACGGCGAGTGTTTCAACACATGCGACCAGCAGGCAACCCCGGGCACACGGGGCTGTCACCCTTGCCGTCAAAGCCAACAGAGGCGAAACCTGTCTAAAGGATTTGCGCCAATCCGGTTCCCTAAAGGCGCTTTTCCCGCGTGCTACCGGTCCTGATTTTCAAGCCGTTCTGGTCAACACTGCGGGCGGCATCACCGGCGGTGACACGGTCAAAATCAACGCTCGTGCAAAGGCAGGCTCGCACCTGACCCTGACCACACAGACCGCCGAACGCGCCTATCGCGCGCAGCCCGGACAGGTCGGCCATCTGCAAACCCGGTTAGAGGTTGAAGCGGGCGCAAGGGTGAACTGGCTGCCACAGGAAACAATCCTTTTTCAGGGCTGCGCCCTTCGCCGGTCCTTGCGTGTCGATATGCAAGCGAAAGCCACCTTTCTGATGGTCGAGCCATTAGTATTCGGGCGCGCCGCGATGGGTGAAACCCTGACCGATGCCTCTTTCTCCGACAGCATTGAAATTCACCGCGAGGGGCAGTTGTCCTACGTTGACAGGGTCATCCTGCAATGTGATATCGCCGCGCAAATGGCCCGCCCCAACACCGGCAATGGCGCCGTCGCAATGGCCAATCTGGTCTATGTCGCCGCCGATGCCGGCGCGCAACTGGCCCCCTTGCGGGCCATGCTGCCCGATACGGCGGGCGCCAGTCTGATAGGGGACGACCTTCTGGTCTTGCGTCTATTGGCGCCTGACAGCTATCTTATGCGACAAACCCTGATCCCGATCCTGAACCGATTGACCCATAACACCCTACCCAGATGCTGGATGACCTGATATGAACCTGACCCCGCGTGAAAAAGACAAACTGCTGATCAGCATGGCCGCAATGGTCGCCCGCAACCGGCTGGAACGCGGCGTGAAACTGAACCACCCCGAGGCCATTGCCCTGATCACCGACTTTGTGGTCGAAGGCGCCCGCGACGGGCGCAGCGTGGCCGACCTGATGGATGCCGGCGGGCATGTGGTGACGCGGGAACAATGCATGGAGGGCATCGCCGAGATGATACCCGATGTGCAGGTCGAGGCCACCTTTCCCGACGGGACCAAACTGGTGACGGTGCACAGGCCGATCAGGTAGGATGCCTGCGGCGCAGGTATTTAGGAAAAGAAGAAGGGATGACGCACGATGATACCCGGAGAGATATTACCCGCTGATGGCACGATAACCCTGAACGAGGGGGCCGAGGCCGTGGTGCTGATGGTAGCCAATACCGGCGATCGTCCCGTGCAGATCGGTAGCCACTATCATTTCGCCGAAGCCAATCCGGCGCTGGAGTTTGACCGGAGTGCGGCCTGCGGGAGGCGGCTGGATATTGCGGCGGGAACAGCGGTGCGGTTTGAACCGGGGCAGAGGCGCGAGGTGGCGTTGGTGCCGCTGGGCGGGGGGCGCAAGGTGTATGGGTTTAATGGGGAAGTGATGGGGGCGTTATGAGTAATAAAATGGCCCGAAATCTGATTCAAAAAGTTGAACACGTCCTCTGGAATGACTGGGATCCGATTGGCATGAATAGTCATGATGGAACTTGGGAAGGCGAAGAATACAATTCTTATGCACCAAAAATCAGCAAGCTTTTGCTTGATGGCGCTGACATATATAAGATTGCCGCCCGATTATACCAGATATCAAAGGTCGGTATGGGCCTTGAGCCGGAAATGGAACATTGTAGAGCCGTCGCCGTATCACTAATAAATCTCTTGGAAGAAGAAGCCTAAAAAATGCCCACCCAAATCCCCCGCTCCGAATACGCTGCCATGTTTGGCCCCACCACCGGCGACCGCGTACGTCTTGCCGATACCGATCTGATCATCGAGGTCGAACGCGATCTGACCACCTATGGCGACGAGGTGAAATTCGGCGGCGGCAAGGTGATCCGCGACGGTATGGGCCAAAGCCAGATCACCCGCGCGGGCGGGGCTGTGGACACGGTGATCACCAATGCGCTGATCGTTGATCACTCCGGCATCTACAAGGCCGACGTTGGCCTGAAAGACGGGCGCATTCACAAGATCGGCAAGGCGGGTAATCCTGACACCCAGCCCAATGTCGACATCATCATCGGGCCGGGCACCGAGATTATCGCGGGCGAGGGCAAGATCCTGACCGCTGGCGGGTTCGATAGCCACATCCATTTCATCTGCCCGCAACAGATCGAGGATGCACTGCATTCCGGCCTGACCACCATGCTGGGCGGCGGCACCGGCCCTGCGCATGGCACGCTGGCCACCACCTGCACGCCCGGTCCGTGGCATATCGGGCGCATGTTGCAGGCGGCTGATGCCTTTCCGATGAACCTTGCTTTTGCGGGCAAGGGCAACGCCAGCCTACCCGCCGCGCTGGAAGAACAGGTGCAGGGCGGGGCCTGTGCGCTGAAACTGCACGAGGATTGGGGCACGACTCCGGCGGCGATTGACTGCTGCCTGACTGTGGCCGATGCGATGGACGTACAGGTGATGATCCACACCGATACGCTGAACGAATCCGGCTTTGTCGAACATACGCTAAAGGCGATGAAGGGGCGCACCATCCATGCCTTTCACACCGAGGGTGCGGGCGGCGGCCACGCGCCAGATATCATCAAGATTTGCGGCGAGGATCACGTTCTACCCGCCTCGACCAACCCGACGCGGCCCTTCACGGTGAATACGCTTGAGGAACATCTGGACATGCTGATGGTCTGTCACCATCTGGACAAATCCATCCCCGAGGACGTGGCCTTTGCCGAAAGCCGTATCCGCCGCGAGACCATCGCCGCCGAAGACATCCTGCACGATCTGGGCGCGTTTTCGATCATTGCGTCCGACAGTCAGGCGATGGGCCGCGTGGGCGAGGTGCTGATCCGCACGTGGCAAACGGCGGACAAGATGAAGAAACAGCGCGGGCGGTTGGCGAACGAGGTGGGCGACAACGATAACCTGCGGGTGCGCCGCTATGTCGCCAAATACACCATCAATCCGGCGATTGCGCACGGGATTGCCGATGAAATCGGGTCAGTGGCCGAAGGCAAGCGCGCCGATCTGGTGCTGTGGTCACCGGCGTTTTTCGGGGTGAAACCCGACATGGTACTGCTGGGCGGCACGATTGCGATGGCGCAGATGGGGGATCCGAATGCCTCGATCCCCACGCCACAGCCGGTATACTCACGCCCCATGTTCGGGGCGTTCGGGCGCTCGGTTGAACAGTCGGCGGTGACGTTTGTTTCGGCAGCGGCAAAGGCCGACGGGATTGGTGATCGGCTGGGACTGGCCAAGCAGGTTGTCGCGGTGAAAAACACCCGCGGGATCGGCAAGCGGGACATGGTGTTGAACGATGCCACGCCGGTGATGGAGGTGAACCCCGAAACATACGAAGTGCGGGCGGATGGTGAATTGCTGACCTGCGAACCTGCGGACGTGCTGCCAATGGCGCAGCGGTATTTTATGTTTTGAGGGGGTGGGGGTCATGAAAACAGGCAACAAACCCTGGCGCAACGCCAAAGCCCTCCCCCGTGCGCGGGGGAGGGTTGGGTGGGGGCGTCGGCCATGATCCGCCCTGACAAACGCCAACGAGACCGGGCCCGTGCCTTGCGCAAGAACCTGACTGAAGCCGAACGCGCCCTGTGGCAGGAAATCCGGGGCAAACAACTCGGTGCAAAATTCCGCAGACAGGCGCCCATCGGTCCCTATATAGCCGATTTCCTGAGCCATGATGCCAAACTGGTGATCGAAGTGGACGGCGGACAGCATGGAGAGACGAAGGAATATGACACCAGACGCACGGCATTCATCGAGGAACAGGGATACAAAGTGCTGCGGTTCTGGAACAACGAGATTCTGGAAAACATGGAAGGGGTGCTGGTAACAATTGAAGATATGCTGCGGCAATCTTTTTCCGGTGCCGATCTCCCCCCTCCTGACCTCCCCCCGCTTGCGGGGGGAGGAAAGCGCGATATTCCACCCAAGCACAAAATACCCTCAACCAGGGATGCAGCTGCATTACCACCCACCCACACCCTCCACCGCGCAGGCCAATGGTCCGGCGCATATGATCTGGTCACCCTCACCTATGACGACCGCTTCCTGCGCCGCAAGGTTCTGACCACGGCCCGTGGCGAACGCTTTCTTGTGGACCTGCCCCAAACCACCAGCCTGAATCACGGCGATGCGTTCGAACTGACCGATGGCCGCCTGATCAAGGTGATTGCCGCAGAGGAACCCCTGATCGAGATCACCGGCCCCAACCTGACCCGTCTGGCGTGGCACATCGGCAATCGCCACACCCCCTGCCAGATCGAACCCGACCGCCTGCTGATCCAGCACGACCATGTGATCCGCGATATGCTGGCGCAACTGGGCGCAACCCTGCGGGACATATCCGCCCCCTTCACCCCCGAAGGCGGCGCCTATGGCCACGGGCGCACGCATGGCCATGCACACTGACGCGCAGATCATAACCCTGAGCCAATGGCTTTCGCCCGGCTATCCGGTGGGTGCCTTCGCCTATTCCCACGGGCTGGAATCGCTGGTGGAAACCGGCGCGGTGGCGGATGCGGACAGCCTTCTGGACTGGCTGGGCGATGTGCTGCGCTTTGGTGCGGGGTTGTCGGATGCGCGGTTTCTGATCGCGGCCTATCGGGTGGATGCGCAGGATGTCGGTGCGGTTGATGCCCTGTGCCGCGCCTTTGCCCCGTCAAAGGAACGGTTGCAGGAAACCGATTTGCAGGGTGCTGCGTTTTGCGAAGTGACGGCGGCGGTCTGGGAACAACCGATCGCGGGGTTGACCTATCCCGTTGCGGTGGGGCGTGCCGCGTCGCTTGAGGGTCTGCCGCCCGCCCTGACCACGCAAATGTATCTACAAGCCTTTGTCAGCAATCTGGTGGCCGCGGCCCAACGTCTGTTGCCGATTGGCCAGACCGAAGGCCAGCGCCTGATCCGCACCCTTGCCCCGCTGCTGGCCGAAATCACCGATCAGGCGCTGAACGGCAGTCTGGACGATCTGTCCGGCACCGCCTTTCTGGCCGACATCGCCGCAATGAAACACGAAACCCAATATTCAAGGATTTTCCGCACATGAACAACGGCCCCCTTCGCATCGGCATCGGCGGCCCTGTGGGGGCTGGCAAAACCACCCTGACAGCCGCCCTGTGCGAAGCCCTGCGCGACACCCATTCCATCGGGGTTATCACCAACGACATCTACACACAGGAAGACGCCGAAGCCCTGATGCGCCTGCAGGCATTGCCGCAGGACCGAATCATCGGGGTTGAAACCGGTGGCTGCCCGCATACCGCAATCCGCGAGGATGCCTCGATCAATCTGGCCGCCATTGCCGAAATGCAGGTCCGTCACCCCGATGTTGAAATCGTGCTGATCGAAAGCGGTGGCGATAACCTGTCGGCCACCTTCAGCCCCGAACTGGCCGATATAACGCTCTATGTCATCGACGTTGCCGCGGGCGAGGAAATTCCGCGCAAAGGGGGGCCTGCCATCACGAAATCGGACATTCTGGTGATCAACAAGACCGACCTGGCGCCTTATGTCGGCGCATCGCTTGCGGTGATGGACAGGGACGCAAAACGCATGCGGGGCGCGCGTCCGTTTGTGTTTGCCTGCCTGCGGGACCGGCAAGGGGTTTCGGAAATCATCCGGCTGGTGGCCGATATCGGCGGCCTTGATATTTCCGAATGATCCCCCTTCGCCAATACCCGCATATTGCACCAGCATCACCTTTGCATGGCTTTATTCGCGGCTCAGACTTTTGGCCAGCCGCATCAGCTTTATGGCTTCACTGCGATAGCCATAGGCATCCTCGCCCTTGCTGCTGTTTGCCAGATTGATCACATCGTCATAACCCCAGTCCTGCAGATATTTGCTGTCTTTCAACAACTGCCCGAACCCCGCAATCGCAACCGAGAAACGCACATCATCGGTGGCTTGCCCCATGTCCGAGGTGATGGGCGTGGTCAGCAATTTGCTGACGTCTTCGCCCGGTTCCTTGTAACGCAGTTTCAGGAAGCCCAGCTCTCCGCTGTCATCAATTTCTGCCGCAGGCTGATAGCGCAGCACATCATTCAGGATGGCGTCTGATCCGACCGGCGTGACCTCGTAAATCGCGGTGACGGTGTGGCCTGCGCCAATCTCGCCTGCGTCCACCTTGTCGTTGTTGAAATCCTCGCGGTTCAGGGCGCGGGTTTCGTAACCGATCAGGCGGTATTCGGCGATCTGGGCGGGGTTGAATTCGACCTGGATTTTCACGTCATCGGCAATCGGGAACAATTCACCGCTTAGCTGGTCCACCAGCACCTTTTGCGCCTCGCTCAAGGTGTCGATATAGGCTGCCGTGCCGTTGCCGTTCTGCGCCAGCGCCTGCATGGTGGCATCGTCCAGATTGCCACGGCCGAAACCCAGAACCGACAGATAAGTGCCGCTCTCGCGTTTCTTGGCAATGAAATCTTTCAGCGCCTCGGGATTGCTGATGCCGACGTTGAAATCGCCATCGGTGGCCAGAATGATCCGGCTGATTTCGCCGTCCTTGGCCATGCCCTCGGCCACCGCATAGGCCTGTTGCAAGCCTTGCTGACCGGCGGTCGAGCCACCGGCGCGCAGGTTTTCCAGCGCGGCCATGATCTTGGCCTTGTCCGAAACCTGTGTCGGTTCCAGCACCTGACCGGCACTGCCGGCGTAGGTGACGATCGACACCTCGTCATCGGGATGCAATTGGGACAGCATCAAACGAAAGCTCTGGATCAGCAGCGGCAGTTTGTTGGGCTGGTTCATCGACCCCGAGGTGTCAATCAGGAACACAAGGTTCAGCGGCGCACGATCCTCTAGCGCGGGCAGTTCGCCCTGAATGCCGATATGCACCAGTTGCGTGCCGCTGTTCCAAGGGGTTTGCATCACGGTAACGGTGGGTTTGAACGGGGCCTCGTCCGCCTCGGGGGCGGGGTAGTTATAGGGGAAATAGTTCACCATTTCCTCGATCCGCACGGCGTCGGGATTGGGCAGTTGTCCGTTCATCAGGCTGGAACGCACGATGGCATAGGACGCGGTATCAACATCGATCGAGAAGGTGGAAACCGGCTCGTCGGTGGTGATTTTCACGGGGTTTGCGTCGGCGTTGGCAAAGGTTTCTGTGTCGGATGGCGGCGAAACGACAGCAGGTTCGGAATACTCAATAACCAACCCGGTTGAAGGCGAGACCATCTTGCGCGCTGGTGGGGCGGCATACCCCTGCATTACCACCCCATCAGTGATAGCACTTTCGGCCATATCTTTTTCCGTTGGCGCCGAGGCTGCTTGTTCTGCAAGCAATCCTAAAGTAGCGTCTTCCCGGGCTTCGGAATCCGCCAGACCTTGTCCCATAGCTGGGGCAGTGGTTGTTGTTTCTGCCTCTCTGCGAACACGGGTATCGGGGGCGGTTTCATCAACAGCAGGGGCAACCGGTTCGGCAGCATCTGCGGCCTTTTGCGGTGCGGGGGTGTCTGCCGGTGTTGCGTCGATAACCGGTGCTGGTTTGGGCAGATCGAATGTTGTGCCCCCCTGCTGGGTGTAGAAAAGCACACCAATGCCGACGGCAACAATCGAGGTAGTGGCGGCTAATGCGCCGCGGGTGGTTAGGGAATGAAACATTTTGAATACTCCTGAGCTAAGCCCCGAACGATGTGTGGGGCGATCAGAAGTAGGACGCGCGGGATCAGCCGATCCTTGGCAGGCATTGTGAAAATCATCAAAGTTTTTCATCGCCAGCGCCAGATCGGCATCTTTCTTGGACGGCTCGGGCGTGGCCGCTTTCATGGCATCTTGCAGGTGCGTAAGATCATCTGTCATGCCTTTTGCTCCTTTTTATGCAGGGCGCGCAGGTGCTTTTTCACCTCGGCCATGCGCCAGCTTATTGTGCCCTCGGACACACCTAAAACTTCTCCGGCCTCGCGGTGTGTCATTTCTTCTTCCAGTGTCAGCGCCAGCGTGTCGCGCAGTTCTTGTGGCAGGGCGGTCATGGCTTGCGTTAGCCAGTCGATCCCGTCCTGCGTTTCCTTGTTGGCGGCGACGCGGTTGACCTCCCAATCGCCCCAGCCATCGGCGGCGCGGGCGTGGCTGGCAAACCGGCGGCGGCGGTCGTGTGCAGCGTTCACCGCCACACGATAAAGCCAGGTCGAGAACCGCGCCTGCCCGCGAAACCCGTTCAGTTTGGCGGGCAGGGCGGCGCAGATGTCCTGTGTCAGATCCTCGGCATCGGCGCGGGTGCCGGTCAAACGAAAACACAGACCGAACAGGCGGTCGTAATTGCGCCGCAGCAAAAGCGAGAATGCCTCGCGATCACCGCCAGCGGCCGACTGGGCCAGTGTTTCGTCTGTGGTCTCCATACGCATTACATTCTGTTAGACGGGTATGCGCCGTCAATCCTTGGAAAAAAGATTATAGGGCCTGATCAGAGATCAAACTCACATTACCCCCCATACGCACAACTGTCACTTTTGCAGACATCGTAATAGTGCACATATGGCTAACCCGAACAGAAAACCCCCTCTGGCAAAAACGATGCCAGAGGGGGCCAACCAAAATAAAGCCGGTTTTAGCGCTTGTTAGTCGTTATCACCGCCGCCATCACCTTCTCCGCCTTCGCCGCCAGCACCACCTTCGCCACCATCACCTTCACCGCCAGCACCATCATGGCCGTCAGCTGCACCCTCGCCATGCTCGGCATCATTATTGGCACCTGCGGCAGTGCCACCAGCTGCTGTATCTGTATTTCCGGCGCCCCCGTTTGTTACCTTTGATGGCGTTGTTTTAGTGGTGGTTGTTGCAGGCGTTTTTGTCGGAGTGACAGCCTGAGCTGATACCATCCCCGTGCCAAATACTGTTGCTACGAACGCCAGTGCGGCGGTGCTTGCCAGAAGTTTTTTCATTTTATTCATCCTATATTTTCAGACCCGGTTTCGGGTATTTACGTTTTGCCCGATCCGGGCGGTTTCAGTTCGTTTTACGACAGGCCATCGGGCCGGGCCGTTTCGACAAGGATGACTATCGGCGCAGTATCAGCAAAACGATATTGACGGATCGTTTATTCTGGAAATCTTATCCTCGAGTTTAAGCCCCTAAACCTTTTTCCAAATCCAATGCATTGCTATTATTCAATTTTATTCTTCCTGATAGGCGGAAATAAACCGCCTAAACTTTTGATTAGAAGGAATGATCAGGTATGATATAAACGAAATGAAACCCGCCGAATGGTACCGGCCAGTTTTCTATACGTCTGCCTTACGCAAATTAGTCGCTATTCATACCACCAACCCCGTTAATTTTCCACGCCCCACAAAACCCCGTATTTCCTACACTAGCATTTCCCCAAACACCCCCTTAACCTGCCCCGCATGATCCGATTTGCCGCCACCCGTTTGCTGTCTCTTGCCCTCAGCCTGCTGATGGCCTCGATCGTGGTTTTCGCCGTGGTCGAGGTGATCCCGGGTGATCCGGCCTCTTATATGCTGGGCCTGAATGCCACCCCCGAAGCGGTCGAGGCCTTGCGCAATGAACTGGGCCTGAACGGGTCACTCTGGGCGCGTTATATCGGCTGGGTTTCCGGTATGCTGGTGGGCGATTTCGGGCAATCCTATACCTACCGCGTGCCGGTCTCGGACCTGATTGCCCAACGCATCTGGGTCTCGCTGCCACTGGCGATGATTGCGCTGTTGATGTCCACCCTTATTGCCTTTCCGGTCGGCCTGATTGCCGCCGCGCGGCGCGGGAAATTCAGCGATTACAGCATCATGGGGCTTACCCAACTGGGCATCGCCGTGCCGAATTTCTGGTTTGCTATGCTGCTGGTGCTGGTGTTCGCGATCAATCTGCACTGGTTCGGGGCCGGCGGTTTTCCGGGCTGGGAAAACGGCATCCTTGCCGGTCTAAAGGCGCTGACCCTGCCCGCCATCGCATTGGCCCTGCCCCAAGCCTCGATCCTTGCCCGCGTGATGCGCTCAAGCCTGCTGGAAACCCTGACGCAGGATTACATCCGCTCTGCCCGCGCCAAGGGCCTGACCCGTGCGCAGGCCCTGCGCCGCCACGCCCTGCGCAATGCGATGATTCCGGTGCTGACCATCATCGGTTTGCAGTTTTCCTTTCTGCTGGCCGGTGCCATCATCATTGAAAACGTATTCTACCTGCCCGGCCTTGGGCAGTTGATCTACAAGGGCATCACCCAGCGCGATCTGGTGGTGGTGGAAAGCGTTGTGATGCTGCTGGTTTTCGCCGTGATCCTTGTCACTTTCCTTGTCGATCTGGCCTATGCCGCCGTTGATCCCCGTCTAAGGAAACGCTGATGAGACTGCCGATCCAACTGATCATCGGGGCCTTGCTGACATCGTTTTTCGTCATCGCGGTGCTGGTGTCCTTTGTCTGGACACCGCATGACGTCACCGTGCTGACCATTGCCGACAAGCTGCAACCGCCATCGGCAAAATACTGGCTGGGCACCGACCATTTCGGGCGCGATATGTTTTCTATGCTGATGGTCGGTGCACGCACCTCGATTGCTGTGGCGATTGTCGCGGTGGGCATCGGTATGGGCATCGGCGTGCCGCTGGGCCTGATGGCGGCGGCCAACAAAGGCAGCCTGCTGGACGAGGTGATCATGCGCGGCAATGATCTGATCTTTGCCTTTCCCTCGCTTGTGATTGCCATCCTGATCACCGCCGTTTTCGGCCCCTCGGCCGTGAACGCTATCCTTGCCATCGGCATTTTCAACATCCCCGTTTTCGCCCGTGTATCCCGTGGTGCAGCATTGTCGATCTGGACGCTGGATTACATCCTTGCCGCCCGCACATTCGGTAAGGGGCGGGTGCGGATTTCGGCGGAACATATCCTGCCCAACATCGCCAACCTGTTGATCGTGCAGGGCACCATCCAGTTTTCGTTGGGCATTCTGGCCGAAGCGGGCCTGTCCTATGTTGGCCTTGGCGCACAGCCCCCCACCCCCAGTTGGGGCCGGATGCTGGCCGATGCGCAAACCATGATCTACACCAAACCGATGCTGGCCATCCTGCCCGGCATGGCGATTGTGCTGATGGTTCTGGGGCTGAACCTGATGGGGGATGGTTTGCGCGATCTGCTGGATCCACGGATCAGGAGGGAGCGTTGATATGATCTCGCTGCGTAAACTGAACCTGTCGATCCACCGCCTGCCGATCCTGAAAGATGTCAGTTTCGACATCGCGCAGGGGCAGATTTTCGGGCTGGTTGGCGAAAGCGGCTCGGGCAAATCCATGACCGCCCTGGCGCTGATGCAACTGTTGCCGCAAGGGTTTTCCGCCAGCGGTCAGGTGATGGTCGATGGCACCGATGTGCTGGCCCTGTCCGAGGCCCAAATGTGCGCCCTGCGCGGCAATGAGATCGGCATGATCTTTCAGGAACCAATGACGGCGCTGAATCCGGTGCAGACCATCGGCGATCAAGTGGCCGAAACCCTGCTGATTCACGGCAAGGCCAACAAAGCCGAAGCCGCCAAAATCGCCCGCCGCATGCTGAACCGTGTCGGCCTGCCCGAGGATAAATTCCCCGCCTCCCGCTATCCGCACGAACTGTCCGGCGGGCAGCGCCAGCGGGTGTGCATCGCGATGGCGATTGCCCTGCGCCCCAAGCTGCTGATCGCCGATGAACCCACAACCGCGCTGGACGTCACCACACAGGCGCAAATTCTGGAGCTGTTGCAGGAACTGGTGGCCGAAGAAGATATGTCGCTGTTGCTGATCACCCACGATCTGGCCGTGGTCGCGGGCATGGCCGATTATGTTGCGGTGATGCGCAAAGGTGAAATCGTTGAGCAGGGGCAAACCGAACACCTGTTCAAAACCATGTCGCACCCCTACACACGGCAGTTGTTCGAGGCCTCGAGCCACCAGCCCGACCACGGCGCAAAAACGCAGGATACCCCGATCCTCGAGGTGATAAACGCCACCCGCGAATACGCCGCCCCGCGCACCAAACTGTTCCACCGCCCGCCACCGTTTCGCGCGGTGGATAACGTCAGTTTCACCCTGAAACGCGGCGAAAGCCTGGGACTGGTCGGCGAAAGCGGCTGTGGCAAATCCACCCTGACCCGCGCCATTCTGGGGCTGGATGCCTTGCAGGGCGGTGAAATCCGCCTGTCCGGCGAACCGGTGCTGGCCGGACAACACATGCCCACCCATCTGCGCCAAAAGGTGCAGGTGGTGTTTCAGGATCCCTACGGCAGCTTCAACCCGCGCCACAAGGTTTTGCGTCTGGTGATGGAGCCATTCCATCTGACCGCCCCGCCCGATAACGCCCGCGAACATGTGGCCGAAGCGTTGGAAACCGTTGGCATGCCGGCGGACGCGATGGATCGCTACATCCACGAATTTTCCGGCGGCCAGCGCCAGCGCATCGCCATCGCCCGCGCGCTGGTTCTGCACCCCGACCTGATCGTGCTGGACGAGGCCGTGTCGGCGCTGGATGTATCAATCCGCGCGCAAATCCTTGACCTGCTGGCCGATCTGCAAAAACGGCTGGGTCTGTCCTATCTGTTCATCAGCCACGATCTGACCGTGGTGCAGGCCATCACCGATCGGGTGCTGGTGATGCAGCGGGGCAAAATCGTTGAAACAGGGCCAACCGAACAGGTATTCACGTCGCCCGCCCACCCCTATACAAAACAACTGCTGGACGCCGCACCGCAAATCCCTGCGGACTGGCAAGCGAGGTAAAGATCATGCTGAAAAACATCTGGTATCCCACCGACAAACTGTTCATCGGCGGCGAATGGGTCGCGCCTGCGGACGGAGAGGTTTTGCAACTGGAAAACCCCTCGGACGGCACCCCGCTGGCCCCGATCGCACGCGGCAAGGCGGCCGACATTGACGCGGCGGTCACGGCGGCACAGGCCGCGCTGGATGGCGAATGGGGCCGCACCACGGCGCTGGAACGGGGGCGCATCCTGACGCGGATGGGGCAACTGGTTTTGAAAAAGGTTGATGAACTGGGCATTATCGAGGCCCATGACGTTGGCAAACCCTTAACCCAGGCCCGCAATGACGCCATCGCGATGGCGCGGTATCTGGAATATTACGGCGGGGCGGCAGACAAGGTGCATGGCGAAACCATCCCCTATATGGATGGCTATACCGTTTACACCCTGCGCGAACCGCACGGGGTGACGGGGCATATCGTGCCGTGGAACTACCCGATGCAGATCATTGGCCGATCCGTCGGGGCCGCATTGGCGATGGGCAACGCTTGCGTTCTGAAACCGGCGGAAGAGGCATGCCTGACCGCGCTGGGCTTTGCCGCGATTGCACAGGAAGCAGGCTTGCCCGCCGGTGCTCTGAACGTTGTGCCGGGGCTGGGTGAAGAGGCGGGCGCGGCCCTGTCTGGCCATAGCGGCATCCAGCATATTTCCTTTACCGGCTCGGTCGGGGTGGGCAAACTGGTGCAGGCGGCGGCAGCGCAGAATGTCATTCCGGTGACGCTGGAGCTGGGGGGGAAATCGCCGCAGGTGGTGTTTGATGACGCCGATCTGGACGCCGCCCTGCCGTTCCTTGTCGGGGCTTGTATCCAGAACGCGGGACAGACTTGCTCGGCGGCCTCGCGCGTGCTGGTCCAGCGCGGGGTTTACGATAAACTGCTGGCGCGGATGGCAGACAGTTACAGAGGCATGATGGTGGGGCCTGCGATGGCGGACGCCAATGTCGGTCCGCTGATTTCGGCACGGCAAAAGGAAATTGTCACCGGGTTTCTGGAGCAGGGCCAAGACCTGCGGCTGGCTGCACAGGGCAGCATTATCGAGGGCACACCAGAGGGCGGGCATTACGTTGTCCCGACCCTGTTTGCCGATGTGCCACCGGGTCACACCTTGGCCCAGAATGAAATTTTCGGCCCCGTTCAGGTGGTGATCCCGTTTGAAGACGAAGCCGAGGCGATTGCCATTGCCAATGGCACCGAATTCGGGCTGGTGGCAAGCGTCTGGAGCCGCGATGGCGCACGGCAAATGCGTATGGCCAAGGCCCTGAAAGCCGGTCAGGTGTTCATCAACAATTACGGTGCCGGTGGCGGTGTTGAACTGCCCTTTGGCGGAGTCGGAAAATCCGGTCACGGACGCGAAAAAGGGTTCGAGGCGCTGTATGGATTTTCGGTTTTGAAAACTGTGGCTGCATATCACGGGTAACCGAAATCTTTGAAAGATTTCGGACTGTTTTCTTACAAAGAAAACAGTCCGGCGCCCAGATTCGTTTAGCCTACCCGTGCGGGTTTACACCGGTGGCCATCATCCAGTGATGATCCTGATGATGCATGCCCAGTGCCATGATCCCGAAAAACCCGAGCGCACGCAGTTTATCCATGTCGTCTGCCGAGGTTGTGACTGTCAGAACCACGCCGGTTTCGGATTTTTCCGGGCTGAAAGTCCAATCCCCTGTCCCGTTCATAACACCGGAATGGGCAATTGCCATCCGTTGAATGGACCCTATGGTCTTGCCCGTGCCCGTCACTGCGAACTGTAAGCCGTTTTCAACTTCGGTCGTCTGGACTTCGGCATCGGTGAACACAAGTTCCATATCCACCAGATGTTCGCGCAAGGCAGGGATGTTGACCTTGGACCAATCGGTGTTCGGGTCAGCCGCAAGTGCCAGCACAATTTCCTCGATTGCGGCAAAGGCGGACTGGCCTGCTTCGGTCGCAGGGTTCATTTGCATGCCGGTTGCCATGGTCTGCATCTGGGCCATGCCGTTGCCGTTCATCATTGCCTCGTGATCCATCCCTGTATGGGTTTCCTGAGCCGCGGCCAGATTTGGTAAAAGAGCCACAAGGCCCACAATCAATATATGTTTCATTCGCGCGTTCCTGTTCCTGATTTATTTCCTGAACAAGCTTGCCTGATAAATCCCATACATGACATGATAGCAATCATGTCTCAGAGCTTTTTTGACCACCTACAGCAACTTCGCCATACCCGCCGCACCCTTGCGGCCGGGACAATGCTATTTGACCGCGATGATCCTGTGACCTCGGTTTACAGGGTTGAAAGCGGTGAAGTTCATTTGTTGCGGCGACAGGAGGACGGGGCGGAATTTATCCTGCAACGGGCAATGGCAGGGGTGCTGTTGGCCGAAGCTTCGATCACGTCGAAGGCTTATCACTGTGGCGCTGTTGTGGTTCGCCATTCGGTTCTGGCAGTGTTTTCGCGCGCGGATGTGCAGGCTTTGATTGCCCAAAATCAACAGGCCGCGACCGCCTTTGCCACCCATCTGGGCCGCGAAGTTCGCGAGGCACGGATGCGGGCCGAAATTTTGTCCCTGAAACGGGTTTCCGAGCGGTTGGATGCGTGGCTGATTTGGAATGATAATACCTTGATAAATAAGGGTAAATGGCATCAAGTTGCCAAGGAAATCGGCGTGTCTTCCGAAGCGCTATATAGAGAGCTTGCGCGGCGTCGGTAAAGCGGGCAAATTGCGCGTAACATATATGAAAACCGGGGGTTATCCGATGCGACTTGAGGGAAAAACAGCAATTGTAACGGGGGCCGGTTCGGGCTTTGGCGCAGGCATTGCCCGCAAATTTGCCGCCGAGGGCGCGCGGGTGATGGTGGCCGATATCAACATGGAGGGGGCCGAAGCTGTGGCCACCGAAGTGGGCGGCATCGCGCAAAAGGTGGATGTGGCCAATGGTGCGAGCGTGGCTGCGATGATCAATGCTGCGCAAGAGGCGTTCGGACAGATCGACATTCTGGTGAACAACGCCGGTATCACCCATATGCCCGGCCCGATGGAACAGGTCAGCGAAGAGGATTTCGACCGCGTGTTGGCCGTGAACGCCAAATCGGTTTACCTGACCGCGCGCGAGTTGGTGCCGCTGATGAAGGCGGCAAAGGCGGGGGTGATCCTGAATGTGGCCTCGACCGCGGGGGTTTCGCCGCGTCCGAACCTGAACTGGTATAATGCATCCAAAGGCTGGATGATCACTGCAACGCGCACGATGGCGGTGGAACTGGCCCCGTTCGGCATACGGGTAAACGCGATCAATCCGGTGGCCGGTGATACACCGCTACTGAAAACATTCATGGGCGAGGACACGCCGGAAATTCGTGCCAAGTTTTTGTCGACCATCCCTTTGGGGCGTTTTTCCACGCCCGAGGATATGGGCAATGCGGCGGCCTTCCTGTGCTCGGACGAGGCCAGCATGATCACCGGCGTTGCGATGGAAGTTGACGGTGGGCGGTGCATTTAAGCGCCGAGGCGGGGGTTTCACACCCCCACACCCCCGTGAGGTATTTTTGGAAAGAAGAAGGGCAAATATATGAAGCCGGGACCGCTTAATCTGATTACTGACGTGGCCGGATTGCGGGTGGGCAATGCGGCGGATGCCAAGGTGAAATCGGGATCAACCGTGTTGGTTGGCGATGCGCCTTTTGTCGCCGCTGTTCATGTGATGGGAGGCGCGCCCGGCACGCGGGAAACCGATTTGCTTGCGCCGGATAAAGTGGTGCAGGAGGTGGATGCGCTGGTGCTGTCCGGCGGCTCGGCCTTTGGGCTGGACGCGGCTTCGGGTGTGGCGGATGCTTTGCGTGCACAGGGGCGCGGGTTTGAGATTGGCGGACAACACGTGCCGATTGTGCCGGCGGCGATCCTGTTTGATTTGCTGAATGGTGGCGACAAGGATTGGGACGAGAACCCTTACAAGGGATTGGGCCGCGCGGCGTTAGAGACCGCAGCGGTCGAGTTTTCTTTAGGCACCCACGGCGCGGGCGTTGGGGCAACTGTGACAGGGTTGAAAGGCGGGCTTGGGTCGGCCTCGGTCGTGCTCGAATGTGGCGTGACGGTTGGCGCCTTGGTGGCCGTGAATGCGCAAGGGGCGGTGACGGTTGGGGACGGGCCGCAGTTCTGGGCCGCGCCCTTTGAAATGGATGGCGAGTTTGGCGCGGGCGGCATGGCGCAGGATTATGACGCAGGCCATGAGCCACGCCCCGAAACCCAGTTGCGCGAGAACACCACGATTGCGATTGTCGCCACCGATGCGGTGCTGACGCAGGCGCAGGCCACGCGCATGGCCACCGCCGCGCATGACGGCATGGCGCGGGCGATTGTGCCCAGCCACACGCCCTATGACGGGGATCTGGTGTTTGGCGTGTCCACGGGGGTTAAACCGCTGCCAGATCCGGTGTTTGACCCGATCCGGCTGGGCCATGCCGCCGCTGTTTGCCTAAGCCGTGCGATTGCCCGCGGGATATACGAGGCCACGCCCGAGGACGGGGACAGATGGCCGACGTGGCAGGAGAAATTCGGTCGATAGAGCATGTTGCACCAAATTGAATTCACCCAAAGACCCGAACGCATTCGCCAAAGCGAACACTGCCTCGGGTCTTTGGGTGAATGCTTGAAACCGATTGGGTGCAACACGCTCTAACTGTTCGCCAGCAGCACCGCCGGAAAGGCCATCATGTTCACGCCGATATGTGACAGGGTGGACAGGTAGATCGACTTGGTTCGCCATGCGAGGACACCCCAGAGCAAGCCCATGATGGCCGCGCCGCCGATCAGGGCCAGTGCGCCGCCCTGATACTGTGCGCCTTTGATCAACGCCAAAGCGATGTGCCATGCGGTGAACAATACCAGCGGATAGATGATGGCATAGCGGGCGTCTTGCGGAAAATGGCGGATGAACGCGCCGCGCCAGAACAGTTCTTCGGCGGTGCCGTTGATGATAGCGAACAGTGTTGCCAGCAGCAGGATGCGGGGGGACAGGGATGTGGCCACCGGCAGGAAGGCGGCAAAGAACACCAGCACCACGGGCAGTATGGCAAGGGCAAGGTTCAGTGCATTTGCAGGCTTCGGGCGGGCGTAAAGCCGTTTCAGGTTGCGCGGGCCGATTATGGCCAGACCAAAGCCAAAGCACACCACGCCCCAGTAGATCGCCAACGCAATTGCCAGCCCGCGCGGGTTTCCAAGGCTGTGGGTTAGCGCCGGAAACAGGTAGATCAGCATCAGCACAATCAGCGGTGTTGCCACCAGCAGGGTCTTTTGCGGGACAGAGAAACGGCTCATGCCAGCAGCGCCTTGACCATATCGCTGTCCGGCTGTGCCAGATCGTCGATCACATCGAAATGGTGTCGGTTCGGGGCGATGGTCAGTTGCGTATCGGGCCAGCCCTCTGCCAGCCAGCGGGCCTGATCCAGAAAGACGGGGCGCTCGTTTGCACCGACCCAGACGTGGGTGGGAATGTTGCGCAAATCCTTGCACAGCAGGGGGCTTTCGGCCTTGGCTTCGGCCATGTCCATGCGCAGCGTTTCGTTCATACTTGTTTGCAGCAGCGGGCGCAGGTCGGAGAGTGGCGAGATCGGCATAATCCGCTGCACCCTATCGACCACATCCAACGCCACATCCGCACAGCGCATCCGCGCTACCAGATGCCCACCCGCCGAATGGCCGGTCAGCACAACCGGCCCCTGAATGCACTTTGCCGCTGCCTCAATCGCGCGGGCAATCTGGCGGGTGATGTCGGCAATCCGCGCCTCGGGGGCCAGCGTGTAGGACGGCATCGCCACCGCCCAGCCCCGCGCCACAGCACCGGCGGCCAGATGCGACCATGATTTGTTGTCGAACGCCATCCAGTAGCCGCCATGCACGAACACCATCAGCCCCTTGGGCTTGCCGGTGGCCGGATAGAACAGATCGAATAGTTCGCGCGCGCCCTCGCCATAGCGCAGGTTCAGCCGCGCCCGCCCGAAAGCATTTTCCAGCGACCGGAAGTCATGCGCGGCGTCATCCCAGCGGTCAGAATATTCATCGGCCCCGTCGATATAGGCGCTGTTGCTGTAGGCATCGTCAAAATCCATATCCGGCCCCGATAATTTGATCATTTTTCTGGACAACATGAAACGCACATGCTCTGCCATTGTCAAAGAGACATTTTCTGCAGGAGAACACCATGCTTGAATCCGCTACAAACCTGAAAGACCTGCTAAAGGATCCCTCGTTGCTGGCCACCAAAGGCTATGTGAATGGCGAATGGATTGACGCCAGCGATGGCAACAGCTTTGACGTCACCAACCCCGCGCGCGGGGATGTGGTGTGTCAGGTGGCCGACCTGACCCGCGCAGATGTGAACCGCGCGATTGCGGCGGCACAGGTGGCGCAGAAAAAATGGGCGGCGCTGACAGCCAAGGAACGGGCCAATACCCTGCGGGCGTGGTATGACCTGATGATGGAAAACGCCGATGATCTGGCCACGATCCTGACCGCCGAAATGGGCAAACCCTTTGCCGAAGCGCGAGGCGAGATCGTTTATGGCGCATCCTTCATCGAATGGTTCGCGGAAGAGGCCAAGCGCGTTTACGGCGAAACCATTCCCGGTCATCAAGCGGACAAACGCATCACCGTGATCAAGCAGCCAATCGGTGTTGTCGGCTCGATCACCCCGTGGAATTTCCCTAACGCGATGATCACCCGCAAGGCCGGTCCGGCCCTTGCCGCCGGTTGCGCCTTTGTCGCCCGCCCTGCCGCTGAAACGCCGCTGTCGGCGCTGGCGCTGGCGGTGCTGGCCGATCGCGCGGGCATCCCTGCGGGCGTGTTTTCCGTTGTGCCATCAACCCATTCATCGGATGTGGGCAAGGAATTCTGCGAAAACCCGATTGTGCGCAAACTGACCTTCACCGGTTCGACCGAAGTGGGCCGCATCCTGTTGCGCCAAGCCGCCGATCAGGTGATGAAATGCTCGATGGAACTGGGCGGCAACGCGCCGTTTATCGTGTTTGACGACGCCGATCTGGATGCCGCTGTCGAAGGCGCGATGATCTGTAAATTCCGCAACAACGGCCAGACTTGTGTATGTGCCAACCGGATTTATGTGCAGGCAGGTGTTTATGATGCATTTGCCAAAAAGCTGGCTGTGGCCGTTGGCAATCTGAATGTGGGGGACGGATTGAACGACGGCACCACCACCGGCCCGCTGATCAATGATGACGCCGTGGAGAAAGTACAGGATCATCTGGCCGATGCCCTGAATAAAGGCGGTGAAATCCTGATGGGGGGCAAGGGGCACGCGCTGGGCGGCACTTTTTACGAACCAACCATCGTCACCAATGTGACTCAGGATATGGCTGTGGCACAGGACGAAACCTTCGGCCCGCTGGCCGCCCTGTTCAAATTCGAAACCGAGGACGAGGTGATCGAGATGGCCAATGATACCATTTTCGGCCTTGCCTCTTATTTCTACGCCAAGGACCTGTCGCGAGTCTACAAGGTGGCCGAGGCGCTGGAATACGGCATGGTCGGCATCAACACCGGTATCATTTCCACCGAAGTCGCCCCCTTTGGCGGGGTCAAACAATCGGGCCTGGGCCGCGAAGGCAGCCGCCACGGGATGGAGGACTATCTGGAGATGAAATATCTCTGCATGTCGGTCTAAAATCTTTGAATCAATCTTCGGACTCGACCCTGGGGCCTAAACCTAGGGCGGGTCATTCCTGTTTGTTTTTGTTATGGAACTTGCTTTCGCGCGCGTCCCCGAACAACTGGCGGCTTTCCAGATATTCGCGTTGCTGACGATAGAATTCGGACAGGAAGTCCCAGTAATCGGTCGGCAACACCTGCTCGACATAGTCTATCTTGCGCTGGATGGTCCGAGCCACTTCTGAAATGCGGGCAATCGCCTGTGGTGATTTCGGGGACTCGCGCAGGATTTCTTCCAGCGTCTGCAATTCATAGCGACCATAGACATCCAGATGGGATGCATCGAAAACAAAGGTTGGTTTTTGCACTGATTTTCGCACCGCAAGGTCGGGCAGCAGGATTGCCTTGGGGTTATCCACCACCAGTGTTCCGGCGATCATATCCCCCAGCCGCAGATGCTTTTTGTTAATAAGCGGCACCAGCAAAACTCCAACCATCCACCCGCCAAGCGCCAGACCAACCCAGCCGCTTTCAAGGGTGCCGGACATCAAGGTGGTTGCGGGCATGAACACCTCGACTTCTTTCATCAGGTTTCGCGCGACGATCTGATGCGGGGTCAGGCGGCCACCGTCGGCACTGATCACGCGGATTTTGACGATACGTTTGCCCAATGTACGCCCGTTCCAGACCAGTTCCGAAAAAATGTAATAAGGCACCCGGATAAAGAAAATCAGCAGCAAAAACAGTGTGGCCAGCATGGACGCCGCAATCAGACCCGCCCAGATCAGCCCGATAAACAGCAGTAACAGCCCGCCAAAGGTGATCAGGATGTCAAGGAACTGCGCCCCGAACCGTGATCCGCCCGAGGCGATCTCGAATGAAATCGGAACGCCTTCGGGGGGGCGGATGTTTTCGGCCCGATTGCTCATGCCTGGGCCTCGATTTCGGCAGGCATGTTATGGCGGCGCCCCGCGAAACCCAGCCAAAGAAACCACAACAGCCCGACCCCCCAGCCAATGGCGAGCCTGATAGCTGTATCTTGAACCAGTTGGCGCAAAAACCCTTCGATCATGGCGGCGACGATCAACATCAGCCCGGCCAGGATAATCAGTTTTACCGCATCATGCCCCGCTATTTGCAGCGCCTGACGCCGTGTGTGGTTTCCGGGCAGCAACACGGCAAGCCCCAGTTGCGCCCCGCCAGCACAGGCCAGACAGATGGCCGACAGTTCGGTAACACCGTGGATAGAAAGCCATCCAAACACCTCGTATGCCAACCCCGCTTCGGCATACATAGCAAAGAAGGCCCCTAACAAAAGCCCGTTATAAAATGTCAGCACAAAGCTGGGGAGGGTCACAAAAATACCCAGCGCAAAGATAAATATCGCAATCCCCGTGTTGTGGGAAAACAGGAACGAGGCAAACACGCCCAACGTTTCCTTGTTTCGCCCGCCATCATCGAAAAGCGTGGACCGCAAATATTCGACCGACGCACCGGGCGCGCGCCCGTCCGACATTTCGGGCGGCACAAAAGTAAAATACCAGCCGGGGTCCTGAAAATACAGCACATAGCCCACAACAGCCCCCAGAACCATCGCAAGGAATCCGATCAGCAATGGCAGGCTTGAACGACGCACGGCGCGCGGGATGCCCTCTGAAAATAGCCGCCATATGGCTCCGCGTATCCCCTCTTGCGGGGCATAGACCACCAGATAGGCGCGGGCGCAAAGGGCTTCGAGATAAGCAAGCAATGCCTTGTCCATCGAAATAGAGCGGGCAACGCTAAGCGAGTTCATCGCTTGGCGGTATAGGCTGGCCAGTTCATGCACCTGTTCGTATCTCAACGCGCCAACGCCGGATCTTTCCGCCCATGACAGCAGGGTTTCCAGCTTTTTCCAACCGGCTTCGCGTTCGGCCCGAAACCGGGATGATCGGATAAGGTCGGTGTTACGGGTGGGGCGGATCGTCATATCAGCTCCTGCGATTTGATATCTATATAGCGCGAGACCAGACTGGCTGTCAGTTGATCTGGTGTGGTGTCCAGACACAGGATGCCAAGGCGGCGCAACCGGTCCAGCACCGCGCGGCGTTCGCGCATCAATTGCTGGGCAGAAACGGCTTTGGCAATTGCATCCATGGATACATCGGTGGTGTGGGCTATCCGGTGCAATTCGGGATCGCGCAGCGCAACATATAGCACCAGATGCTGGCGAGTGATTACAGCCAGATTTTCGGCCAGCAGTTCTGCGGTTACGCTGTCGACAAAATCCGAAAAAACCACCACAAGGCTACGGCGGGCAAGGGTGCCGTTCAGCTGTGTCAGCCCCAGCGTGTGATTGGTTTCGGCAGTTTCCTGCTGGATCGTGGCACAGTGTTTCTGGATATGCCCAAAGGCGCGGCGTCCGGGTTGTGGCGGGATAAACTGGTGCGGGCGGCTGTCAAAGCTGTAGAATCCGACATTATCGCCGCCCAACCCGCCTGCCCACGCCAAGGAAAGAGCGGCGTTGATCGAATGGTCCAGCTTGGACAGATTGCCAATACGTTCCCCCATCAAATATCCGGTATCCAGACATAGGATAATCTGGTGGTTGCGTTCGGCATGGGTTTCACGGGCCACAAGGCTGCGCATTCTGGCCGAGCGTTTCCAGTCAATGCTGCGTGGGTCCATACCTGTCTGGAATTCGCGCAACTGTCGAAACTCCGAGCCTTCGCCCTTTAGGTTGACATCCTTCAACCCGTCAATCAGCGGCAGCATTTGCGTATGGATTTCACCGTTCAATACCGGCGAGATATCCGGCGCAATGTCGATTTCCAGATCCAGCGGCCATGCGGGCAGGATTTCGAACAACCCAAGCCGCGAGGCAAAGCGCATCGACAGGCGATTTATATTTGCCGTGCCGCGCTCCAACAAGGTTAACGGTATTTCGCCCTGCACTGTGCTTTGCCCTTCATCGGTCTCCAGCGAAACCGTTGGCGTTGGCATGGCCAGTTTCGCCCCATGTGTCAGCCGGATTTCGATATGGCGCGGTATGGTGCCTTTGCCCGCAGTGATAGTCAGGCCCAGCGGTGTGGTGCTGCCGACAAATCCGGCATCGGCCAGATCAGTCACGACCGTGAAATTACGCGCGGCAGGGGACAGCAGCAGATCGAACAGCGCAACCAGCGCCACCGCCCCCCAAAGGACGCCGGCGATCAGGTTGCCATCCTGCCGGGTCAGCCCGATCAGGACTGTGGCAGCGGCCAGCGCCAGAACCAGCGCGATAAGGCGGCGGGACGGTCGCATTCTAGCGCGGTGCGTCGGTGCGGTTAAGGATCGTGGTCAGCACATCATCCGAAGTCCGCCCCTCGATTTCGGCGGATGGCCCCAGCACCAGCCGGTGACGTAATGCCGGCAGTAACAGTGCCTGAACGTCATCGGGGATGGCATAATCACGCCCCTCCAGTGCGGCCTTGGCGCGAACAGCCGCAGCGACTTCGTTTGCGGCACGGGTCGAAGCACCGTGCAGAATTTCGCTGTCGATGCGTGTGGCGCGGACCAGATCGACGATATAAGTCAGGATCGTTTCATCCAGCCGGATTGAATCGACCAGCGCGTGACCTGCATGCAGGGCCTTGCGGTTCAAAATCTTGCGCAGGCTTGTCCGCCCACCATCCGAACGCAACGGCAGGCCCGCACTGTGGGTCAGAATATCGATTTCGGATTGCCGGTCGGAGAATTCCACAACCAGTTTGAACAAAAAGCGGTCCAGCTGGGCCTCGGGCAGAGGATAGGTTCCGTGCTGCTCGATCGGGTTCTGGGTTGCCACGATAAAGAAATCCGCCCCCAGCGGGTAACTGGTGCCGTCAATTGTCACTTCGCGTTCATTCATCGCCTGTAGCAGCGCCGATTGGGTTTTGGGCGGGGCGCGGTTGATTTCGTCCGCCAGCAGGATATCGGTAAAGATCGGCCCCTTGGTCAGACGGAATTCATTGGTTTCAAAGTTGAACAGGTTCACACCCAGCACATCCCCCGGCATCAGGTCGGGGGTGAATTGCACACGGCCAAAATCAAGGTCAATCACCTGTGCCAGACAGCGGGCAACCAGCGTTTTCGCGGTGCCCGGCGGTCCTTCCAGCAAACAGTGCCCGCGGGCAAAGACCGCCAGCAACAGCATGTCGATCAATTGCTTTTGGCCTTGAACGACCGAACCGATTTCAGTGTGGATTTCGTCGGCGAGTGATTGGAATTCAGATAGGTCCATGATGTTCCATAACCTTTTGCAAAAGTGCATGATAAGAGGCAAGTTGCCGGTGAAGTTGTTGCGGGGACATGGCGGGGGCGTCCTGCATAAGCGATCTGGCAACACCACCAAAATCCTGTGCAAGATCGGGATTCCGTCGCCGCAGAAGTTTCAGAAAACGTGCTTCGGCCTTTTGACCCGCATCCCCGCCAAAGCTTTGATGGCTAAGGTCCTGTAGCTGCACGTGCACAAAATCGGCCACCATACGCCCGTCATTCCCCGAAAGGCGCAACAGACGCGCCTTGGCGTCAATTGCCGCGCATTTAGACATTTCACGAGTATTGCGATTGTCGGTTTGAAAAGGCCCAAAACGTTTGCTGCCGCGCCAGTAAACGGCGGCAAGGGTGATCAAAAGGGCCGCCCAATAGATCGAGAACGGATATTGAAAGAACCGTTCAAATTCCGTCACGCCGCGTTTGTAATCCTGCCGTTGATCATCTCGTTCGAGTGCGGTTAGCAGATCAGGGCTGCGGTCAATGTAAACTGGGCGTTCATCATCGCCGCGCAGGCCCGACAGAAAGGTGATGACATTGGCAGCGTTATCAGCCACCGCCAGACCGTGGTTGTTCATCAGGTCGGGGTCGGAAACGAAATAGACAGTATGGTTCGATTTATCGGGCTGGCAGGCGATCACCAGCGCGCCCGTTTTGAACGGCATCTCTGTTTTACAGGTTTTGGGCAGGGTGGAGCGGTTGAATGTCTGGGCATGAAACAAAGCGATATCTGCCTCGCTTGCCAGTGTCTCGACAGCAAATTCGGGCCCGCCCCGTTGCAATCGGATGCCACGCAGCCCGATTTGCGGCAAAACCTTGTCAAAATCATCCAGAGGGATCAACGACTGTTCATGCGCGATTCCGGTTTCGACCAGCGCCCCGCGCCATTTTGGCAGCATCACCACCGTCTGGATTTCCTTGATTTTGTCATTGAAATTATCCAGCAGGATATCACGCAGATTGCCGTTGTTCAGCATGTCTTTGACGGTGTCCGGCTCGGGGGCATTATGACGAAGATCAAGGTCGTATAACGGTAAAATCCGCAAACCCAGATCGGCGACGGCAGGGTGAAGGCGAGGGTGCGAATTACGGATCGGGATGTCGGCCTGTTGCAACCACGGCCCTAGCGCTTTGACCCCGATTGCCGATGCGTCAAGCGCGCGGTCGCGGGCATTGCCCCCGAACATTGTCATCAGGAAAAACCCAGCCACCAACAATCCACCTACGACCACCATGGGAATGATAGCGGCGTTTTGGCCGCGATCAGGGTTATCGGGCGCTTTAGCCATCAGACAGCCTGCGCTTTCTGGTTGGCACCCAGAATAACCCGGCCGGTTTCCAGTGCATTTTCAAATACGCTGTCGGTTACAGGACGGCCTCCGTAATGGGCCAACTCGGCCTGTTGCAGAATTGTTTCCAGCCCAGCCAACGATGACCAGTGTTCGGGAAGCCGCCCAAAGGCGCTTCTTTCGGTGTCGGAACGGGCAAAGCGGGTGCTTGTTGTTTGTGCAGCGGCCAACAGGCAATAACGTAACAGCAACACCATGGCGGCGCCACGATCCGGCATCGCTGCGATCTGGCTTAGGCGGCTATCTGCATCCAGATCG
This sequence comes from Marinosulfonomonas sp., assembly GCA_015488685.1. Classification (GTDB taxonomy): domain Bacteria; phylum Pseudomonadota; class Alphaproteobacteria; order Rhodobacterales; family Rhodobacteraceae; genus Profundibacter. Next base: position 41,228 of record WFNH01000096.1, read on the forward strand.
ATTTCACCCGCTGAAATTTTCCAGCTGTCGGGCGCGCTGTTCTTTGCTGTGGAACCGGCCGGATCACGCGAAAGCAACACACCGCTGCCGCCAAACTTCAACCACAGGAACAATGCCCCCAATAGAATTCCAATCGCCAAAGCCACCCCGAACCCGTTCAAATCGACGGGCTCCAGGCTTGTGGATGATCCTTTGGGGGCAATTCTGGCCTTGCCCGAAGCAAGCAGGCCATCCAGTTTCGTTACATAAACCGGATCCGTCTTTGCACCGTTCCGCGCGGCCACAACGCGATAGCTGTCTGTTTGCTCGCCTATGGGGGCTTTGATGCTTTTGACAACGGTATAGGTAGCTTCGGGAGTGGTCTCATCCTGTGCAGTGGCGACCATTGGCAGTGATACCAATAGAAATAGACAGCGCCAAAACACAGGACGAATACGTTTAAACAGGTGGTTAGGCAAATACATCCGCGCTGTTCTGTACCTTAAGGGGGTCGGGACCATATTTATTGTCCCCGTCAGTGCCTTTTAGGACCGTTATGACAAATATTGCAATGCTGGCTATAATTCCTACAAAGGGGACAAACCCGACAACGATCCCGGCCAATATCCACCAGCCGGAAAGATTCCGGTCATGGAACCGGCGCACCTGTGCGACAAGAAGCGGGATATAGAGGTAGATAGCCAGAATTCCGCCAACCGCGAAGGCCACATATTGTATTGTCGAAAATTCAATATTCCGGCTAGCACCAACAATAGGAGGAGGATTAAAACCGAATAGTGCAGCTATGATAAGAAAATAGACAACGGATACAAGAAGAATAAACAAATAATAATACCAGTATTCCGAACGGGACGCCCTACCCCGAAACGTGAAATATTTCTCGCGCAAGCATGTGCGCACAGCTTCTTTAAAACCCATTATGAAATCTCCTATTGGATACAACTCTTCGTTGCGTTTAATGGATTTATTATAAAGTCGAAACAAATATCCCGACGATAATTATTGGCCGGTCCGAATGTGTTGCAAGAAAGACCTATAACTTGCCCACCACCAACAGGATCAAAATTGTGTGCCGCAAGGCGTGCATTCGCCACGATCTATTTTTTGTGCGCTTTTGACTCCAGAATGTTCTGGCTCAAATTTTTGCCGGATAACTGTCTGGTGTTTATAGAAGGGAAATGATGCGGGTAAGAGGACAAATCCAGAACCAATGCCGACAAAGACGCGACTGCGTCTTGGGCAATCAGCCCGCCCATCGGAGGCGCTTTGCGCTGTGAGGCAGAAAAATGGTGCACCCGGCACGATTCGAACGTGCGACCCCCTGATTCGTAGTCAGGTACTCTATCCAGCTGAGCTACGGGTGCATAACCAGTGCGGATTTAGCGACCCTTGCGACGGTTTGCAAGCGCTATTCACACCGAAAGTGTATCTAAATCGATTTCGCCCTTGGGCAGGCAGATTTCAAACTGGGTTCCGGTATCATCGGTGTGCTTCAGGTCCAGTCGCCCGCCATGACCACGCACCAGTTCGGCCGCAATCGACAGGCCAAGCCCCGTGCCCCCCTTGCGCACACCGCCCTGAAACGGTGTGAACAGATGTTCGCGCGCCTTGGGGGGCAGGCCCGGTCCGGTGTCGGTGATGGTGACGATCCAGTTGTCCTCGTCCTCGCGGGCGCGGATGTTGATTTCGCCTTCTTCGCCGGTTGCGACAATCGCTTGCCGTGCATTGCGCACGATGTTGGAAACCACACGATAAAGCTGTTCGGGGTCTGCCCGCAGTGTCAGCCCTGCCGGTATGTCCTCGCTATAGCTAATGTCGCTGTCACCGGCTGCCAGTCGCTCGCCATCGATCACATCGTTCACAATATCGACCAGCGGCACGCGGGTCAGGGCGGGGGAGGCTTCTTCGGCTTTGCCAAAGGCAAGCGTGCTTTCGCACAGGTTTACGGCACGCGACATGGACGCCACCAGTTTGGGCGCGGCGCGTTGCACCATCGGGTCGTTGCTGCCCTCCATCCGGTCGACGAACAATTGCGTGGTGGTCAGGATATTGCGCAAATCGTGACTGATCTTGGCCACCGCGCCGCCCATCTGGGCCAAGTGTTCTTTTTGCTTCAGCGATCCGGTTAGCTGGGTTTGCATGGTTTGCAGTGCTTCTTCTGCCTCGCGCAGTTCCAGCACACCGGCGTTGGGTTCGATGATACGGCGGGCATCCTCGGGCGCTTCGGCGTAGGATTTGATGTGGCGGATGACACGGTGGATCGGTTTCAGCAGAAACCCCCGCACGGCCAGAAACAGCAGCACCGCTGTAATCACCGAGATCGCCGCCGACAGCCATAAAATCCGCAGCCCGTAATCAATCATCGCATCGCGCAGGGGCATCGTCGGCATGGTCACTTCGATCAGCAGCCCCGCCCCGCGCACAGGTTCGCCGATCACACGGATCACGCGGTCTTCGGGGTCCAGCAGGCGTTTCACTGCATCGCGTATTTTTTCAAACGGAGTGGCGGTGCGCATATCGAATGTCGCCGAGACCATATCCGGCAACGGCGAAGACAACATCAACTGCCGCATTTCATCACGCCGCAACACCACGTTATACACACCTGCATTTTTCAACAGTTCGCTTTCCAGATCACTGTCGATCATATCATCCGCCAACAGCGCCAGCGCGGCGATCTGCGATTTCTCGAGGCGCAGCAGCAGGTAATCCTCGCGGAACCGCGCGACCGAGGGGACAAAGATCAGAACCTCGGCCAGCATGACGAACACCGTCGTCAGCACCAGAAACCGGCCGGAAAGCGAATTCATAAACATATCAGCCCTTTCAATGCCCGATCATGGCAGGAACCGCTGCACAAAGCCAACCACGCGTTTGACGTTGGCATTTTCAAACAGTCTGGGGGTAAAATAGGCACCCGCCGCGCGTTTGTTAACCTCGTTCACCGTGGGATAGGGCAAAACCGTCGCGGCGATCTGGCCCATCTTCAGGTTATTGGCCAGCGCCATTGCCCAGAACCCGATCAGCTCGCCCGCAGACGGCCCCGCGATCGAGACCCCCACAGGCCGCCCCTTGACCACCATCAGCTTGATCAATCCCTTGGCTTTGCCCTCGGCAATCAGGCGGTCATTACCCGCAAAATCGAACCGGATCACTTCCAGCTTACCACCATGTTGTTCGCGCGCTTGCGCTTCGGTCAGACCGACCTGCGCCAGTTCGGGGTCGGTGTAGGTGGCCCAGGGGATATGCGCGGTTTTAGCTTTGGAGGGCAGGCCGAACAGCATGGATTTGATCACCACACCAGCGTGGTATCCGGCCACATGGGTAAATTGCAGCCCGCCAGCCACATCACCGACCGCATAGACCCGCCGGTTGGTGCTACGCAGGTTGGCGCCCACTTTGATACCCGTACGATCATGATCAACGCCTGCAACATCCAGATTCAGCTTATCAATATTCGGTTTGCGGCCGACTGCCATCAACAGGTGGGAGCCTTTGAACACCCGCCCGTCCTGTGCCTCGATTTCAATCGCACCCTTCTTGCCACGAACCTCTTTGGCCATGGCATCCTCGGCAATCTTGATCCCCTCGGCCCGCAAGTTATCCAGCACAATCGCCGCCAGTTCCGGATCATCCTTGCCCAGCGCCTTCATGCCCTCAACCACGGTCACTTCGCAGCCCAGCCGCCGGTGCGCCTGCGCCATTTCCATACCGATGGGGCCACCGCCCACAATCAACAGATGCTTGGGTTTGGTGCGGGATTTGAAAATGGTTTCGTTGGTGTCATAGGGCACATTTTCCAGTCCCGGAATCGGCGGCACAAAGGGGGATGACCCCGTGGCAATCACAAACCGGCGCGCGGTGATTACATTGTCGCCCGCCTGCACTTCGGTCGGGGAAATGAAGCTGCCGTATTCGGTTATAACCTGCACGCCCAGCCCCTCGAACCGCTCGACGCTGTCATGCGGGGCGATGGTATCAATCGCGCTTTGCACATGGTCTTTGGCCTTGCCGAATGCCAGCCCCATCTTGCCCGCCGCCAGCAACGCCTTTGAGGGCACACAGCCATAGTTCAGGCAATCGCCGCCCATCTTGTGCCCTTCCAGCAGCACCACTTTGGCGCCCATCTGTACCGCACCGGCCGCAATCGACAACCCGCCTGATCCTGCACCGATGATGCAGATGTCTGTTTTGATCTTGTTCATGGGGGTATTCCTATTTCTTAAACAGTTTCAGCACCATCGGTAATGCGGCCAGCGCGCACAGGCCAAGGATGGGGAGCAGTATCTGAGGCTCGAATATAATGCCAAGGTTCGGGGTTTCCCCACGGGCAAACACGTCACCAAGGCCAGCGCCGACTGATGTGTAAACCACTGCCCCCGGGATGATCCCCAGAAAGGTGGAAATCACAAAACGGTGCAGCGGCACGCCCACCATCGCGGGCACCAGATTGGCGACAAAAAACGGCACGGCGGGCACCAGACGGATCAAAAACAGCATCGACCACTGGTTTTCATCAATCCCGTCCTTGATTTTCTTTACCGCCCCGTCGGATGCTTCCATCTTGGCCGCCAGTTTTTCACCCATCCCCCAGCGGGCCGCCAGAAAGATCAGCGTTGCACCCATCGTGGCAGCGGCGATGTTGAACAGGGAACCGGGGAAAGTGGCAAACAGGAAGCCGCCGGTGATCGAGGCAATCGCGGCCCCGGGCAGGGAAAAGGTGACGATCGTGGTATAGGCCGCGATGAACACCAGCACCGTCAGCAGGTAGTTGTTATCCCGAAAGGCAATCAGCGCCTCGCGATTGTCGCGCAGCGCCTCGAACGACAGATAGTCGCGCAGGGTAAAGGCCCCGATCACCGCCGCCGTGAAAATCGCGATCAGCGGCAGATATCGCACCAGCCCGCTTTTCTGTGTCTCTGTCATGTCGCTCATCTTGCCTTTGTCCGTTCTTGCGCCCCGTCATAACAACATGCCTATGATTGGCGCACAGGCATACCCCGATCACGCCGCCTTGATCGGGGGTGATGGGATGTTTCACTTTGAACGGGGGTTCGGGGCGGTTTTGAAACATATCAACCGGCAATTTCCCCCGAATGTTGCACTTTTGGCGCGAATGATGAATTGACTTACCCTGACCAAGCGCCTAAATCACGGGCTTCGAACACATATGACCTACGAATCCTTTTCGGGTGCAGGTCCAAACCAGACGGAGACGGGCGATGAAACGCACATTCCAACCATCGAACTTGGTTCGCAAACACCGCCACGGCTTTCGTGCGCGTATGGCCACCAAAGCAGGCCGCAAGATTCTGAACGCACGTCGTGCCAAAGGTCGTGCCAAACTCAGCGCTTAATACCCGCTGCTATCAGGTGAAAAGATATGACACCGCCGGAGGCACCCGTGACAGGCAATACGCCAGAGGTCACGAGCGGGCCACCGGCGGTCTTCGCATGTCCGGTGACATTAACCAAACGTGCCGATTTCCTGCGGGCCGCGCGGGCCAAACGGCAGGCGACCAAAGGGTTGATCCTGCAAGCCCGCAAACGCGCCCCTGACGAGGCCAGCCCCGATCTGATCCGCGTTGGCTATACCTGTTCCAAAAAGGTGGGCAATGCGGTGAAACGCAACCGCGCAAAACGCCGCCTGCGCGCCATCGCCCGCGAGGTGATCTGCGACAAGGGGCAGCCGGGCTGGGACTATGTGCTGATCGGCCGCGCTGGTGCAACGGTGGATCGTCCCTATATAGATCTGGTAGGCGATCTGGCCTACGCGCTGAAAGTAATCCACGGGAAACGCAAATGACTCCGCTTGCCCATATCGTTGCCGTTCCGGTGCGCCTGTATCGGCTGCTGTTTTCGCCGTGGGTCGGTAATTCCTGCCGCTATCAGCCCACATGCAGCGCCTATGCAATGGAAGCGCTGGAAAAGCACGGCGCCATCAAAGGCACTTGGATGGCCGCCAAACGCATTGGCCGCTGCAACCCGTGGGGCGGCTGCGGCTATGATCCGGTCGAGGGCACCGATTGCGACCACGACCATTGCCACGATGAACAGGCCTGAACGCATGTCCGACGCCCCCCTTGATGACATCCACCCGCTGTTCCACGGTGCCCCCTCGACCACCGAGTTCAAGAAACTGCGCAAGCGCATCGTGCGCTATACCCGCGAGGCGATTGAACATTACGGCATGATCGAGCGCGGCGCGCGCTGGCTGGTTTGCCTGTCCGGTGGCAAGGACAGCTATACCCTGCTGGCGGTTCTGTATGAATTGAAATGGCGCGGTTTGCTGCCCGTTGAACTGGTCGCCTGCAATCTGGATCAGGGCCAGCCGAATTTTCCGGCCACCGTGATCCCCGAGTTTCTGGAACGCATGCAGGTCCCCCACCGGATCGAATACGAAGACACCTATTCCATCGTCACCGACAAAATCCCCGAGGGGCGCACCTTTTGTTCGCTATGTTCCCGCCTGCGCCGCGGCAACCTCTATCGTATCGCCCGTGAAGAAGGCTGTTCCGCAATCGTGCTGGGGCATCACCGCGACGATATTTTGGAAACCTTCTTCATGAATCTGTTTCACGGCGGGCGGCTGGCCACCATGCCACCCAAACTGCTGAACGAAGAAGGCGACTTGTTCGTCTATCGCCCCCTTGCCCATGTGGCCGAGGCCGATTGCGAGATATTCGCCAAGGCGATGAATTATCCAATCATCCCCTGCGATCTGTGCGGTTCGCAAGATGGTTTGCAACGCCAACAAGTCAAAGCGATTCTGGATGGCTGGGAAAAGAACGCACCGGGCCGCCGGCAAGTGATGTTTCGTGCCCTGATGAATGCACGGCCCAGTCATTTGCTTGACCCGAAACTGTTTGATTTTGCTGGATTAATGCGTGACCCCAAGGCAGATACAGACAATTCTAACCAAATTCCCGCGCTGCGTTAATACTCCGATAGGCTTCGCGAATTAGCGTCCTCCTGAACCCTGTGTGGCCTGGCCATGCACTGCAAAAGGATGCCCCGCAATGCCGCCACTGGCCGGATTTTCCAACGTTGTGTCCCGCCGGACCATTCGCAATTTTATCAACGGCCCGCAGGCATTGGCATTCCTGCCGGCCCTGACATTGGCCAGCTTCTGGATTGGCGGTGAAGGGGCCTTGCTGGCCTTTGCCCTGATATTACCCGCGTTTATTGCACTTGCTGGACAGGATGATCATGCGACAAAGGCGCATTCACGCACTGAAACCAATGGATTGGGGCAACGCGCGCGGATTGAAAAAACTTTGGATAACATCTTGCAAATTGCGCGGCCAAACGGGCGCACAACAGCCACCCTGGTTGTTGAACTGGATGATTACACAATGCTTTTGGCGCGGTTGGGGCACAAAGTCGCTGACGACATCCTGCGCCGCACTGCCGACAGAATGCGGGGCGTTCTGCGCGATAATGATCTGATTGTGCGTCTGGACGGGGCCGAGTTTGCCATTGCCCTTGCCCCTGTGCGGCGGGCCGATCTGGAAGCCATGATCCAGATTTCCGCACGGCTGCAATCTGCGGTCTCGGAACCGGTTAGCCTGGACACAACCACCGTTTATGTATCTTGCTCGATCGGATTTTGTCTAAGTACCCGCGCGCCCGAAAAATCCGGCGAAGCCATGCTGGAAGCCGCCGAACAGGCCTTGAGCAATGCAAAGGCCAACGGGTCTGGCACCATTCGTGGCTATTCCCCCGAAATGCAACATAAGGCAAAGGCACAGCATGCCCTAATCGAAGAAGTGGTGCAGGCACTGGAAGATGGCCATATTCTGCCGTGGTTCCAGCCACAAATCTCGACTGACACTGGCGAGGTTTCGGGCTTCGAGGCATTGGCGCGCTGGCACCACCCAGAACGCGGCATGATCGCCCCGTGCGATTTTCTACCCGCAATCGAACAGGCCGGCATGTTTGAGCGGTTGGGCGAGGTGATTCTGTATCATTCCCTCACATGCCTGAAAAAATGGGACAAAGCCGGGTTCAAGGTGCCACAGGTCGGGGTGAATTTTTCAGATTCAGAGCTGCGAAACCCGAAACTGGTTGATAAAATCAGCTGGGAGCTGGACCGCTTTGACCTGACGCCGGACCGCCTGAATATCGAAATTCTGGAAACCGTGATTGCCGAGGCCGACGATGATGTCATAACACGCAACATTGCCGGTCTGGCCACCCTTGGCTGCGCCATTGATCTGGATGATTTCGGCACAGGTCACGCTTCGATCTCGAATATCCGCCGGTTTGCTGTGGAACGGATCAAGATTGACCGATCCTTTGTAACAAAGGTCGATACAGACCCCGAACAACAACGCATGGTTTCAGCCATTTTGACAATGGCGGAACAGTTGAATCTGAAAACCCTTGGTGAAGGTGTGGAAACAGCAGGCGAACACGCAATGCTGGCGCAATTGGGCTGCACCCATGTGCAAGGATTTGGCCTTGGACGGCCCATGCCCTATGCCGATACGCTGAACTGGATGCAGAAACATCACGAAAAACTGGCCGAAACCCCGAAAATCGGCCGCGGCATAGGGTAGTTTTCACTTTGAAAAACAGGAAAACCGCTTGACCTTTGGCCCCCCGCCCTGTTGAACCACTTTGACCAATTTCAGTGACAGGGTGTGTCCCACATGGACGATCAGAACAAGAACCTTATTCTTGCAGTTTTTCTCAGCGGCATGGTGATGCTGGTCTGGAGCATATGGTTCCAGCCACCGCCCCCCCAGCCCGACCTGACCCTGCCGCCCGATGCAGTGCAAACAACCGACGGCACCAGCGTGGCCACGCCACCCGCTGCGACAGCCACGCCGTCTGGCGATGCTGCTCCTGCTGTGCCAACCAGTTCGCATGCCGAAGCACTGGCAAAAGCCCCGCGTATTACAATCGACACCCCCAAGCTGAGCGGTTCATTTTCGTTGATGGGCGGGCGCATTGATGACCTGAAACTCAAGGCTTACCGCGAAACACTGGAACCGGACTCTCCGCTTGTAACCCTGCTGACTCCGTTTGGTAGTGATAACCCCTATTACACCATTTATGGCTGGGGTCGCACCGGCGATATGCCCGCCGATTCCGTTCCCGGACCGGATACGATGTGGACCGTGGAAAGCGGCGATACCCTGACAACCGCTAGCCCTGTCACTTTGCGTTGGGACAACGGTAATGGCCTGATCTTCCGTCGCACCATCTCGATTGATGATCATTACATGTTCTCGGTCGATCAATCGGTTGAAAATACCGGCACAACGGCCAGCCGCCTGTTCCCCTACAGCATTGTCGCGCGTTATGGCCAACCCAAGACGCGAGGCCGTTTTATCCTGCACGAGGGTGCCGTTCGCATGTCGGACGGTGAACTGGAAGAAATCACATACAAGAAAATGCCCAAGATGGATGTGGTTGCAGGCGAAGGGGCAAATGCCGAGTTGATCGATGTTAAAAATGATGGCTGGGTCGGCTTTACTGACAAATACTGGATGACCAGCATCATCCCCGCCAATGGGCAACCCTTTACTTCGGTTGTAAAATACATTCCTGCCAGCGACATCTATACCACCGAAGCCCGGATGCCGATCCAGACAGTCGAACCTGGCACCACCAGCAGTATCACAACCCGCGTTTTCGCTGGTGCCAAGGAATGGGAAACCATCCGCATGTATCAGAACGACGAGGGCGTCGACCGGTTTATCGATTCAATCGACTGGGGCTGGTTTTTCTTCCTGACCAAGCCGATATTCTGGTTGCTGCACACCCTGAAGGGTCTGATTGGCAATATGGGCTTTGCCATTATCGCCCTGACCGTCACACTAAAAGCATTGCTGTTGCCGTTGGCCTATAAATCCTACGTATCGATGGCCAAAATGAAAACCTTGCAGCCGGAAATGGAAGCCCTAAAAGAACGCTGTGGTGATGACAAGCAACGCCAGCAAAAGGAAATGATGGCGCTTTATAAAAAGGAAAAGGTCAATCCGGCCGCCGGTTGTTTGCCGATTCTACTGCAAATCCCGATCTTTTTCTCGCTCTACAAGGTTATCTTTGTCACGCTGGAATTGCGCCAGGCCCCCTTTATCGGCTGGATCCGCGACCTTTCATTGCCTGATCCGTCGTCCATTCTGAACCTGTTTGGCTTGCTGCCCTGGGATGCCCCTGGTCCCGGTTCGGCCCTGGCCATCATATCACTGGGCCTTATGCCGATCCTGTTGGGGATTTCCATGTGGCTGCAACAAAAGCTGAACCCGACCCCTACAGACCCGACCCAGAAAATGATCATGACGTGGATGCCGTGGGTATTTATGTTCATGTTGGGCCGGTTTGCTTCGGGTCTGGTCCTGTACTGGATCACCAACAACACGATCACCTTTACCCAGCAATATATGATCATGCGCAGCCAAGGGGCCAAACCAGATGTCTTCGGCAACATCATGGCCGGCTTCAAGCGCAAGAAACCGGACGATAAATGACCGGCCGCCTGACCCATATCTGGCGCCACCCGATCAAGGCGCACGGGGTCGAGGCAATGCAATCTGTTGATCTGCTGACAGGCAAAACCCTACCATGGGATCGCGCCTGGGCCGTGGTGCACGAATTGTCAAAGGCGGACGGGTCCGAGTGGGTGCCTTGCGGGAATTTTTCGCGCGGGGCCAAGGCGCCGTCATTAATGGCGCTAAAGGCCGCGCTGGACGAGGCAACGGGGCAGATCACCATGACCCACCCCGACCTGCCCGACATCACCTTTAACCCCGACACGGATTCGGATGCCTTTATCGACTGGGTGCGCCCGATCATGCCGCCTGATCGCACCCCGTCAGCGCGCATTGTGCGCGCGCAGGCCCGCGGTATGACCGACACTGATTTCCCGTCGATCAGCCTGAACAATCTGGCGACCAACCGCACACTGGGTGAAAAGATAGGTGCGGACCTGTCGCCGCTGCGCTGGCGTGGTAACCTGTGGTTTGACGGGCTAAAGCCGTGGGAAGAATTCAACTGGGTCGGCAAACGGCTGCGCATTGGCGGGGCGGTTCTGGAGATCCGCGAACGCATCACCCGCTGTATGGCCACCACGGTTAACCCTGACACCGGCAAACGCGACGCCGCCACGCTGGATGCGTTACAGGATAACTGGGGCCACAAACAGTTCGGGGTGTATGGTGTCGTTGTCAAAAACGGGCAAATCGCCATTGGTGATGAAATCGAGGTGTTCTGATGAAAATTCCGTTTACAATTGCCGAAGATCCCGATGCGGATGCCAAAGAGCGCGGCCGCAAACTGTTTGCCGGCAATACCGAATTCCTGAAAGGGGTGGTGGCCATGGATGGCCTGCCGCCCCCCGACCGGCTGGAAGTATGTTTCGCGGGCCGCTCGAACGTGGGGAAATCCACCCTGATCAATGCACTGACCGGCCGCAAGGGGCTGGCACGGGCCTCGAACACGCCGGGCCGCACGCAGGAAATCAACTATTTCACCACACTGAACGGCCCCTATCTGGTCGACCTTCCCGGCTATGGCTATGCCAATGCGCCGCTGCCGGTGGTGGAAAAATGGCAACGTCTGCTGAAAAACTACCTGTCCGGCCGCCAAACCCTGCGCCGCGCTTTTGTGCTGATTGATGCGCGCCACGGCGTAAAAGACGTGGACGAAGAAATCCTGAAACTGCTGGATCGTTCCGCGGTGACATTTCAGGTGGTGATGACCAAGCTGGACAAGGTCAAGGACAAGGACCGCACAAAAGTGCTGGAACAGGTGCGCAAAGCCATTTCCAAACACCCTGCGGCCTATCCCGAACTGGTGCTGACATCATCCGAAAAGGGCGAAGGCATCCCGATCCTGCGCAGTATTATTGCCGATCTGGTCTAGTTTCTAAACGTGCTGCGCGCCGTTCACTTCCAGCTCGGTGCCGGAAATGTAGGACGATTCGTCCGAACACAGGAAATAGATCGCCGCAGCCACCTCTTCCGGCTGGCCCAACCGGCGCAGGGGCAATTGATCCACAATTTTCTCGGTTCCAGGGCTAAGGATCGCTGTTTCCACCTCGCCCGGGGCAATCGCGTTCACCCGCACACCCAGAGGCCCGAAATCATGCGCCATCTCGCGGGTCAGGGCCGCCAGCGCCGCCTTGGAGGTGGCATAAGCCGCGCCTGCAAACGGATGCACCCGCACCCCCGCAATTGACGTTACATTCACAACCGAGCCTTTGGCAGCCGCCAATTCCTCCTTCAGACCGCGCGCCAACACGACCGACGCAAAGAAATTCACATGAAACACCTGCCCCCATGTGGCCAAATCGGTATCAAGCGTGTTCAACCGCTCGCCATTCGGCCCCTTGGGTGAAATGCCTGCATTGTTCACAAGCGCGTCCAGCTTGCCATCCAGCTTGCCATGAATTTCCTGAATTGCCTCGATGGTCTTTCGCGGGTCAGCAAGATCAATCTGCACATGGTTTTCCTGACCACCGCCCCAAGGGCATTTTTCAGGAAACGGATGGCGTGAACAGGTGATCACCCGCCAACCCTTGGCATTGAAATATTGCACGGTTGCATGGCCGATGCCACGGCTGGCACCGGTCAGCAGCATGGTTTTGCGTCTGTCATTCTTGGCCATTTCGATCCCCGATCATTGCTTGATCTGAACCTATGCACAGCGGCGCGGAAATACAATCACTTGGCACAGCCGCGCCCAGCGATTAACACGGTAGAGAATGAGGGATAAATCAGATGAAGAAGCAAGACGCCATGAACCGTGACTGGATCGCCACCGCCCGCACCCTTTCCCACGCGCTGCCGTTGTTGCAACGCTATGGCGGGGCCACTGTCGTTGTGAAATTCGGCGGACATGCGATGGGCGATGATGATGAAATGGACAGTTTCGCCCGTGACATCGTGCTGATGCAGCAGGTCGGGGTGAACCCTGTGATCGTGCATGGCGGCGGGCCGATGATCAACCGGATGCTGGAGCGGCTGGGTGTCAAATCGGATTTTGTCGATGGCAAACGGGTGACCGATGCCGCCACCGTCGAAGTGGTGGAAATGGTGTTGTCGGGGCGCGTGAACAAACGGATCGTGCAAGCCATCAACGACCAAGGCGGCAAGGCCGTGGGCCTGTCGGGCAAGGACGCGGGCCTGATGGTCTGCGAACAGACCAATCCGGCGCTTGGCTTTGTCGGCACACCGACGCGGGTCGATCCCAGCGTGCTGCATACCATGTTTGCCGCCGATACCATTCCGGTGATTGCGCCGCTGGGGGCCGGTCGCAAGGGGGAAACTTTCAACATTAACGGTGACACGGCAGCGGGTGCGATTGCCACAGCACTAAAGGCGGACCGTTTGCTGCTGTTAACCGATGTCGCCGGCGTCAAGGATGCGGGTGGCCAGGTGCTGACAGAGCTGACCCCTGACCAAATCCGCACGCTGACCGATGACGGGGTGATCGCGGGCGGTATGATCCCTAAAACCGAAACCGCACTGGCCGCGATTGAGGGCGGTGTGCGCGGGGTGGTTATTCTGGACGGACGCGCGCCCAATGCCTGTTTGCTGGAACTTTATACCGACCACGGTGCAGGGTCGCTGATCCGAGCCGAACGGCCCGCCACCTGACGCGATTGTGCACCCTGCAGGGTTTACAACGCACAGGGCTGCCGGTTTAGGTGGACGTTATGGAAAACGAAGCACAAATCCGAGTGGGCATCTTTATCGCCCTGTTCCTGATCTTCGCGATTATCGAGGCCATCGTTCCGCGCCGCCCACGCACCCAAATGCGGCAACGGCGCTGGTTTACCAATTGGTCGATCATCATCATTGATTCACTGACGCTACGCATTCTGGCGATTGCCATGCCGCTGTTGGCTGTCGGGGCGGCAATTGATGCCGGTAGGCTGGGATGGGGGCTGTTCAACCATCTGGATTGGCCGTTCTGGCTGGAAACCCTGCTGACGGTTCTACTGCTGGATTTTGCCATCTGGCTGCAACACCTGATCACCCACAAAATTCCGATCCTGTGGCGCCTGCACCGCGTTCACCATGCAGACCGTGACATAGATGTAACCACCGCCATCCGGTTTCACCCCGTCGAAATTGCCCTGTCTATGCTGCTGAAAATCGGGCTGGTTTACCTGTTGGGACCGTCTGCCTTTGCCGTGATTCTGTTTGAAATTATCCTGAATGGCACCGCGATGTTCAACCACGCCAATATCAAACTGCCGCTGAAACTGGATGCGATTGTGCGCACCGTTCTGGTCACCCCCGACATGCACCGCGTGCATCATTCCGACATCCGCGATGAACATGACAGCAATTATGGCTTTGCCCTGTCAATCTGGGACCGGCTGTTTGGCACTTACATTGCGCAACCCAAAAAGGGCCACGATGATATGACGATCGGGCTGCAATGGCAGGATGATCGCCCGTCCAACCTTGCCTGGATACTGGCGCTTCCGTTCTTTCGCAAATGAGTTACGCAGAGCTGCAATCCGCGTTGCAAGAACAGCATCTGGATATCTTCGGGGCCTTTTACCCAACGCCGCAGGATCAGGTGCCAGACGGCTGCCAAACCCTGTTGCTGATCGGCCCGCATGAACCGGGTTTCTGGAGCACCTTCAAAACCTCGCCCGAATTTTCTGACGGGTTGCCCGACCCGCTGGATCGCTGGTCAAAACATATCATCATACCTTGGGCCATGGCCCGCAACGCAACCGCCCTGTTCCCATCGGACGGGCCGCCCTATGCGCCGTTTCTGGATTGGGCCAGACGTAGCGGGCGCGCGTGGGTATCGCCCGTCGGGATGCTGGTACATGACCACGCAGGGCTGTTCATTTCTTATCGCGCCGCCATTGCCCTGCCGGAGAAAATCGCCCTGCCACCTGCCGGTCAAAACCCGTGCAACAGTTGCAAAACACGCCCTTGCCTAACCGCCTGCCCCGTCAACGCGCTATTGAGTGATTACGATGTATCCGCTTGCAAGGCCTATCTGAATGGCCCAAGCGGAGGCGATTGTATGGGAAAAGGCTGTTTGGTGCGCCGCACTTGCCCCGCAGGGCGCAAATATGCCAGACTACCGGAACAATCCGCATTTCATATGGCCTCGTTTAATCCGCAATGACCCTTCGTTTAATCCTGACACGACATGCAAAATCCAGTTGGGATGATCCGACGCTTGATGATCACGACCGGCCATTAAATCGGCGCGGTTATGCTGCGGCCAAGGCGATTGGCGGATGGCTTAAGAAACATGATTATTGCCCTGAAAGTGTGATCTCGTCGACTGCACGGCGCACGGCGGAGACATGGGCCGAAATTGCGCCTTCTTGCGCTGATACCGACAAGGTGCAGTTCACCTCGGCGCTTTATATGGCTTCGCCACAACGGATGATGACCATCCTGCAAGGGTGTCGCGCGCAATCAACCATGATGCTGTCCCACAATCCCGGCACCGCTATGCTAGCCGAGGAGTTGGTTAACGCAGCGCCTAAACATCCCAAGTTTCACCAATACCCGTCGGCGGCAACAACCGTGATCAGTTTTGATGCTGACAGTTGGGCCGACATTACCCCGAATTCGGGGCAGGTCGAAGCCTTTGTGGTGCCCAAAGACCTGCTCTAATGCTGCCTGAACTCGTAGGGGCCGTCCATGTCCCGCACCGTCACAGCATGGGTGATCAGCGCCTTTTCAGGCGTCCAGTGGTGCAACAGGAACCCCGGATCTGTCAGGTAAAACTGGGATGGCCGCGCTTGCGTCAGGTCCAGCGTCAACTGCATCCCCATGCTGGGGGCTGTTGTAACCACAGTGCCATTCCAGCGCGCGTGGGTTAGCAGGTGGATATGGCCACAAAGGATGCGCTGGATGTTGGGATATTCAGCCACAATCGCGCCCAGCACATCTGCTCCGTCAAAACCATCGTGGTCGGTTTCCGGCACCCCGCATTTTAGCGGCGGGTGGTGCATGAATATAACTGTTGGCTGATCTTCACCCTCGGCCAGCATTTCCCTTAGCCACGCAGCGCGGGTGTTGCAAAATACCCCGCCAGATTTCCCCTGCGCCACCGTATCCAGCGCGATGATACGCAAGTCGGGACCATTGATAACATAGTTGATAAACCCGTCCGTGCGTGACGGAACCGCACCACCGCCAAACACGTCCCATAACACGTCGCGATCATCATGGTTGCCGGGCACCAGATACAGCGGGCTGTTCAGGGCGGCCAGAATACCGGCGGCACGCTGTGCCTCGTCATGGGTGAAATCATTGGTAACATCGCCCGACAGCAGCACCAGATCAGGCTGCATCGTCAATGCGTTAATGGCATCCACACAGCGCGACAGGTTTTCCGCCATCGGTGCAATACCGTTGGTTTTTAGACCCGGCCCCGCAATATGCGTGTCGCTGATATGGGCAATAAGCATCCCCGTCCCCCTTCGCGGTCAGGGCCACCATATCCGGTGGCCCCTTAGCTTAGTTGCCTTCATCATTATCCAGGTTTGTCGGGGCGAAAACGCCACCAAAAGCGCCACTGCCACCCGAAGGTTTTTCCGCCTCAGGCTGGTCGGCATCCGCATCGTCGGACAGATTGCCCGGAGCGAATACACCACCAAAGGCACCACTGGGCTTGCCGCCAGTGTCTTCCTCTTCAGGTGCACCAAAGATATCCGGCCCTTGGCGCGCTTCGGATTGCGACTTGATCAGACGTTGCTCTTGCAGCTCTTTGATGCGGCGCTGGATCTCGGCCTGTTTGGCCTCGCGCACCTGAATTTTGCACTGTTCGGGGCTGTATTTCTGGGCGGTGCCGATCACAACAATCGCCACAAAGGCCAGTAGAACAAATACGATTGCAGCAGGATTGCCGGTCATGAATGATGGCAGGATGCCACCGGATTTCGCTTTTGCTTTACCCTGTTTGACCGCCTCTTGGCGTGCCTGATTGCGGCGGTAGGCCTCGAAGGCCAAAGCAGCGAATACCGTCAAGGTGATGATGATAAACGCCAATGCGGAAATTGACGGGTTGATACCCAATCGCACCTTTTGCGCCAGAACCGTCGTCAGGGTTTTATAGTCTACGATGGTAAAGGTGGTGGTGTTATAGTTCTCGAACGAGGCCAAAAATGCCAGCACCGAAGCCGATGCAATCGCGGGCCGCATGAATGGCAACAGGATTTTGCGAAACGCCTGTGTGTGGGTCGCCCCAAGGTCCAGTGCGGCTTCGGTCAGGCCGGGGTCAAACCGCTGCAGGCGGGCAACGAACACCAGCATGGCATAGGATGCAATGAACGAGGACTGGCCAAGGATGGTCAGGAAAATTCCGTTATGGAACAGGTTGGACAGCATCGAACCATCCCCCGCCCCCAGAAAATTGCCCAATCGGTCCCAGAACACCAATGTGGAAATACCCAGAACAACGCCAGGCACCAGAATTGGCGCGATGATCAGCGTATAATAGGTAGAGCGGAATTTGGCCCAGACCTGTGTCAGCACGATTGATGCGGCCAGACCCATCGATACAGACAGGGCAACCGTACCAAGGCCGATGATTACGCTGTAAAAGATACCTTCGCGAATTGCGCTGTCATTCCACAGCACATTGAACCATTCATAGGTGAAACAGGCCCAGGGTGAAACCGACGGAAAGCCGGATGAATTGAAGGCGGTCAGGCTCATCACCACCAGCGGCCCCAGAAGGTAGCTGAAGAAGATGATCAGATAGACGCCAAGCGAAATGCGGATAAGGGCTTTGGAACTCATTTGCCAATGTCCCCCATGTTCACTTTGAAGATGCGCATCACCGTCAGCACGATGATGATGGTCGAAACCAGCAGAACGATCGCATAGGCCGCCCCCTGATGCCAGTTAAGCGAGTTGAAGAACCACTGGTAAACCAGTTGGGTAAACCACAGGCTGCTTGGCCCGCCCAGAATTTGCGGCGCGGCCAGCGCACCGGCGGACAACATGAACACCATCGTGGCCCCCGAAACGATACCCGGTTTGGCGTGTGGAATGACGATCCGGCGGTGGATACGCGGCCAACTGGCCCCCATATCGCGCGCTGCCTCGATCTGGTTTCGGTCCAGGCTTTCGATCACGTTATACATCGGGAACAGCATCAGCAGGATATAGGCATAGCCCAAACCGGCATATAGCGCGATGTCCTGACGAATGAAATCAATCGGCTCGCGTGTCAGATGCAGGAACATCAGGGCTTCGTTCAACAAGCCGCTATCGCCAAAGATGATCCGCAACGCAAAGGCGCGCAGGATTTCATTGATCCAGTAAGGGATGATCAGCAGCACAACCAGCAACCGGACAAACCCTGACCCCTTGGACTGGCCCAGAAAATAAGCCAGCGGATAACATAGGAAAATATTGAAGATCGTTACAGCCATCGCGGCCACAATTGTTTTCACAAACACCCACAAGTCGACCGTGTTATAGGTTTGGTGAGTGGCATCCGAGCCGTAAAGTAAGTGTTGATAGTTGCTAAGCGTATAAACATCCTTAGGCCCACCCACATCGGCCGGGGGCAGGTTGAACCGGAATGAAAAATCCAGCATCGAAAGCTGTGGCAGGATCACCAGAAAGATCAGCCAGAACCCGACCAACCCCATCAAAAGGCTGCCCATCACAACACCGTTGTTCCTGAAGAACTCGGAAAAGATCATTTTGTTTTTCATGATGCGCCCCTATTCCGACGCCAGTTCGCCGGCGGGCATAACCACCGCGTTATTCACATCATAATGCAGCGACAGATTCTCACCCCTGCCCGTAATATGGTCCTGCCCGACATTGGGAACTGCCATTTTGATCAGCTTGCCACCATCGCCCTCCAGAAACACGCTAAAGGAATTTCCTTCAAATTCTTCGTTCACCACATTCGCGGAAATGGTGGTCTTGTCATTGCCGGAATTGGAACCCAATTCCAACGCTTCGGGGCGGATGAACATCATTGCGTCATCGCCAACGCCCAGCTTGCCGACTTGTGTTGGTGTAACCCGCGCCAACAAATCGCCAGAGCGGTTGGTGCCGATGACAGCTTCTTCGCCACTGATGGATTTGATTTTTCCGCGGAACACGTTGTTCTCGCCCACAAAAGAGGCAACAAACGGGGTTGCCGGATTGTCGTAAACATTGTGACCCGTGTCGATTTGGTCGATCACACCGGCTTTCATCACCGCCACACTATCCGACATGGTCAGGGCCTCGCCCTGGTCGTGGGTGATGTAGATAAAGGTAATGCCAACCCGCTGCTGGATCTCCCGCAGTTCGGTGCGCATGTGCTGGCGCAGTTTCAGGTCAAGCGCCGACAGGGGTTCGTCCAACAGCAAAACATCGGGGTTGGCACACAGTGCCCGCGCAATCGCCACACGCTGTTTCTGACCGCCGGACAGTTCGCTTGGCAGTTTGTCGCCCTGCCCTTCCAGCGCGATCATATCCAGCAATTCATCCGCCCGCTTGCGGCGCTCTCTGGCGCTTGCACCGGTCACTTCCATTGAAAACGAGATGTTTTCCCAAATCTTCATCAGCGGGAATAATGCAAGGTTTTGAAAGATCAGCGCGGTTGGGCGTTTATTCGGGCCGATGCCCGCCATGTCATTGCCACCGATCAGAACGCGGCCATCTGACGGCTCGAGAAAGCCGGAAACCGCGCGCAATATGGTGGTTTTACCACAGCCCGAGGGGCCAAGGAACGAGAAGAACTCACCGCCGTTGATGTGAACATTTGCCTCGCGAACCGCGACAAAATCCCCGAATCTGATCCAGACATTTTCCAGATCAACCGCAACACCAGAACCCATGTGATTATCCCCGTTTTGAATTCATTAGTCGGGCCGCTTCGGACCCGTTAAGTCAGGCAATATGCCCGAAAATAGATGTCCGGCCACACATGGTGCAGCCGGACAATATTTTCATATCGCTTACGAGCTTTGGAACTTGTTCACAAACTCGGTGCGGATGTCGGCATACCAAGGTGCCTCGGCAGGCCATGCATTCAGATTTGCCAGCGCATCGCCAGGATAGGCCTCGGAGAAGTTCTTGGCGTAATTTGCAGAAGCAAACTTGTCAGCGCCCAGAATCGGCGAGTTATAGCCGTGCTTGTCGATTGCCTTACCGGCATTTTCAGGGTTGTAGGCAAACTTGATCAGTTCATAAACCTGATCAATGTTCTTGGCACCCTTCGGCATTGCCAGACCATCAACCCAAGCCATCGCACCTTCGGCTGGTGCCTGATAGGTTACCGGCTCGCCAGCAGTTTTCAGCGCCAGCGGCGGACCATCCCAAGTCTGGCCAACAACAACACCATCATTCAACAGGCCGTTCTTCTGGCTGTCGGCGTCGTTCCAGATCAGTTTCAGGTTCTTCTTGCGGGCGATACACCATTCGGTGATCTTCCCCCAAGTCTTGCGCATGTTCTCTTCGGACTCGTAAGCAGCCCAAACCGAACCCGGATCCATCTGACCGGATGCTTCCATGAACAGGCCGGCACACAGCATACCCGAGTGCGCACGGATCATGGTCTTGCCGGCATTGGCGTCATCCCAGATTTCGCCATAGCTCGGAACGCCAGACGCATCGGCAGGTGCCCATTTGTCAACGCGCCATGCCATGCCTTCTGTACCCCAGATGTGCGGGATCCATGTGTTGCCTTTGCCATCAAAATTCCATGCGTCAGGACCAATTTTGGCCATAGCAGGGTTTGCAGCGTCAATCGGAATACGGCTCATGTCAAAGGGCTGCACCAGATCCAGCGGACCCCATTGCAGCGAACGGTTGTTGGTGGGGCCAATCAAGTCAGCGCCCGCGCCGTTCGAGGCTTTCATCTTGTTGATCAGTTCTTCGTTTGAACCGATACCGATGTAGTTCACTTTAATACCGGTTTCGGATGTGAACTGGGCCAGCATTTCTTCGGGCCAGTAATCCGACCAGTCCATCAGCGTCATTTCACCGGACGAGGCAAGCGCCTTGGAAACCAGCGCAGGTGTGGCCAGTGCAGCAGCACCGACAGCCGTGCCCGACTTCAGAAATGAACGGCGATTGAAAGTTGAGTTGGTTTTGGTCATGTAGTTTCTCCCTCCCGGAGAATTGTGGGGCGCCAATGCGGCACGCCCTCGGTTAACAGTCTAACATGCTCTTTGCTATTTAAGGACTTTACGTCTCGTTTTTGTGACAGCGCAGCGGCAAGAACGAAAAAAACGCCACGCAAAACAGAAATAGTTTAGCAGCAATAGGGCAAGCGTATATGTCCAGTTTTAATGTGCCGTATATCCAGTTTGCTATTTGGCGGTTTTATTGGAAATTGAATCCCGCCAAAGTTGATAATCATATCATACCATTTAATACAATAATCACCTAATAGTCCTTTATTGCTTGGGAAATACGCCGAATCCCTTCGGGTATCCGTTCTGAAGAAATCGAAGAATATGCCAAACGGAAAAAGTTGCGTGGTGAATCCTTGCCAGCAAAAAACGGGTTGCCGGCCTCGATCAAAACCCCGTTATCGGCCAATCTGTGGCGCAGTATTTCAGTATCGACCCGTATTGGTGCTTCAACCCAGAATCCCGACCCGCCAAATGACGCACGACCGGCCACTTTCATTTCGGTTTTTTCCAGCGCCTGCGCTGTCACCTGTCGCCGCCTTTGATACACACTGCGCATACGTTTGATCATCGCATCGTAATGCCCCCGCCCCAGAAAATATGCGGTGGTGCGCTGCATATACCCTGGCGGATGCCGCAAAGAGGCCAGCCGCAGGGCACGCGCCTGTTCAATGAACGGCTCGGACCCGACCAGATACCCCAGCCGCAACCCGGGAAACAAGGATTTGGAAAAGCTGCCGACATAGATTACACGCCCGTCTTCATCCAGTGATTTTAGCGCTGGCGACGGTGCCTTCAGGAAACTCATCTCGAATTCATAATCATCCTCGACAATCAGGAAATTGCGTTCATTCGCCAGCCGCAACAATTCACGCCGCCGTTCCATTGGCATTGTAGTTGTCGTTGGGCATTGGTGACTGGGTGTGATGAATATCGCGTTCACCCCTTCCGGCAGCATATCCGGAGGCAAACCCTGATCATCAATCTCCACCGGAAACTGGGTACACCCTGTATGGCGTAGAATCTCGCGGATGCCATGGTAGCCGGGGTTTTCATAGGCCGCTGCACGCCTTTCATTCAGCAATATCTGCGCCGCCATCCACAACGCATTCTGCGCCCCGACCGTCACCAGTATCTGTTCCGGCCGCGCCAGAATTCCGCGCCGCGGCAGTGTGTGGCGGGCAATGAAATTAATCAGCTCGGGGTCATCCTGTTCGGCGTAATCCGAGGTCAGACTGTCGAATTCCTTTTTGCCCAGTGCCTGCATCGCGCACAACCGCCAACTGGCCTGATTGAACAGATCGGGGTCCGGCTGACCGTACATGAACGGATAGGGATAGCTGCGCCAGTTATAGTTTTTCTTGACTGTTTTGCCGCCGGTAAAATCGCGCTGCACCGCTTGGGACCAATCCACCGTGTCCTTGTGCATCTCGCCTTTGATCGCGGGTAGGGGCACCATTGGCGCGGTTTCGGATACGTAATAACCCGACCGGCCCACCGATTTGATGTAATCATCTGCCACCAGTTCATGATAGGCCAGCGTCACCGTGATCCGGGAAATTCCCAAATGTTCCGCCAGCTTACGCGATGACGGCAATTTTTCCCCTGCCTGCAAACGCCCCGCCAAAATGGCCGAGGCCACGATCTGCTGGATCTGGCTTTGTAGGGTGCCCTGAAAATTCGGGTCCAGAAAAAAGGTGTCTTCCACTAACGGCATGGCGGGATTATCTGGCCTTATATTCGGTTTTCAACTGGCCCTATGGAATTCACAGCCGCCTCCTAATGTCAAATCCGAAATCCGGCGCAATCGCGTGCCACACCCCATAAAAATTCGACGATAAGGACCCGATCATGGCTTTTGACGTGAAAACAAATTCGCTCGCGGAATACTGGATGCCGTTCACCGACAACAAGGGTTTCAAGGAAAACCCGCGCCTAATCACACAGGCCAAAGGTGTCTATATGACCGACCACAAAGGCGGCACAGTTATTGACGGCTCCAGCGGTTTGTTCTGCAGCCCCGCCGGTCATTGCCACCCGAAAATCATCGAAGCCGTGCATGACGCGATGCAGATGACAACCTATGTCGCGCCGTTCGGGTCGTCCCATCCGCTCAGCTTTGCCTTGGCCGAAAAACTGGCACGCCTGCTGCCCGAAGATTTCAACCACGTCTTTTTTGTTAATTCGGGGTCAGAGGCCGTGGATACCGCGTTGAAAATGGTGATGGCCTATCATTCGGCCATGGGCAACGACCGCACGCGGTTCGTTTCGCGCGAACGGGCCTATCACGGGGTGAATATCGGCGGCGTATCGCTGTCGGGGCTGGTGAATAATCGCAAATCCTTTCCAGCGGTGATGCCCAACATCGTGATGATGCGCCACACATGGAACGCGGATGAATTGATGGTGCGCGGTCAACCGCAAAACGGCGCTGAACTGGCCGATGATTTGCAGCGTGCGGTGGATACATTCGGCGGACAAACCATTGCCGCCTGTTTTGTCGAACCCGTGGCCGGTTCCACCGGCATCCTTGCCCCGCCGGTTGGCTATCTGGAACGGCTTCGGCAGATTTGCGATGAAAACGGAATCCTTCTGGTGTTTGACGAGGTGATCACCGGCTTTGGCCGTATTGGCGGGAAATTCGCCGCCGATGCCTTTGGCGTGACGCCCGACATCATGACGATGGCCAAGGCGCTGACAAACGGCTCGATCCCGATGGGGGCTGTGGCTACATCCGACAAAATCCATGACGTGATTTCCGACAAAGCGGCGCCGGGTGCGATCGAGTTTTTCCACGGCTACACCTATTCCGGCCACCCCGCTGCCTGTGCTGCCGGTCTGGCCGCGCTGTCAATATACGAAGAGGACGATCTGTATGGCCGCGCCGCCGATATGTCGCCCTATTTTCTGGACTCGGTTTACCAGCTAAAGGACCATCCGATGGTCAAAGACATCCGCGGTATCGGTATGGCTGCGGGGGTGGAATTGGTTGGCAAAGGTGCGCAGGCACAGATTGATCTGTTCTGGAACGGGATGCATGTGAAATTCACCGGTGATTGCGGAATCCTTTCCCCAATGTTCATTAC
>WFNH01000097.1 GCA_015488685.1 Marinosulfonomonas sp.
ACATACAACAACGACCGGCCCAACATGGCCATCGGCGGGATCACGCCCGCGATGAAACTGAAACACGCCGCGTAATTCTACGAGCGGACCCCATTAAAAATGGGGGGATTACCGAGCCTAGCGGAAGGCTTTTGAGGATTCTACAGAATAAAGCCGATACTGGTGGAACATGGGCAGGCCTAAATGTATTTGCAACTGGTAACCCCGCCAATCCATTCGTATTAACAGGAAATTTGTAGATGCTAACTTTGAATGCCATTTATGCCCGAATGAAGAGAAACAATATAGAAAATTGTGCTGGGGATAGCCTATTATATAGGGATGAAATAGTGCAAAGAATTCCTTTCCTTAAAGCGTATAAGAACGAACAGTTTTTGTTTGGAATCTACGAAAATGAAACTAAATGGACCGTCTTGTCCGTCAACTTTATGTTTGCCTCTTTTGATGAAGATCAAGCCATTTTACGCTTGGATACCGATGCAAATAAAATTTTTCATTTCCTGAGTGGGAAAGATGACAATCAGTTCTCCAGTGTTGTTTGGTTATCAGATGGCACGCATATTTGGATGAAATCCCCAGAGTGCTGTTCGCTCATCTTGAATATGGTTTTGATGCTGAAAAAAGTGCCGTGCGGTGTTAAGTTGCCCCAGTGAACCACCCCCACGCACCCGTTCTTTGCCCAAACCACACGGCAGGTTGCGCATACGTCCGAGGGGCATGTTTATGCGGGGCCGCTTTCGGACAGGTATCGGGTGGATGCGGCGAGGCGTAACATCCCCGTTTATTCCCCCGCCCCCTTGCCCTAAGATACCCGCAACAACAGGCAAGGAGCGGTGATGTTTCGAACATTGGGACGGGGTCTGATGGCCCTGATACTATTGGCAGGCTGTGTGCCTGAACAGCAGGTGCAAACCGGTGGGCAATGCGTGCCCAAACCGGCGTTTCAGGCCCCGCCGGTCAATCATTGCGCGGATTCCGAACGGGTCCGGCTGACCATTGTCGGGGATGTTTTGCTGCATTGGCCGATCCAGCAAACCGGTTATCGTTATGGCTTTCGCAAGATGTGGGCGCAGGCCGGTCCCTATCTGGCGTGGGGGGATCTGACCATCGGCAATATGGAAGGCCCCGTTGCGCCGGGGGTGGATCAATCGGGCCGTCAGGTGGGTGATCCGGGGCCGGTTTATGGCACCGGCGTCTACACCGGCTTTCCGATGTTCAACTACCATCCGCAGATATTGAAGGAATTGAAGGCCTCGGGGTTTGACCTGATGACCACCGCGAACAACCACGCGATGGACCGCGGGTCACTGGGCGCGGATTTGACATTGCGCGAAATGTCCAAGGCGGGGCTGGGGGCTGTTGGAACGATCCGGTCAGGCGCGGCGCGGCGGTTTGCGGTGCGGCGGGACACGGCATTGGGCACGGTTTCGTTTATCGCTTGCAGCTTTTCGACCAACGGCAACCCCGACCCGAAACGGCAGGTTTTGCTGTGCTATGGCAACCGCAGCGAATTGCTGTCTCTGGTGCGCAAAGAAGCGGCTGATCCGGCGGTGGCGGCAGTGATCGTGTTGCCGCATTGGGGGCAGGAATATTCCTCGACCCCCGACACGCAACAGGTGGCTCTGGCTCGTGATCTGGCCGCAGCGGGGGCCACGGCCATCGTCGGCACCCACCCCCATGCTGTGCAGCCGTTTCGCCTGTTGAACACGAGGCGCGGGCAGGTGGTGCCGGTGGTCTATTCCACGGGGAACTTCATCGCGATGCAGACCGAAATGCCCTCAATCGTGGGGACGATGGCATTGCTGGAAATGTGCAAGGCACCGGATGGCAAGGGGTTAACCGTAAACCGGCTGGGCTGGATTGCCGAGCAGATGCATTTCACCAAAACCAGATACTGGATGGAGATTGCGCCGGTTGGTGCCACAGGGGATAGCGGGTTGCCCTATCGCCACCTGTCGAAAATCGCACAGGGGTTTTCAGCACAGCCGCAGGCGTGCCGCTAGGCCTTACCCAGCGCCCGACTGCGTTCCAGCAATTCGTCACGGTTGGCGGCAATATCGGCAATCGTCAGCCTGTCCAGAACCGCCATAAAGGCGGATGTGGCCTCTTGAATGGCAAAGGACAGGCGGCAAACACCCGACAGCAGGCAGGTGTTTTTGCTGGGGTTGAAACACTCGACCACATCCAGATTGCCTTCGGTCAGGCGGACCACTTCGCCAACATTGATCTGGTCCGCAGGCCGCGCCAGCCGAAACCCGCCACCACGCCCGCGCTGGGTTTCCAGATAGCCTGCCTTGCCCAGTTGATGCACGATCTTGACGATGTGTGGGCGGGCCAGTTTATGCACCTTGGCGACATCATCCACCCGCAATAGATTCGGATCATGCAGCGCGGCCATTTGCAGCGTTCGCAGGGCATAGTTCGTGTAACTCGTTAGATTCATAAGGCTTTCCGCTTATTCCAGGGTGCGACAATAAAGATATATTTCAGATATTGCTTTGTGGCAAGTATCTCTAGTAAACATGTATCCATTAAATATATATGGCAAATATAACTATGAGGTATCGCCATGTTTGACGGATTCACAGCCGAGGCTCTGGCGCGGGCACAATTCGCCTTTACCATTTCGTTCCACATCATCTTTCCGGCCTTTTCAACCGGGCTGGCCAGTTTTCTAACGGTTCTGAACGCCCTGTGGCTGCGCACGCAGGACCGCACTTATCTGACGCTGTTTGATTACTGGAAAAAGATATTCGCAGTGGTATTCGGCATGGGCGTGGTTTCGGGCATCGTCATGTCCTATCAGTTCGGCACCAACTGGAGCGTATTTGCCGACAAAACCGGCCCGATCCTTGGCCCGCTGCTGGCTTATGAAGTGCTATCTGCCTTTTTCCTCGAGGCCGGATTTTTGGGCATCACGCTGTTTGGCCGTGAAAAGGTTGGGCCGCGCCTGCATATGTTCGCAACCGCAATGGTGGCCATCGGCACGCTGATGTCGGCCACATGGATCCTGTCGGCGAATTCATGGATGCAAACCCCGGCCGGTTATTCCATCAACGAAGCGGGCCAGTTCACGCCCGAGGATTGGTGGGCGATCATCTTTAACCCCTCCTTCCCCTACCGGCTGGTGCATATGGTGCTGGCGGCATTCCTGTCCACATCCTTTGCGGTTGCCGCTGTCGCTGGCTGGCATCTACTGAAAGACCGCGATAACGGCGCAACCATGCGGATGTTTTCCATGGCGATGTGGATGGCGGCGATTGTTGCCCCGATCCAGATCATCGCCGGTGATGCGCACGGGTTGAACACGCTGGAACACCAGCCCGCCAAAGTGATGGCGATGGAGGGCCACTACGAAAGCCACCCCGACGGCGCGCCGCTGATCCTGTTCGGCATCCCCAATCCGCAGAAAAAACGCATCGACTATGCTATTCAAATTCCGAAATTGTCCAGCCTGATCCTGAAACATGATCTGAATGCACCACTCGCGGGGCTGGACACCGTGGCGGATGCGGACGAGCCGCCCGTCACCATTTTATTCTGGTCCTTCCGCATTATGATCGCCATCGGGTTTGCCATGCTGGGCATAGGTGTCTGGAGCCTGTGGCGGCGTTGGCGCGGCACCCTCTATCAGGACAAATGGCTGCATCGTGTTTCGGTTCTGATGGGACCAAGCGGCTTTATCGCCCTGCTGGCCGGATGGATCACCACAGAAGTCGGGCGCCAACCCTTCACCGTCTATGGCGCGTTGCGCACGGTGGAATCCATCGGGCCGGTTGATGCGCCCGCTGTCGGCGCCTCACTGCTGGCGTTCATCTGGGTCTACTTCTTCGTTTTCGGCGCCGGACTGTTCTACGTTTTCCGGCTGATGCGTCAAGCACCCGATGCACCCGCACCGACCACCCCGCCCGCCAACACAGTTCCCGCATAGGAGGCCACAATGCTGTTCGATCTACCATTTATCTGGGCCGGCATCATCGCCTTTGCCGTGCTGACCTACGTTATCCTTGACGGGTTCGACCTTGGCGTCGGCATCCTGTTCCCCTTTGCCAAATCCGAACAGAACAAAGACCTGATGATGAACTCCATTGCGCCGGTCTGGGATGGCAATGAAACATGGCTGATCCTTGGGGGCGGGGGTCTGTTGGCCGTGTTCCCGCTGGCCTATGCCATCATCCTGCCCGCCCTGTACATGCCGATCATCACCATGCTGCTGGCACTGATATTCCGCGGGGTTGCCTTTGAATACCGTGGCCGCACCAAACGCTGGAAACCGGTGTGGGAGGTCGGCTTTGCCGCCGGTTCCGCCATCGCCGCAATGATGCAGGGCATCACCCTTGGCGCATTGGTGCAAGGGGTCAAGGTGGTGGACCGCGCCTATGCGGGCGGCTGGTGGGATTGGCTTAGCCCGTTCACCGTGCTGACCGGCCTGTCTGTGGTTGCCGGTTACGCTTTGCTGGGGTCAACGTGGCTGATCCTGAAAACCGAAGGCGAACTACAAAGCCGGATGCGGGACAAGGCATTCATGCTGGGCATCGCCACGTTGGCGGCGATTGGAACCGTCTCCATCCTGACCCCGTTCCAGAATCCAGTCTATTTCCAGCGCTGGTTCAACCTGCCCGGCAGCCTTTATACAATGGTCGTGCCACTGGCGATGATGGCCCTGACATGGCTGTTGTTCAGCAGCCTCAAGGCCGGTCACGAATCCCGCCCCTTCATCGCCTCCCTGCTGATATTCGTGGTCAGCTTTGTCGGCGTCGGGATCAGTTTTTATCCCAACATCGTGCCCCCGTCCGTCAGTATATGGGAGGCCGCAGCCCCTGACTCCAGCCTGCGCTTCACCCTCTATGGCACGCTGGCCCTGATGCCTGTGATCCTTGGATATACCGGATACGCCTATTGGGTGTTCCGTGGCAAAGTTAACCCTGACGAAGGATACCACTGATGACCAAACACAGCCTTGCCCGCCGCCTGCTCTGGTTTGCCGGATTGTGGATTGCCAGCGTAACAGCACTGACGATTGTTGCCTTTGCCATTCGTCTGGCGATCGGGACGGGTTAAAGGCAAGCCATTAAATGCATCTAAAGCAACGGATTTGACGACTGGATAACGGCAACTCCTGACGCACCCGTTCTTTATACAGACCACACGGAAGGTTGCGCATACGTCCGACGGGCATGTTTATGCGGGGCCGCTTTCGGACGGGTATTGGGTGGATGCCGCTGATCTTCTGACTGGGGATCGTTTGCTGAATGATGACGGCACGTGGGCCGAGGTGGTTTCGTCCGAGGTTTTGGCCGAGCCGCTGCGGGCGTATAATCTGACGGTCGAGGGGTGGCATACGTATTTCGTTGCCGCAAATGTGGATGCAGCGCCGGTTTGGGTGCATAATGTATGCCCGAAATTCACCAATGCTTTCAGACTCCTTGAGAGAACGGATCTTGGCGAAAAGGAATTTGCAGAATTGGCATCCGCCTTGAAATTTCAGCGCGAATTTGGGATAAAACTGAGGTGGGCTCCGAAAGATGGTCCAGATGGGGACTTTATTGATGCGACAGGTAAGTTATGGGATGTGATGGGAACCACAAAGGCTTACGAATATTGGAAACCAAACAAATTTCTTCTGGCTATTGATCACCATCTTAACAAACAGGGGGTAAACACTGTGATTGATTTGAGGGGGGCAACAGCGGCCCAGATTGATATTGTTTTGGATCATATTGCCTCAAAGCCATCTCAGATTGCTGACAGTATAAAGCTCTTGTACTAATATGGCGTATTTTATTGATTTTCTGCCCGGGGATGTTCTTGAGGTTTATGAAGGCTATAAAACGTATAAGCCCAAACGAGCAGATTTGGAACCAAACCGGAATGTATTTGTTGCCATCATCGAAGAAATGAGTCGCTATTGCAAGGGTGACAAGGATTGTATCGGGCAGTTACAAGCCGCGATGGGGATAGATTACCTTGGCCTCTATACGAACGAGGGCGGACCGAGTGAGGAGAAGTTGAGGGCTTTTACCAAAGCGATACATTCCTTACTTGCAGCCAAAACGCCACCTTCGTTTGTGCAAGAGGACGAGGTTGAATCCTACTTTTCGGAACTGCAGGATATTGCAGAGTATCTGATAAACCACCGATAACTGACCATGTAGATTGTCTATTGTCACCACCCCCACACACCCCTTCTTTACCCAAACCACACAGCAGGTTGCGCATACGTCCGACGGGCATGTTTATGCGGGGCCGCTTTTGGACGGGTATTGGGTGGATGCCGCTGATCTTCTGACTGGGGATCGTTTGCTGAATGATGACGGCTCATGGGCCGAGGTGGTTTCGTCCGAGGTTTTGGCCGAGCCGCTGCGGGCGTATAATCTGACGGTCGAGGGGTGGCATACGTATTTCGTGGCCGCGAATGTGGATGCCGCGCCGGTTTGGGTGCATAATTCTTGCTTTGATTTTGATGAAGCCGCAGAAGCCGCCGCTCAAAGATTAGGATTTATTGGTGAAGAAGTTACACGCGTGAACGGATTTGCCAAAATTGACATTATTTTTACATCAGAAGTAACTATTGGAGATATCCGCTTAATTCAAAAAACATTGAAAAGCCAAGGCGCAAAAGGAGTTAGGATTAATACTGGTCCAATCCTAGAAACCAATAATATTGCGCAACGTATTGAACGAGCATACCAAAGTGGCAGCCCATATTTGGGCATGAGAATAATTAAGAATAATGACCCTGATAACTTTTATACTCTAGTGAAGGAATTCTAGTTTGAGAGAAGGTTTGAACATAAGGCTTGAAAAGAGCGGATTAGAAAACGTCTCTGGCGCAAGTTTTCGTGATTTACGTGGAGGGGATTTTCCAAACTTATCCGCTTTAACAGAAAACCATGGACTCATCGGAATAGAAAGTAGTGACGGGAAAGACTTTACTATTGTGGGATTAGAATATCTCTATGTAATGCGTAACAGCGGTGAAATTTTCAAAATAAACTTAAACACCGCGTTGAAATGTTTTTCATCCAATGCGTTGGCAAAAGGAAAGCATAATGAATATAAATCCATTCAGATTGAAAGTGGAAAGGAGTGTTGGGTGAAAGACAAAGAAACGATGTCTGCTTTATGGAATATAGCCCTTTTTATATCAAGAATGCGCAAGTAAAGTCACATAAATGCAGTTAGATTTATCATTGTAGCTTACCCAAGCAGACAACCCCCCCACACACCCCTTCTTTACCCAAACCACACGGCAGGTTGCGCATACGTCCGAGGGGCATGTTTATGCGGGGCCGCTTTCGGACGGGTATTGGGTGGATGCCGCTGATCTTCTGACTGGGGATCGTTTGCTGAATGATGACGGCACGTGGGCCGAGGTGGTTTTGGCCGAGCCAATCACTCCCTCCGCAGAGCCGCCAGCCCCACGCCGGTGGCTTCGAACCCGCCATCGGCGGCCACCACCTGACCCGTGACAAAGCTGGCCTTGTCCGAACACAGGAACACGATCACCTGCGCGATTTCCTCTTCGGTGCCATAGCGGTTTAACGGCATGGCCTTGTAATAGGCCGCGCGGATTTCGGGGCTGTGGACGGCGATGGCCAGTTTGGTGGCCACGGGGCCTGGGGCAACGCAGTTGGCGCGGATGCCAACTTCGCCCAGCTCCACAGCTTGCTGTTTGGTCAACTGGATCACTGCCGCCTTGGACGTGCCATAGGCCACCCGCAAGGTGCTGGCCCGCAGGCCCGAGATAGACGCGATGTTGACGATTGCGCCGCCCTGTTTGGCCATATGCGGAATAACCGCTTGCGAACACAGGAACACACCGTCCAGATTGGTTTCCATCACCGTGCGCCATGTTTCGAAATCGGTTTTACCGATGGGTTCGAACGCAGCCACGCCGGCGTTGTTCACCAGCGCATCAATACGGCCCATTTCATCCATCACCCGCGCGACCATCGCATCCACCTGATCGGGTTGGGACACGTCACAGATGATGGGCAACACACCTTCCATCCCGTCGGCCACTTTCATCAATTCATCTGCATCGCGGTCGATCATCGCCACGCGGCGACCTTCGGCCAGAAACAGGCGGGTGGTGGCAAGGCCGATGCCGCGTGCGGCACCGGTGACGATGGCGGTTGTCCCCCTCATGCCGATTGCGCCGCATTGGGGTTATACCCGAACGAGGACTCCAGCAGGTGTTTGGTATAGGGATGTGTCGGGTTCATCGCCCGCATGTCCTCGACCGTCATCACCTCGACGATTTCACCGTTCTGCATCACCGCCGTTGCGTCGCACATATGCGCAACCACGGCCAGATTGTGCGACACCATCAGATAGGTCAGCTTGCGTTCATCGCGCAGGTCCGACAGCAGGTTCAGCACCTCGGCCTGCACTGACACATCCAGCGCCGAGGTGGGTTCGTCCAGCAGGATCACCGAAGGTTCGGGGGCCAGTGCCCGCGCTATCGCCACCCGTTGGCGTTGCCCGCCCGACAATTGGTGCGGATAGCGAAACCGGAACGCAGGGCCAAGGCCCACATCGTCCAGCAGTTTCATGATGCGGTTGTCAATATCCTTGAAGCCATGCAGCGACAGGGTTTCGCCCAGCACCTGATCCACCGACTGACGTGGATGCAGGGACGCATAAGGGTCCTGAAACACCATCTGCACGTCTTTGTAAAAATCCTTGGGCCGCTTTTTGCCCAGCTTGAAATCACCCACCTGAATGGTGCCCGACCACGTTGGCGCAAGGCCCATGATGGCGCGCAGAATAGTGGATTTGCCCGAACCGCTTTCCCCGACCAACCCGAAACTGGCGCCGCTGGGTACATCGAATGTGGCGTCTTTGACCGCATCCACCCGCTCGGCCCCGTCGCCAAACCAGACGTTCAGGTTTTCAATATGTATATGGCTCATGTCCGACCACTCACGCTTTCGGCGATACGCCATGTTTCATCGCGCTTCAGCACTTCTAGCCGCTCCTTTGGCTCGCGGATATCCGGCAGGGACCCAAGCAGACCGCGGGTATAAGGGTGGGTGGCCTGATCCAGCTTGTCGGCCTCGCACACCTCGACCACACGGCCCGCATACATGATCAGCACACGGTCGCAAAAGGACGATACCAGCTTCAGGTCGTGACTGATGAAAATCAGCCCCATGCCGCGTTCGCGCACCAGCCGGTCGATGATCGACAGCACCTGCGTTTGCACCGATACATCCAGCGCCGAGGTGGGTTCATCGGCAATCAGGATTTCCGGTTCCGTCACCAGCATCATCGCAATCATGATCCGCTGGCCCATGCCGCCGGACATCTCATGCGGATAGCTGCGCATCACGCGTTCAGGATCACGGATCGACACGGCTTCCAGCATTTCAATCGCCTTGGCCCATGCCGCCTTTTTGCCCGCCCCCGTATGGAAGCGGTAAATTTCCATAATCTGATCGGCAATCGTCATTACAGGGTTCAGCGAGAATTTGGGATCCTGCATCACCATCGAGATTTTCTGCCCGCGCACCCGCTGCATTTCCTTTTCCGACATGCTTAGTAAATCGCGGCCATGTAGCTCCATCTTGTCGGCCTCGACCCGTCCGGGCGGGCGGATCAGCCGCAGGATGGCGCGGCCGGTCATGGATTTGCCCGAGCCACTTTCGCCCACAATCCCCAGCCGTTCCTTGCCAAGGGTGAAGGACACGCCGCGCACGGCCTCGAATTCGCCTTGTCGCGTCGGGAAGGTGACGCGCAGGTTTTTGACATCCAGAAGCGGGGTCATGAGTGGCCTCCTTCTTTGGGGTCCAGCACATCGCGCAGACCGTCCCCCAACAGGTTGAACGCCAATGATACGGTGAAAATGGCAAGGCCGGGCATGGTGGCAACCCACCAGTGATCCAGAATAAACCGGCGTCCTTCGGCAATCATCGCACCCCATTCGGGGCTGGGGGGCTGTGCGCCAAGACCAAGAAAGCCAAGGCCGGCAGCAGCCAGAATAACACCGGCCATATCCAGCGTGACCCGCACAATCAGCGACGAAATACACAGCGGCCAGATGTGGCGTGTGATGATCCGGAACGCCCGTGCGCCTTGCAGTTTGATGGCGGCAATGTAATCGGAATTACGAATGGTCAGGGTTTCGGCCCGCGCGATCCGCGCATAGGGGGGCCACGCGGTTAACGAAATTGCCAGCACCGCATTTTCAATACCGGCTCCCAAAGCGGCCACAAAGGCCAGCGCCAGAACAAGGCGGGGAAAGGCAAGGAAAATATCGGTAATCCGCATCAGAATGGTATCAATCCAGCCACCGGTATAACCGGCCACTGTGCCCACCAGCAGCCCGACGATGGGTGCAATCATTGCCACCAGTGCCACGATATACAGTGTAATCCGCGAGCCATAGATCATCCGGCTAAGGATATCGCGGCCCAGACTATCGGTGCCCAGTAGATGTCCGTCAGTGCCCGGAGGCTGTAATCGGTCACCAAGGCTTTGAACAAGCGGATCCATCGGCGCCAACAGGGGGGCTGCGGCGGCGATCAGCACCAGCAACACCAGAATCCCAAGACCGATCATCGCCATCGAGTTGGATTTCAGCGTCAGCCACCCCGAATACAGCGCCGCAAATTTCGCGTGCCGCCGCGAAGTGGGCGTGTCGGTCATCAACCATTCGCGCAGGGTTTGTTTTTGCATGTTGGTATCCGTCATTTTGCCGCCCTCGGATCAAAGAACCGATACAGCAGATCGGAGAAAATATTCAGCAGCACAAAGATCAGGCCAATAACAACCGTACCGCCCAACACTGCATTCATATCGGCCGACAACAGCGCTGTGGTGATATACTGGCCAATCCCCGGCCAGGAGAAAATCGTTTCGGTCAGCACCGCGCCTTCCAGCAGATTTGCGTAGCTTAAGGCAATCACCGTAATCAGCTGCACCTTGATGTTGCCAAAGGCATGCCGCCAGACAACGGTGCGTTCCGGCAGGCCCTTGACCCGCGCGGTGGTAATGTATTCGGCACTCATTTGTTCCAGCATAAAGGAACGGGTCATACGGCTGATGTAGGCCATCGAATAATAACCAAGGATCGAGGCTGGCAGGATGATGTGACTGATCGCATTGCGAAACACCTCCCAGTTATTATCAAGCATACTGTCGATCAGGATCATACCGGTGACAGATGGCACGATGTCCTCATAGAAAATGCCGACACGGCCCGGTCCACCGACCCAGCCAAGGATGCCGTAAAACACCAGCAGCCCCATCAGGCCCAGCCAGAAAATCGGCATGGAATATCCAACCAGCGCCACAATGCGGGCAATCTGGTCAACCCATGTGCCGCGTTTGACAGCGGCAATAACGCCAAGTGGGACACCAAGGACCACACCAAAGATGGTGCCAAGGGTCGCCAGTTCCAGCGTGGCGGGGAAAACACGTCTGATGTCTTCTGCTACGGGGCGGGCATTTAGTAATGACATGCCGAAATCGCCATGCAGCACATCCCAGATATAATAGGCAAATTGCACAAGGATCGGTTTATCCAGACCCATGGCATGATAGGCGGCGCCATAAGTTTCTTTGGAGGCCCGCTCGCCCACAATCGAAATCACCGGATCAATCGGCATCACGCGACCAATGATAAAGGTGACAAATGTCAGCCCCAGCATGGTGATAAGGACAGACCCGATCGTTTTCAGGATTGTTGCGTAAACGGACGAGGAAAAGGGCGACTTGCGCCGCCCGTTTCCGTTATTTTCAACAATCGCCATTTACTTGGTGACCGGCCAGTAGGACACAGCGGTAATCGCGCCGCCCAGATTCAGGTTCTGCACGTTGTCACGGCGACCTGTCTGTTCGACCTTCTGGAACAGAATGGCGAAGGGGGCTTTTTGCAGGAATTCACGCTGGATTGCCTCGTACATGCCTTTGCGCACCTCGCGGTCGCCTTCAACCACAGCCGCAGCCACCTTTTCAGTCAGCCCGTCTGTATCCCACGCATTGCGCCATGCCAAAAGGCCGGTTGCCTGCGCTTCGTCCGAATTGTCGGGGTTATAGGCGAATGTGCCGGCGTTGGTGTGCGGATCAGGATAATCCGGCCCCCATGCACCGATATACATGTCCAATTCACGGGCGCGGTATTTGGTCAGGACCTGTTTGCCTGTGCCAACGCTCAGGTTCAGGGTAATGCCGGCCTGCGCAAATGTGTTTTGCAGCGACTGTGCAAT
Organism: Marinosulfonomonas sp.; assembly: GCA_015488685.1. Lineage (GTDB taxonomy): Bacteria > Pseudomonadota > Alphaproteobacteria > Rhodobacterales > Rhodobacteraceae > Profundibacter. The sequence continues at coordinate 12,216 of WFNH01000097.1, forward strand.
TTCCAGACGTTCCTGTGCTTCGCGAACACCGGCCGTGATGGTCAGGTTGCTTACACCGGCTTTGGCCAGCAGTTCCTTGGCTTTTTCGATGTTCAGCGAGAATGGCTGATCATCAATCGCGCCCAGATAGGTGGCAGGCAGGAAGTTCTGGTGGATCACATACTGACCTTTAAGGAAGCTGTTCTGCATTCCTTCATAGTCGACCAGATACTTGATCGCCTGACGCACTTCGGGTTTGCTCAGCTCGGGGTGCTTCTGGTTGACCGAGATATACATGATCCGGCCCCGCAGCGCGCTGTCGATGGCCACACCGTCGACACCGGACAGACCGGCAACGTCATCGGGGTTCAGATTGCGGGCAACGTCGATATCGCCACGCTCCAGCATCAGGCGCTGGGTCGAGCTTTCGACCACATGGCGCACAACAACCCGTTTCATTGCCGGTTCACCCAGATAGAAGTTCGGGTTTGATTTTAGCGTAACCGATTCATTCGGCTTCCAGCTGACCAGCGTATAGGCACCGGATCCGGCTGTGTTGGTTTTCAGCCATGCATTGCCCATGTCGCCATCGGCTTCGTGCTTCATCACTTCTTCTTTGTCCAGAATACCGCCGATGGTGGCTGTCAGACAGTTCAGAACAAAAGATGTCGCATAACGCTTGTCGGTGGTGATCGAAACGGTGTTGCCGTCTGCCTTGATCATGTCCTTGGCGTTATCGGCATTAAAGCCGAACTGCGTCAGGATGAACGAAGGTGTTTTGTTCAGGATCACAGCACGTTGCAGCGACCATGCGGCGTCTTCGGCGCGAACAGGGTTGCCCGAGGCAAATTTCACACCGTCACGCATGGTGAAAGTGATGGTTTTGCCATCTTCGGAAACCGTCCAACTGGCCGCCAGATCGGGGCCATAGCCGGCATCCAGATTCATCGGGTCAAAATTGACCAGCTTGCCGTAAATATTACGGCTGACGTCCGAGCCTGCAAATTCGAACGATTCGGCTGGGTCCAGCGTGGTGATGTCGTCGATCCGGTTGGCGATGACCAGCATATTTGCCGGTGTTTCGGCCACAACGGGCGCGGCCGCCAATGTGGCAGCAAAGCTCATGACCACACCGGCCATTATGTTTTTGATTGGTTTCATTATTTATCCTCTCTGATTGATTATTGTTACTCTTGCGGGTTTCCTGCTTCTGCCCCGGTTATTCTTTCCATGTTTTGTCCAGAACCCGCAGCCAGTTTTCATGGCACAGTTTCCGCATCAATGGTTCATCATAACCATGCGCCCGCATCGCGGCACGCAAATTGTTCAATCCGGCAACATCGGTGATCTGGTCGGGCACCCATGCGCCATCAAAATCCGACCCCAGACCAACACGGTCTTCGCCCAGCTTTTCGATCATGTAATCCAGATGCCGCAGCAAGGTATCCAGCGGCGTGTCCCGATCCATCTGCCCGTCCTCGCGCAGGAATGCACAGGCGAAATTCAGACCCACCATGCCGTCGCTTTCGGCAATCGCTGCCAGTTGTTTGTCGGTCAGGTTGCGGGCGTGGTTGCAAATGGCATGGACGTTGGAATGGGTCGCCACCAGCGGTACGTCGGTGGTTTTGGCAATGTCCCAGAAACCGGCCTCGTTCAAATGCGAAAGGTCCAGCATGATGCCCAATTCGTTGCACCGCTTTACCAGCCGGAAACCGGCTTCGGTCAACCCGTCGCCAATGTTACCATCCGACGGAAAGCGAAACGGCACACCATAGCCAAAGATCGTATCGCGGCTCCAGACCGGTCCAAGGGAACGCAGGCCAGCGGCGTGCAGCACCTCGAGCGTATGCAGGTCCGCGTCAATCGCCTCGGCCCCTTCCATATGCATAATCGCAGCCATCTGACCGCTGGCAAAACAGCCACGCAGATCATCCGCCGTATGACAGATTTTCAGCGCGCCCATTTCCTGAAGGCGCAGAAGGATGGCGATTTCTTCCATCACGTCAGACAAGGCATCGACTTGCGATACGGGCGCGGGCAGCGGCACGTTATATTGCGGCTTGCTCATCTCGTCGTATTTGTCATCCAGTGATTTGCCGTTCAAAGGCGAGCGCACATAAAGCGCAAAGAAACCGCCGCCAAATCCGCCAATATTTGCACGCGGAATGTCGATATGGCCATCACGTCCGGTGACAAAGCTGCTGGCCTTGTCCACCCCGCCGTTAATCATCAATTTGAGCAGGACATCATTATGCCCGTCAAAAATCATCGGTTCATTAGGTGCAGGCAAGCGTCTTCTCCCCCCAGAAAAGAAATTTCAAGGAAGCCTTCCATGGTTTCAAAGACTTAGCAAGAGGGATTACATTGTATTATTGCAGGAGAACGAAAAGACCCTGTTTTTCTTTACCGCAAAGTAAAAAAAATCAGTCACACATGATTTCCCTTAAGCCATTGGCGCACTAACAGGGCAAATTTGAGAGACAGATCACCCGATTTCGAATCGGTTGCCTTGCAGGTGCTACCGTCCCAGGCGATCCATAAACGACTGCCAGCGCAACACAGCCGGCAGGAACCACGGCTTGCCGTTGTAAAACGCCCGTGTTGGAAATTCCAGCCCGTCCAGCGCTGTCACCCCGTCTGTGTCCCCCAGCATCTTCAACGCTGCCTTATGCCCGAAATAGGTGGCCCGCCCCACGCCCGACCCGCAATAACCCATGACATAATGCAACCCGTCATGGCACCCCAGATGCGGTGCATAATCAAAGGTATAGGCGACTGTGCCCGACCATGCGTGGGTTATTTTGGCATCGGCCAATTGCGGGAATACCCGCAGCATCAGGCGGCGCAGGTCTGGCGCGTAATGGTCGGGCCGGTCGGCATTGTCAAAGGCTCGCCCGCCGAACACCACACGGGTGCCATCGGGGGACGGGCGATAATACAGAACCAGCCGCGAGGAATCGACAACACATTTGCCATCGGGAAAGGCGCTGCGGATCAGATCTGGCGACAGTTGTTCAGTGGCAATTATTGCGGACCGCAGCGGCATGATCCGACGATGAAAGAATGGCAGTTCAGGACCGGAATAGCCATTGGTCGCCACCAGAACCTGCCCCGCTGAAACCGTTCTGTCGCCAATCCGCACCGCAAATCTGTCCCCGCCCCGCTGCACACCCATGGCCCGCGCCGGTGCATACAGGCGTGCGCCCGCTTCGATTGCCTTTTGCGCCAATCCTGCAACAAACTTTGCGGGCTGTAGCTGCCCGTCCTCGGGGTAAACTGCCCCGCCGTGATAAAAATCACTGCCGATATGGGCCGATTGCTGTGCCTTGGGGATCATTTCAAATGCAAAGCCAACCGCCTTGGCCAAGGCTTCGTTACTGCGGGCGGTTTCCTCGTAATGGCTGGCGCGGGAAATCCCTTTGAAACGGCCCGATTCCGCCTGCATATCGCAATCAATCCGCTCGTTCGCGATCAGGTTTTTCAGATAGGTTAACGAGTCCATCGACTCACGCAATATCGCCGTCGCCTTGGCCTGACCAAAGGCAGCCGTCAGCCCCGCAACCCCCAGCTTGTGAAACGAAGGCCCGATCTGTCCGCCATTGCGGGATGAACATCCATAGCCGATCATATCGCTATCAATCACCGTCACATCCCGCCCCGCCCGCGCCAGCGTCAAAGCGGCCGATAACCCGCTATAACCAGCCCCGATGATCATGGTGTCAACCATATCCGGCAGGGTTTGCGGATCAAGTGATAGCCCTGCGTCCGGCAGACCGGAATCATCCCACCAATAGGGGCGATTCTGCATCCCTTCAGACATCGACAAACATATCGGTTTCGGGGTCATATTGCTGTAGTCCCCCTTCGGCAATATCATGCCACAGGCCATGCAGACTTAGGGTTTCGCCCTCGATTGCGCTTTTGACAAAAGGGAATGTCAGCAGGTTTTCCAGCGAAATAACTACGGACGCTTTTTCCAGCTGATGGCGGGCTTCGGCTTCATCATCAAGGTTCATATCCTGAACCCGGTTAAAGCCGGGGCGCAGGATATCCATCCACCGCCCGACAAAGCTGGATTTTTTTTCCAGTTCGGGGGCTTGCCCCGAACACATATCATAACATCCATTCACCCCGCCGCAATTTGAATGGCCCATCACGATCAGATGCACAACCTTCAACGAGGTTACAGCAAATTCCAGTGCAGCAGATGTGCCGTGATGATCACCATCGGGCGCATAAGGGGGCACCAGATTGGCAATATTGCGGTGGATAAAAAATTCCCCTTGGTCCGCACCGAACAAAGACGTGACATGCACACGGCTATCACAACAGGAAATTACCATTGCCCGCGGACGCTGCCCTTCTTCCGCCAGATGCCGATACCAGACCTTGTTTTCCTCGAATGACGTTGCTTTCCAACCATAATAGCGTTTTGCCAGATAATTCGGCAGCGGTTTGGCGTGTTCCATATTGGCGCTCCTTGATGGCGTCTTGGTTCTTATCTAACTAAGGTGCATTTGACCGAAATTCGAGTTATTTCTGGCATTGGCGGAAACCTTTTCTAAGGAGCCTTTGGCGATGCTCTTGCACGACGTGGGGCATAGAACCGGAGGGTGAAAGCATGCAGCAAATTGCGGTGCTTGTATTTGAAGAAAAGGTGCGGTTGGAGTCCGACCGGCTGGCGGAATTATATGTGCAACTGGGGGAAACCGGCGCGCAGGATGTGGTCTGCCGCGCGATGGAGGAACTGGCCGTACGGCTGGCGCGGCTTGACGAGGCATATCGTGCTTACAGGTTAGCGGCTTTGCGCAAAGGGGCCAAAAGCCTGATCGGTATTGCCGAACAGGTCGGGATGCAGCGGCTGGCCGATGTGGCGCGCGATGTGTGCCATTGCGCAGACGAGATGGACCCGGTGGCATTGGGCGCGACGATGGCGCGATTGCAACGGATTGGAGGTAAGTCTCTGACTGCGGTTTGGGATTTGCAGGATCTGTCGGTGTGATCAGTGCCAGGGTAATCCCCCCATTTTTAATGGGGTCCGCTCGTAGAATTACGCGGCGTGTTTCAGTTTCATCGCGGGCGTGATCCCGCCGATGGCCATGTTGGGCCGGTCGTTGTTGTATGTCCAGAGCCAATCTGTGG